>CAZMMI010000202.1:0-7561 GCA_964567255.1 uncultured Anaerolinea sp.
GGCGGGGGTGGGGCTAAGAGCTCGAAATTTTAAAGTGACATTGTCAAAGTAGTTACCTTTTTTGGGTATTCGAGCGGCGAAGCTGCTTGAATACCCAAAAATGCAGATTTCAACACGCCAACCTATCTTGAAGATGCAGCCAGTCTGATATATACTAGTATCATGCAAAATATGGGGTTTCAAATGCAGCAACCAGCTTTTCCACAAAAAAACAAATCCAAAGCCCAAGGCCTCCTGGAATTTGCCCTGGCCTTACCAATCTTATTATTGCTTGTCTTCGGCGTCATTGAGTTTGGGCGGCTGTTGCAAGCCTGGTTAGCACTGCAAAATGGCGCTCGTTTCGGGGTGCGTTATGCAATTACCGGCAACTACAATCGCAATTACTGTGACGAAGCTGCTGCCGCGGTGGCGCCCTCGTTCGGGTTGACCACCGCAGAGATAATCGAGCAAGATGAACAAGACGGCAACCTGGATTGTAAAATCCCTTCCAACGCCTCACCCCTGATCACCGATTGGGAAGAAAAGACCAGCGCGCTGGAGGATTGGGCGCGCCTGCCCTCCATCCGCGACACGGTGATGGCCGGCGCTACCGGCGTCAGTTGGCGGGCTGCCTCTTCCGGCGATTACATTGCCTACCTTTCGAATCCCAGTGCAACCTTCAACCAAGCCAACCGCGGCAACCCTTCCCTGCCAGGTTATTTGGACATCTCGATCTGCTCGTCGCGTACTGACGAATCCACCTATTTTCGCTTCAATGGTACAGGTGAATCGGGAGACCCCGTTCGATACTTTGACAATATCGTCAATACTGAACATCAGTTCCCACTTTTCTGTGGAAAAGCCAATTCATCTGACTACAGCATTATCAGCTACACCGATGATGCCGGCGGGCCGGGCGATCGCATCCGCGTTACACTCACCTACCGGCACCCCATGATTACCCCCTTCCTCAGTACCTGGTGGCCCACGCTGCGCCTCTCGGCCCAGCGTGAAGGGTTGGTGGAAAAGTTCCGCACCTCCCGGGTCACCGGCCTCACCAGTGGCATGGCCTTTGCTCCCACCAGCTCGCTCACTCCCACTGCAACCCACACCCACACCCCGACACCCACCGCTTACGTGTGTGACGGAGCCTCCGGTATCCTCTGGGAGCGATGGGATAACATCCCCTCCGGGACCTATGTCAACAGCGTGCAAAGTTTATTAGCCGATTCGCGCTATCCCTGGTTTGCCGATGATTACGGCATTCAAGGAGATTTCTCCGCCACCCAAAGTTCTCCCAACCGGGATAACTTTGGCGTGCGCTGGCGGGGAATGGTTTGCCCTCCCTATACGGCCAATTACAAATTCTGGATCGCCAGCGACGATAATAGTGTCCTCTTTCTGAATCCTTTCGGCCAAGATCCCACTGTCGCAGCGCCTATCGCCCGAAATGATGGTTATACCAGCGCGCTGGACTTTATAGAAGATAACAGCTCCTCAGAATACTACCTGGTGGCAGGCCAGCAATATTACATCGAGCTACTGTTCAAGGAAGGCGTTAACATCGATCACGCCGCAGTCGCGTGGACCTGGGATGCCCCGGGCATACCACAGCAGACCCTGCCCACCGTCATTCCCCAGCGGAACCTGTACCCGGTTGTTCGCGAGACCGTCCCGCCCGAAATTCTCTGCGCCGATGGCGCCGGACCGCTGAGAGAATACTGGATCGGCCTCAACACCTTGAGTACGCCGGTCTGGTCTGCCAACAGCCTGGCGACCAGGATCGCCGGCACCCCGCCTGTTCTTGCGCCGCAGGGCAACAGCCTGCCGGGAGATTTCATAGGCCCCATCAATTGGCGGGATAACTACGGCCAGCGATTCCGCGCCTATCTCTGCCCGCCTCGAACCGGGTATTACAATTTTTGGATTCTAAGTGATGATGAGAGCAATCTCTACATCAGTCCCGATGACAATCCTGCCTCGAGGTCGCGTATCGCATTCGCGCCCAGCAACACCGGCCCTTCCTGGTACACTTTCGACAGCCAGCGCTCGAACGAGATCTATCTGGAAGGCGGGCGGCGCTACTTCATAGAATCCGTGCATCGTGAAGGATGGGGGAGCGATTATATGGCTGTGGGTTGGACCGGACCCTTTATGAATGCTACCCCCCAGGTCATCGAACAGCAGTACTTGATCCCTTATACGCCGGTTGCTACAGCCACGCCCGTGACCATACCCCGCTGCGACCTGTTACAGACCCGTGTGAATAACCAAATTTACCTGCAAGATAACTACATGGATCTATACTTGCGCAACGCCAGCATCGATTACCCCGTCCAACTGGTGGGGATGACAGGCAGTTACATCGATCCCTGGCACCGCGTAGATTCCACGCGCCCGTCCATCTCGCTCACGAACTACGTCTGGAATCAGACCGCTCCAACCAACACGACGACAACCCTCTCATCTCCCGGCATGAACTTGCCCAATCCCATTTTCAATTGGAGCCACCTGCCCTTCTCCACACCCGCCACCATTTCTCAGCTAGGAGAGGGTAACCTCCGTCTCAACTGGAGCACTAACTTTAGAACCAGCAACGGCTATGGCACAATCGAAAGCTTCATCAATTCTATTTTCTCGGGCTTCCAAAGAAACTCCGATTATTACCACGGAGACGATTTTACCCTCACCCTGCATTACCGTGTGAGCGACCTGGACTGCACACTGAATGTCACCGGAGTCCCCGGCCCTGCCATCAATGTTCAGCGCATCGACGGCAACAACGGTGTCTTCAACTTGCAGGCCAACGTAACCACAAACACCGAATGGTACCGCCGCACCCGCGAAGTGCATTTCGACGTTTACCAAAACGGGACTCTTGTTCATCACGAGACAGACATCTCCGCCCCCTATTGCCTCTTTGATCGCAACGCCAACCCCTGTCCAACCAACTACAGCAGTTACGCCTGGAACAACGCCACCAATGACTCGCGCGATGACCTACCCGTCACGGATGGGAATTATGTGGTGTACGTGATGGCTGCCGATACCGGTTTTAGTATCAACAACGCTTACGATAGCAGCCCCTCTTGGACCGGCTATGGCTCTTATGCGACCCGGGTGCGCTATGACCTGGCACTCAATGTTCCCCTGCCATTCCCCACCCGCACCAACACGCCCATCACCCCTACCGCCACCATGACCTTCACGCCTTCTCCCACCCGCACCGCCACCTACACGCGCACCCCCACGGCTACGCGTACAAACACCGCCACCGAGAACCCCTTCAACACCCCCACGTTCACCTCCACACCCACTCCAACCGCTACCCACACTCCGCGGGCCACGTCCTGCTCACCGGACAACCCCGACTGCTAGCCAACCCCCACCCCCTAAGGAATGGATTACCCCGTAGGAAAGTAATGTTGCGAGCGGCGAAGATTTTTCGCCGCTCGCTGTATAATACTCACAGGGAAAGCAAAGCCCCTGAGTGTGAGGTATGGAGGGCTTTTCCCCCCACACTTTAAACTCAGGCCTCTTGAGTAGTTACCTTCAATGACGATCTATTTATGACTGGCCATTCTTACTCATGAAATCATCCAGGCGCCTGTATCTCTGGCTTTTCCTGGCTCTCTCTGCTGGGGTCTACGTGGCGTGGCTGTTGCTGGCCCCGACGGAGAATGGGGCGCGTTTGTGGACCGCCCGCCTGCCCGTGATTGTTTCCGGATTAGCCGCTTCCGGCATGGCCTGGCGCGCCTGGCGTCGACCCAACGAAGCAAAGACCCGCCAGGCATGGGCCGCCCTGCTGATCGCCACCGGTCTGTGGACAGCCGCAGACCTCTATGCCCTCTTTCTCCAGCCAACGTCCCCCGGACAAGCGCGCGGCTTTGACGCTCCCGAGTTGCTCTCCCTGGCCGCTTGTATCGCCGTGTTGGCCACCATCTGGATCACCCCCCAGGGATTTCCCCGACAGTTGGGGCGAATGCGCCTTTCCCTTGACGTGTTCATCACCCTGGCCGCCGTTGCCGCGCTCACCTGGCTACTCATCCTTCAACCTTTGCGCTCCATTTCGGCGGCCCTGTTGCCCACCGCCGATGCCCTTCTGCTCCTGGCGTTGCTGGGTTGGTTCCTGACCAATGAACCCGGAGCCCGGACGGCACTGCCCGGCTGGCTGGCTTTCACCATCAGCGCTTACCTGGTCTCCGACCTGGCATCCGCGCGGCAGTTCCTCTTCAATGCCGCCGCCCCCAGCCGGTTGATAAATATCGGCTGGTATCTGGGCGACCTGATCCTAATCCTGGCAGCCTGGATGCATACCTCGCCGCGGCAGGCCCTGGCCCTGTTCCGCGACATCCGCGCCACAGCCCGCCGCGTCCAATCGTTACTGCCCTTTATCACGCTCACCATCTTAGGCTGGTATGTTCTCCTTCAATGGCTCATCCAGGGCCGCTTCCCACTATTGGGGTTGTGGGTGGCTGTCATTCTGGCTTTTGCGTTCGTGGCCCGACTCAGCCTCATGGCCGGCGAAGTAGAATATGAACAGTACGCTCGTCTGGTGAACAGTATTTCCGAGCCTACCTTCGTTTGCTCGCAACAGGGCGAATTGGAATTGGTCAACCCGGCCCTCCTCGAAATCACCGGCAGCAAATCCGAAAGCTCAATGCTCGGCGCATCCCTACAGCAGTTCATCCGCCCCTCCGCCCGCGCAGAAATGATCCTGAAGGAAGCGCTGGCAGATGGCTGGGACGGTGAAGTATCTCTCGTCCGCAGCGACGGCAGTTGGACCCCCGTCTTCCTCTCCCTGCGCGTCCTCTCGCGGCCCGGCGAGCACGTTTCCCTGGCGGGCACCGCTCACAATCTAGCCGAAATCAAGCGCGGTCAAACTGCCCTCCAGCAAGCCTACGAAAAACTCTCCTCCACCTACCTGCAACTCGAACTGCTCAACGAAGATCTGGAAAAGCGCGTGGAAGAGAAAACCGCCAGCCTCAGTGAAGCCTATGCGCAGCTCGAGGCGCAAAACCAGGTTCTCCAAAACCTTGACCGGCTCAAATCCGATTTTGTCTCGCTCGTATCCCATGACCTGCGCGCGCCGCTGACCAACATCAGCGGCGGGCTCGAGCTGGTTCTCTCGCGCTCCAGCAAACTCCCTGCCGGAAAGCGCCAAACCCTCACCCTCGTAAAGTCCGAAATTTCTCGCCTAACCCGCTTCATCGAGACCATTTTAGACATCTCTGCTCTCGATGCCGGCCGCATGCCTCTCCAACCGCTCCCCACGGATTTACTCCCCATCTGCGAGGCCCTCCAGCGCCAAATGACCCACCTGGCCGGCGCAGAACGGGTCACATGGAATCTGCCGCCCGATTTGCCAATGTTTATTGCCGACAGCCAGGCTTTATTCAGCGTTTTGTTCCATTTGCTTGACAACGCCATAAAATATGCCCCCGAGGGTCCAATCCAGGTCAATGCCGGTCATGCCGGAAATCGCGGCTGGATCGAGGTGACCGATGAGGGCGGGGGCATCCCGGAAGCGGATATCCCGCTAATCTTCACCCGTTTTTTTCGCTCTCACAGCAGCGACGCTCAGACAGTCTACGGGCACGGGTTAGGTTTGTATATCGTTCAGCGCTTGCTAGAAGCAATGGATGGTAAAATTGAAGTTGCAAACCGTCCAACCAAAGGCGCCTGTTTTACCTGCTGGCTACCCATCGAATCAGATGCACACACAGAAGCAACCTAACCTTGTGAACAGTACCATCCTCCTGGTCGATGACGACCCCACCCTTCTGCGCTTTCTCAAAGACTATCTGAAAGGTGAGGGTTTTTCGGTATTCACAGCCACGAACGGCAAGGACGCCCTGCAATTCATCAAGACCAAGTATGCCGATCTGGTGGTGCTGGATGTAATGATGCCAGTCATGGACGGATGGGAAGTGTGTACCCGTTTGCGCGACATTTCCACAACCCCGGTCATCTTCCTGACGGCAAAAACAACCGAACAAGACAAAATCCGCGGGTTCCAGTTGGGTATAGACGATTATGTGACCAAACCTTTCAGCTTTGCCGAGCTTAGCGCCCGCATTCAGGCCATCCTGACTCGCACGCAAAGCTCGCTCAAGCAACCCGAACGCCACCGTTTGACCCACGGTGAGATCGTCCTTGATCTAGACAAACGCGAAGCGCTGTTGCGTGGGAATAAAATTGTTCTCACACCAACCGAGTTCCGCTTGATGGAATGTTTGGTGCGCAACCGCGGTCGCGCCGTGCCCGAAGAAGAGCTCGTCCGGCAGATTTGGGGCAGCTATCAGCTTCACGGAGGCACCGCTGTGCGCCGCTACATCTGGTTGCTGCGCCAAAAATTTGAAGAAGACCCCACCACCCCCCGCCTCATATACACGGTGCGCGGGTACGGGTACCGGTTGGGAGGAACAACCGGCACTCTGCCGCCCTTGTCCGGTACACCTGCTTAACCAAACGGAGATTCATGGAACTTACCCTACACTCAACTTTTCCAGAAGGCCTCGACAATGAATGGCTGGCATTGCTTTCATCCAACCACGTCAACGTGCCCTTCTTGCGCCCCGATTACCTGCGCCTGTGGTGGGAAAACCGCGGAGGCGGCGAATGGCCCGCCGAAGCCCAACCGGCACTGGTGACCGCCCGCGAAAACGGTCGCCTGGTGGCGGTTGCTCCTCTCTTCCATACCCCCAGCCATCAGGGCGAACCCCGCCTGATGCTGGTCGGCAGCGTGGAAATCACAGATTACCTCGACTTCATCGTTGAGCCAGGCCGCCTGGACGAATTCACCGCCGCCTTGCTGCCATTCCTGCAAAAAGCCGCTTTGCCTGCCTGGAAAAACCTGGACCTGTACAACATCTTCGATAACTCACCCGTTCTGAGCGCCTTAGAAAAAGCGGCTCAGGCCGTGGGTTGGGCTTACGAGGCCAAACATGCCTACCACTGCCCGCATATCAACCTGCCCGGCGATTGGGAAACCTACCTGGCCGGCATCGATAAGAAACAACGCCATGAGATCCGTCGCAAGATGCGCCGTCTGGAATCCGCCGAGGTGCCCAACCGCTGGTATTTGGTGGAAGACGCTGCCACCCTGGATCGCGAGATTGATGATTTCATGGCCTTGATGGATCAGGATGACGAAAAAGCCCGTTTTCTCACACCGCCCATGCGCGCTTTTTGGCGCGACGTGGTGCGTTGGGCCTTCCACAACCAGATCCTGCACATGGCCTTCCTGGAAATCGACGGGCAAAAAGCCGCCGCCTACCTGGCCTTTGACTACCTCAACCACCTGTGGGTCTACAATTCGGGGATCAGCCGCGCCCATTGGGAGTATTCCCCCGGCTGGGTCCTGCTGGGATACCAACTCAAGTGGGCCAACGAGCAGGGCAAGGCCACCTTTGACTTCATGCGCGGTGACGAGGAGTACAAATATCGCTTCGGCGGCGTGGACCGCAACTTGCTGCGTGTCACCCTTACCCCCGCGTAGTGGTGAACATCGAATTGATCAAAAAACGTAACTGCTCAGAGGGTTGGGAAAGTTCCTGAATTTGAGGTGTATGCGGGGTGC
>CAZMMI010000203.1:0-7551 GCA_964567255.1 uncultured Anaerolinea sp.
CCCACCCGGTGGCAGCGGCTGGCCTCGTCCATATAGGGGGTGCTGACCAGCACGGCGATATGCTCATCGGCTGCCAGGCGGATGATGAGCTGCCAGAAATCCTGACGGGTGAGCGGATCGACGCCGGTGGTGGGTTCATCCAGGAGCAGGATGGAGGGTCTGGTCACCAGGGCGATAGCCAGGCCTAACTTTTGCTTCATGCCTCCCGAAAGCTGCCCGGCCAGGCGCGCGCCAAACTCCCACAGGCCGACAAACTCGAGGATTTCGCGGCTGCGCGGACGCCAATCGGCGGGAGGCAAGCCACGCACCTCGGCGAAGAAGCGCAAGTTTTCCAGCACGGTCAGGTCTTCATAAAGCGAAAAACGCTGAGAGAGGTAGCCGATGCGTTCGCGGGCCTGATCGAGGTGCTTGTGCAGGTCCAGCCCGGCGATGGTGACGCTGCCCGAATCCATACGCAGCGCCCCGCACAGCAGGCGGAAGGTGGTGGTTTTACCCGCTCCATCCGGCCCCACCAGTCCGTAGATCTCGCCGGCCGCTACCGTCAGGCTGAGCCCCGCCACGGCTTCCACCTCGCCGAAGGAACGGCGCAGGTCCTGCGCCGAAATCATCGTCGCCACGCCGGCCTCAATTCGATCCAAAGTCGACATCGGCGGGCATGCCAGAGCGCAAGCGCCCCTCGCCATCCGCCACCGACAGGCGCACGGCGTATACAGTGGCCTTGCGACTTTCAAGGGTCTGCACGTTGCGCGGGGTAAACTCGGCCTTCCCGGCGAGATAGGTAACGGTGCCGGTAAAAGTCTCGCCGGGGAAGGAATCGACCGCGAATGGATACCTGCCGCCCAACTCGACCAGCCCGTAGCGATCTTCGGGGAGGTAGACGGTGAGGGTGAGGCTGTCGGTCTTGCCCAACACCAGCAGCCTGGCGCCGGGCGAGGTGAACTCGCCGGGCTGGATGGCGCGCTGCAGCACCACCCCGTTGACGGGGGCGGTGAGGGTGAAGCGGGATAGCTGCACATCCAGCACGCCCAACGCCCGTTCGGCTGCATCCACCTGGGCGCGGGCCGCAGCCACCTGGTCGGTTGCTGCCTGGACCTGTTCCTGGCGCGCTCCGGCAGCCAGCAGATCGTACTGCGCCTGGGCATTGGCCAGAGCGGCTTCAGCCCGCTCTACCTGCTGCCTGAGCTGCTTGCCCGCGGCGGTATCCTGCTGGTACTCGCTCAGGTCGGCGTAGGATTCCTGGGCGGAGTTCAAGGCCACCTGGGCCATATCCACCGCGGTTTGGGACACCGCCAGTTGTTCAGCGGAGGGGCCGGCTTCCAGTAAGGCCAGGTTCTGCTGCGCGGCGCGCCAGGCGGCCTCCGCGGCAGCGAGTCCGGCCTCGGCCTGATTGCGCTGGGCCTCTAGCAGAGAAGAATCGAGGCGGACGAGAACATCCCCGGCTTTGACGGTTTGGCCTTCGTCCACCAGCACTTCGACCACCCGCCCGGCCAGTTCGGGCGATACAGACACTTCCACCGCCTCGATGGTGCCGGAAGCGGTCATGCGGCCATCGATCTTCGATACCCTGTCGAAAGCATAGTAGCCGGCGAGCGCCAGTAAAACGATCAAAACAATGACCGGAAGGAATTTAGGGGGCTTGTGCATCGATCAATCTCCTATTGGGCAAAATATGCCAAAAAAAATCAGTCCAGGCGTTTGTGGAAACGGGCAGCAGCAGCGCCCATCATGATGAGCGAGAAAATGGACAGCGCGACTACCTCTGCCCAGATGTCGCTCAATCCGACACCCTTCAAAATGACCCCCCGGGCGATGATCAGAAAATAGCGCATGGGCACGGCGTAACTGATCCATTGTAAGATTTGCGGCATGGCCGCCAGGGGAAACAAAAAACCGGACAGGAAGATGGACGGGTAGAGGGTGAACATGGTGGTCAGCATCGCTTCTTGCTGCGTGCGGGCGACCGTAGAGATGAGCAGGCCCATGCCCAGCGAGCCAACCAGGAACAGCGCGGAGAGGGCCAGGAACAGGCCGAGGCTGCCGTTGATGGGCACTTTGAACACCAGCACCCCGATGACCAAAATTTCGAGCATGTCAAAGAAGGCAATCAGGACATAGGGGATCAATTTGCCTACCACCAGCTCCCAGGAACGCAGCGGGGTGACGATGAGCTGCTCGATGGTGCCGCGCTCGCGCTCACGCACAATGGAGGAGGCGGTGAGCATGGTGGTGAGGAGTTGGAGGATCATGCCGATCAGGCCAGGGATCATGTAATAAGCGCTGACCATCGCCGGGTTGTATAACACCCGCGTGCGCACTTCCAGCGGCATTTGCACCGAGCCTGCCTGGCCGACACGTTCCAGCCGTTCAACCATCAGATTGGTGGCATAGGATTGGCCGATCATGGTGGCGGCTGCCAGGGCGGTGTTAGCCACGTTGGGGTCGGAGCCATCTAGCAGGAAGGCGATTTGCGCAGGGCGACCCGCAGTGATCTTCTCACCGTAATCGGGCGGGATGACCAGCCCGGCGCGGGCAATGTTGCGGTCGATCAGGGAGCGAATCTCCTCTTCGGAGCCAACCTCGTAAGCCAGTTGGAAGTAATCGGCGGCACGGTAAGCATCCAGCAACCTGCGCGAAGCCGCCGAGCGGTCCTGGTCAAAGACCGCCAGGGGCACGTTGCGGACATCGTTGGTAGCGGCATAGCCAAGCATGAACAGCATCACCACCGGAAGGACAAAGGTCAGCGCCAGAGTGCGCGGGTCGCGCAAGATCTGGATAAACTCTTTGCGGATCAAAGACGTAAGACGAGAATTAAGCATGCTTCCTCCGCGATGGATCATCATCTGCCATTACACCGTACAGGAAAATATCAACCATCTCTTCTAATCCGTTGTGCGGGGCGAGCATTCGAGCCGCCGGCGGCATCAACTGCTCGGACAGGTGGTAGATCAACACCAGCCCGCCCAAAGCGCGGGCGAATGTAACCGGGGAAATTGGGCGCAGTTTGGCCTTTTTTCCGAACAATTTCAAACCCAATCGAGGCATCATTGGCAGGAGTTGGTCGGCAACACTGGAGATATTCTTCCCGCCAAATTCGACCAGTTCGATGAACATCAGATTGTAGAGGTCGTCACGCTTGCCCAATGCCTGAACCGTACGAGCTATTGCGTCGCGGATGAGGTTCTCAAAGGTGTCCCCTTCCGCAGCCATCAATAAAGGCATAATTTCATGATAGGGATGGCGGGCTTTGAAAACTTCCACCCAGATATCTTCTTTTCCTGAGAAATGCGCATACAGCCCGCCCAATGCCAGGCCCGAGGCTTCGGCGATTGCGCGCATGGAAGTGGCGGCGTAACCCCGTTGGATGAACAGGCTGTAAGCGGCGTCAACGATGCGAGCGCGGGTTTGCTCTCCTTTGGAACCTTGTTCTCTAAGCATGCTTCCTCCAAACAAAAACGAACGTTCGTTTTTGTTTATACAGCAATTGAATTAAAGAGTCAAGAGGGAATTCCTTCGCCGCAACTCGAGCCCTCAGGTCCCCCCACCCTTTCCCTCCCCCAGCCATCCGAAACTGGGCAAATTCTATGGTTTGGGCTGGGGGAGGGAAAGAAATCCAGAAGAGCGAGGGGCGTTCCGCCCCTCGCTCTTCTGAAATCTTGTTCCCTTCCCAGCGCCCTGAAATGTGCCTGGCGATTGGGTTTATAGGCGCACGTAGCGGTCGATGCGCTTGCCGATCACCTGCAAGCTGCCCTCCCAGAAAGCGCGGCTGCGAATATCGATGCCGAAGCGCATGGCCAGGTCGGCGGCGGTGCCTTCGCCGGTGGAAGCGAGCAGGTTTTTGTAATCGGGGACAAAGGCCGCGCCGCGCTGCTGGTAGATGGCATACAGGCCGATGCCGAACAACAAGCCAAAGGCGTAGGGGAAGTTGTAAAAACTTAGCCCGGCAGAATAATAATGCGGCTTCCAGGTCCACATGTAGGGATGGAGATAATTCGCATCCAGGCCATCGCCATAGGTGGCTTGCTGGGCACGGCTCATGATGTCGCACAGTTCGGCGGGGTTGAGCTCGGCTTTTTCGCGTTTCTCGAAAACTTCCTTCTCAAACAGGTAACGCGAGTAGATATCCACAATCACCTGCGCGTCGCCAACCAGGGATGTTTCCAGAATAGCCAATTCTTCCTGCGGATTCTTGGCCTGGGCTACCACGGCCTCAAAAGCAATGGTCTCGCACATGATGGAAGCCGTTTCAGCCAGGGTCATGGGGGTGTTGCGCTGCAGGGCAGTTTTTCCGGCCTGGAACATGCAGTCGTTGTGGAAGGCGTGCCCCAGCTCGTGGGCGATGGTCGAAACCTGGTCGAGGGTGCCGTCAAAATTGCACAAAACGCGGGATTCGTTGACCACCGGCACCGACATGCAGAACGCTCCGCCGCGCTTGCCAGGGCGCTGTTCGGCATCGATCCAGCCGTTTTCAAAGGCTCGATCGGCAAAAGCAGCCAGGTCGGGCGAGAAATTGGCGAAGTTGTCGACGACGAAAGCGCGCGCCTGGGGGAAGGTGTAGTGCGCGTCCGTTTTGCCGGAGGGGGCGAAGACATCCCACCAGGGCAGCGACTCTTTGCCCAGGCGGGCAGCTTTAGCTTTGAAGTAGCGGCGGAACATGGGGAAGGAATCCTGCATGGCGCCCAGCATGGCTTCTAACGTCTGGCGGTCGATGCGCGCATCGTCGATGGGGGCGTGGAGGGCATCGCTGCGCCCGCGCCGCCGGTTGAGGGTGATGGCTTCGCCCTTGACGCCGTTCATGGCGGCGCACAAGGTACCCTCGACCGATTTCCAGGCCTTCAATTCGGCTTCATAGGCCCGGCGGCGGACTTCTTCTTCGGGATGCGAGTGCAGGTTGATCAAGGCGGGCATCGGCAGGGTATGCACCTGCCCATCCAGTTCAAAGTCGACCGTCATCTGCGATGTGGTCTGCCCTTGCAGCTTGGACCAGGCATTGCCACCGCTAAGATTCAATTCGGCAGCCAATGATTCCAACTCAGGAGCCATCAGATACTTGCTTTGCTCGGCGGTCTCGCGCAAGAAGAAAGCATGGGAAGCCGGCAGGCCGCCGCGAGCCACAACGGCATCCAGCCGGCTGCTGAGCTTGCCAACCCAGCTTTGCGCAAAGGTGAGCTGCTGTTCGATGCGCATGCCTACCTGCTCGAACTCTGAGAGCAAACGCAGGGCCGGGTTATTGTATGAATCGGTAGAAACGAAGGAATAGATGTAAGCACGCACCTTGCCGCTCTGCTCCAGGAGCGTGTTGACCTGTTCGATCAGGACAGAGAGCTTCTCGGCAAGAAGGGCATCCTCTTCTGTATCCGGCTGGGCGGGCAGCGTGCCAAGGAAAGACTCGAGGGCGTTGATTTTTGCGCGGATAGACTCGAGGTCTGCGCTCAGAGCGGGGGCTTCGAGAGAAGGATAAACATTGGTCAGGTCCCAACGGGGAGGAGTTGGTTCAGTCATAGTTACACCTCAAAGAGTGTTCGAAAATCATCCGTTGCCTGCACCAGGGCATGAACATTTCCCGGTTCGCGCCCGGCGTGCCCGGCATCCGGAGTAAAGGTTAGCTGCGCTTCCGGGCAGGCCTGGTGAAGATCCCAGGCGCTGCGGGGAGGGCAGACCAGATCATAACGTCCATGCACAATCCGGCAGGGAATGTGCCGGATAGCGGGGGCGTGATCTAAAATATAGTTATCGTTGGGATAGAACATCCCGTGGACGATGTAATGGTTTTCCAGACGGGCAATGGCCAAATTGCTCAACGGGTCTTCCTTTTCTTCGTGAGCAATTGGGATGAGGCGCACGATGGCCGATTCCCAACCAGCCCAGGCCTGCGCCGCGGGCAGATGCACTGCTGGGTCGGGGTCGGTGAGGCGGCGGCGGTAGGCAGCAATGAGGTCGCCGCGTTCCGCAGGTGGGATGGGGGCCAGATAATCCTGCCAGGCTTCCGGGAAATACCAGGAGGCGCCTTCCTGGAACAGCCAGCGGTTTTCGCTTTCGCGGCCCAGGTAGACGCCGCGCAAAACCAGTCCCGCCACCCGCTGGGGATGGGCAATGGCGTAACACAAAGCCAGGGTGCTGCCCCAACTGCCGCCAAACACCAGCCAGCGTTCGATGCCCAGATGGCGGCGCAGCCGCTCCAGGTCTTCCACCAGGTCCCAGGTGGTGTTTTCCTCAACCGAGGCGTAAGGGGTACTTTTGCCCGCGCCGCGCTGATCGAAGAGCACAATACGGTAGAAATCCGGGTCGAAGTAACGGCGCGAATCGGGCATCACCCCGCCGCCGGGGCCGCCGTGGAGAAAGACCGCCGGGGGACCGTCTCGCAGCCCGCATTCGTCATAATACAGGCTGTGCAGATCAGAAACCTGCAACCGACCAATGTGGTATGGCTCAATCTCAGGGTACAGTTCGCGCACAGGCTGATTATACCGGGAAACGCCGCCAGAATCACACCAAGAGTTTCAACAGCCCGTACCCGCCAAAAGCAGTGACCGCCGCGCCGAGGAAGGTCTGAAGGGCAGTGGTCCACAGAAAGAGACCCAGCGGCACGCGATACACGCCGCCGAGCAAACTGATGAGTTTGGCGCCGTAGCCAGGGATCATCCGTCCAAAGATGAGCAGAAACGGCGAGGTCATGGGCATTTTGCCCAGGCCCCAGGGCAGCTTTTCCTTGCGGGAGAGAAAGTCGGTGGCATTAGCAATATGGGCGCCAAGGTAGTATTCCAGCAAAGAAGCCAGCACGTTGCCCACCCCAGCGACGAGGGTAGCAATGAAGGGACCGAAAATGGAGACGATCAGCAAGGTGAGGGGCTCGGAGGGCACAGGGGTGGCGCCCATCAAGAAGTAGACAGGAACCGCCGCCAGTAGACCATACCACCCGTGCGTGCGAATATAAGCGCGGATCTCGGCCATGTCTTCGACAACAAAATAGGCGGCAAGACCGATCAGCAGCAGGCTGATGAAGAGGATGATAATAGTTGTGACTCTTTTGGACATCCGGCCCAAATTGTAACCCTAAATCCGTTTAGTTTGGGTATAGGCAGCCCAGGAGTGGCTCTCTCGTTAAGTCAGTTGTTTATGTTTTGGGAGAAGACCACTTAATGTGGATTGGCGGAGTAAATCGGACGAAAAAATCACATTACCTGTAAGGTTCTTGTAATTTTTGGGTATTCCATTATTGCTCAAACCGTGTATAATATGCTTAGTTCTAATTGCAAGACAAAATCCGCGAAAGAAAGGAGGTGAAAAACATGTTATTCGCTCCGAAAGAAAAAGGTCAGGGTTTAGTTGAATATGCTCTTATTCTCGTCTTGGTGGCTGTCGTCGTGATCGTGATCCTCGCGTTGCTCGGCCCCGCTATCGGCAACATCTTCAGCAATGTTGTTCAGCAAATCTAAGTTTTCACTTAGTTGCAAGAAAAAAAGCCCCCGGTTTTCGGGGGCTTTTTTTCTTTGGGTAGCACCGCATCAAACCGTGGACGGTTGTGAATGGCGGGCTTTGCCCGCCTGAAAAATA
>CAZMMI010000204.1:0-7515 GCA_964567255.1 uncultured Anaerolinea sp.
GGCAAGGTGGCAGGCCACCTGATGCCCGGGCTGGATCTCGCGCAGGGCGGGACTCTCGCTGCGGCAAATGTCTTTGGCATACTGACAGCGCGGGTGGAAGTAACACCCCGAGGGCGGGTTGGCCGGGTCGGCTACATCGCCTTGCAGGATGATGCGCTGCGCCTTGCGATTGGGTGTGGGGCTGGGCACTGCCGAGAGCAGGGCTTCGGTGTAGGGGTGTTTGGGCGAAGTGAACAACTGCTCGGTGGTGGTGATTTCGGCCAGCTTGCCCACATACATCACCGCGACCCGGTTGGACAGGTATTCCACCACACTCAAGTCGTGAGAGATAAAGATGTAAGTCAGTCTCAGCTCGGACTGTAAATCTTGCAGCAGGTTGAGAATTTGCGCCTGCACAGACACATCCAGGGCCGAGACCGGCTCGTCGCAGACGATCAGGCGCGGGTTGAGGGCCAGGGCGCGGGCTATGCCGATGCGCTGGCGCTGGCCACCCGAAAACGCGTGTGGGTAGCGGCGCATGTACTCGGGCCGCAGCCCCACCCGCCGTAAAAGGTCGGCAACCCGGTCTTCAATTTCGCTGCCCTGAGCCAGCGAGTGGATGCGGAAAGGCTCGGCAATGATGTCCATGACCGTCAGGCGCGGGTTGAGTGAGGAATAGGGGTCCTGGAAGATCATGCGCAGCTCGCGGCGATAGGGCTTGAGTTCTTTCTCGGGCAGAGTAGCCAGGTCCACCTGCCTGTCATCGGTAGCAGTGTAGGTTACGCTGCCGCCGGTGGGTTGGTAGGCGCGCAGCAGGCAGCGCCCGATGGTGGTCTTGCCGCAGCCGCTTTCGCCCACCAGACCCAGGGTTTCGCCTGCGTTCACCGAAAAGCCTACGTCATCCACCGCTTTCACATGGCCCACGATGCGCCGTCCGAAGCCTTTGCGAATCGGAAAATACATCTTCAGGTTTTTGACCGCCAGCAAGGTTTTAGCGATTTCGGGAGTGTTCTCGGTCATGTTATTCTCCATAAAGCCAGCAGCGGACGGCTCGATCGGAGCCGGGCAGCGTTTGAAGCGCGGGGCTTTTCTGGTCGCATAAGCCGGCAATGCGCTGCGTGCAGCGCGGATGGAAAGCGCAGCCCTTGGGGCGGTTGTAGGGGTCGGGAACCATGCCCTTGATGGGGTCCAGCCTACCGCGGTTGCGCTGCCCTAGAATGGGGATGGAGCGCATCAAGGCCTGGGTGTAGGGGTGTTTGGGGTCGTTGAACAAGGAAGTGGTGTCGGCTTGCTCTACCACCTCGCCCAGGTACATGACCGCCACGCGGTTGCAGGTTTCGGCTACCACGCCCAGGTTGTGGGTGATGAGCAGGATGGACATGCCGAAGTCGTTTTGCAGTTCCAGCATCAACTCGAGGATTTGGGCCTGGGTGGTCACGTCCAGGGCGGTGGTGGGCTCGTCGGCGATGAGCAGCTTGGGGTGGCAGGACAGAGAAAGGGCGATCATGGCGCGCTGGCGCATCCCGCCGCTGAGCTGGAAGGGGTAAGTATCGATGCGCTGTTCGGGCTTGGGGATGCCCACCCGGTGCAGCATTTGGATGGCTTGCTCGCGGGCCTCGGCTGCGCTGACGGGCCGGTGCAGGCGGATGGCTTCGGTGATCTGGTCGCCGACCGTGTGGACGGGCGAGAGCGAGGTGAGCGGTTCTTGGAAGATCATGGCAATTTCGCCGCCGCGGATCTGACGCATGGCGCGGCTGTTGGGCTTGAGGGCCGCCAGATCGATGACTTCTTCGGGGCCATTCTCGGGGGCGCGCCGCCAGAGAATTTGCCCAGATTCGATGCGCCCGGGGCGCTCGATGAGTTGGAGGATGGAATAGGCGGTGACGGTTTTGCCGCAGCCGCTTTCACCCACAATGCCCACCGTCGACTTGCGCGGAACAGTGATATCGGCGCCTTCGACGGCTTTGACGATGCCTTCATCCAGGAAGAAGTAAGTTTTGAGCCCTTTGATTTCCAGTAATGGGGTTTGGTTTTCCATGGGGTTCCTGGTTTCCTCCGGCTTAGCGGGCATAAGGGTCGGCGGCATCGCGCAGGCCGTCGCCCAAGAAGTTTAAGGCCAGCACCGAGACCACCACCGCCAGGGCGGGGATGAGCAGCCAGGGGGCCGTGGCGATGGAGCGGATATCCTGGGCGTCTTGCAAGAGGACACCCCAACTGACTACCGGCTCGCGCAATCCCAGTCCCAGGAAGCTGAGCGAGGTCTCGGAAAGGATCATGCTGGGGATGGCCAGCGTGACCGAGGCGATGATGTGGCTGGTGAAGGCGGGCAGCATGTGGTAGAAGATGATGCGCTGGTTGCTGGCGCCTTCCAGGCGAGCGGCGGTGACGAAGTCTTCTTCGCGCAGGGAGAGGAAGCGCCCGCGCACCACCCGAGCCAGGCTGGTCCAGCCGATGAGCGAAAGGATGACGGTGATAGCAAAATAGACGGTTTCGGGAGGCCAGGACAAGGGCATGGCGGCCGCCAGACCCATCCACAAGGGGATGGAGGGGATGGAGCGCAGGAAATCGATCATGCGCTGGATGAATTGATCCAGTGCGCCGCCGTAGTAACCGGAGATGCCGCCCAGGAAGATGCCCAAGATGAGGCTGAGCAGGACTCCCGCCAGGCCGATGGACATGGAGATGCGCGTACCCATGATCATGCGGCTGAGAAGGTCGCGGCCCAGCCGGTCGGCTCCCAGCAGGTAAACAGATTGGGTCGGGTCCTGGGGGCCAAACAGATGCCGGTCGTTCTTGATGCCCAGGAACTCATAAGGCCAACTCTTGACGAAGAATTTGAGCGGAATGTCAACGCTGGTATCCAGAGCAAATTCACGGCGCAGGGCAACCGGGTCAACGGTGCTGGTCAATCCGTAGACATACCAGCCGGGTTTGCCCTGATTGTCTGTAAAATGGAGGGTTTGAGGCGGCGCATAAAGGTAATTGGAATTGGTAGTGCTGGGGTCAAAAGGAGATAGATAATCGGCAAAAAGGGCGATCAGGTAGATCAGAAGGATGATCACGCCGCAGATGAGGGCCATTTTGTGCTTGCGAAATTTCCACCACACCAGCTTCCATTGCGGCGCGACGAAAACCTTGGCCTCCACTTCAGGCGTGGATAAAGGTTCGAGGGGTTCGGCTAACTGAGGGTCAACGCTTGTCATCGCAGGTCACTCCCTATGCGGCCCGGTCATTGGTAACGGATGCGCGGATCTAGCAGCGCCAGGAGAATATCGGACACGAAGGTGCCCAGGACGGTGGCGACACTGAGCACCAGGATCATGGACCCTGCCAGGTACATGTCCTGAGATTGCAACGAGCGCAAGAGCAGCGGCCCGGTGGTGGGCAGGTTCATCACCTGCGAGAGGATGATCGAGCCGGAGATGAGGCCCGGCAGGATCCAGCCGAGCGTGCTGACGAAGGGGTTGAGGGCCAGGCGCACGGGGTACTTGAGGATGGCTTTCCATTCGGGCAGGCCTTTGGCGCGGGCGGTGATGACATAGGGGCGGCGCAGTTCGTCTAGCAGGTTGGCTCGCAGGATGCGGATCAACTCGGCGGTGCCGCTGAGGCCCAGGATTAACGCAGGCAGCCAGAGGTGGGCGAGCAAGTCCTTGACCCGCGCCCAACTCCAGGCCGCGCTGATGAACTCGTCGGAGAAGAGGCCGCTGGTGGTCTGGCCCAGATACTTGAACTGAAGGTACATGAGCACCAGAGCGACCAGGAAGGCCGGCACCGAGACGCCGATGAAGCCGATGAGGGTAAAGATGTAATCGCCGGCGGAGTACTGCTTGACGGCGGAATAGATTCCGATAGGGAAAGCAATGATCCAGGTGAGCAGCACGCTTACCAGGGACAGCCACATGGTCAGCCAGATGCGGTCCCAGATGAGCGAGGATACCGGTTCGCGGTGTTCAAAGGATAGGCCGTAATCGCCACGGAAAATGATGCCCGTGATCCATTTGTAATACTGGATCATGACAGGCTGGTCGAGACCATAGGCTTCACGCAGGTTCGCCAGGGTTTCCTGGCTGACGGTGTCGCCCATGGCTGCCAGGTTGGCTGTGTAACTGGTGGCAAAATCGCCGGGGGGAAGCTGGATGATAACAAAGGCCACAATAGAGGCCAAAAAGAGCGTGGGAATCATTGCAAGGATTCGGCGGAAGATGTAACTGAGCACTGCCTGGTTCCTCCTTGTGCGCCTGGATGCCCTCAAGAGGGGCCAGAGGCCGGCTTTTTGGGGCCAGCCTCTGGCAAAAAGAGTCAGAATTTAGGGGCCTTGTCCTATTTTACCTGTAGAAGAAGGCAAAGGTGTTCACCGGGGCCGGGGTAGGATAACTCCAGGAGTTGATGATCACGTCTGGAACGTTGCCCATGTTGTTCTTGGCAATGCCGTAGCCCTTGGCTGCCGTGGAAATGCCCAGGCAGGGGAAGTAGTCGGCAGACATTTGCAGCAGTTCTTTCATCAAGGCGACTTGTTCGTCCCAGGTGGTGGCGCTCTTGACCTCGGCGTACTTGTCCATCATGGCCTTGACTTCAGCCGGGGGTTCTTCGGCCAGAGGATCGGCGGGGTTGGTGTACCAGGCGGCCCAGGCGACCGCATAAGCGGATTCGTTGCCGTTGGGGAAGAAGTTGCGCGGGTCGAGGATGGGGTTGAAGCCGCCCTCGCCGCCCCAGATCATGGCGTCCAGGTCGTTGTTGTTCTTGCGCTCATACATCAAGGAGCGATCCTCAGATTTGGCCTCGGCCATGATGCCCACGGCCTTCCAGTACTTGGCGATCATGTTGCCGGTATCGACCTGATCGATGTTGGCGTTGGCAATCTCGATCACGATGGTGAAGACCTTGCCATCGGGGCGCAGGCGGAAGCCTTCGTCGTTCTTATCGGGCAGTACCTTGTCGAGGTATTCGTTGGCCTTGGCCACATCGTACTCGGTGAACTGCTTGGCAAGCTGCTCGTTGTAGAAGACGCTGCTCTTCAGCGCGGCGGGTTGAGATGCCTCGCCCATCGTCACGTAGACGGTGTTGATGATATCCTGGCGGTTGATGGCGTAGGACAGGCCAACGCGGAAATCCTTATTCTGCAGAATTTCGCGCATGACCGGGTCTTTGTGAGTCAGGTTGAGCATGACCACGTTGCTGTTGGAGCCGGCCTGTTCCAGATCAAAGATGCGGTAGTCGCCCTTTTCCATGTTGTCATAGAGGACGGCTTTGTTGGCCAGGGTGTTGAAGTGGCGCATCTGGAAGTCGATTTCGCCGTTGGCGGCCTTCAGCAGCATGGAAGGAACATCCTGATAGACGCCATAGACCAGCTTATCAATGTAGGGATACTGCTGTCCGTTCTGGTCCACCTTCCAGTAGTAGGGGTTGCGCACCAGGGTGACCTGGGTGGCATTGCCGGAGAAGGGCTCTTCCACCATCCAGGCGAACAAGGTGGGGCGCCCGGCTACATTGTAGGGGCCCATGCCGCCGCCGTCCGCCTGGACAACCTTGGCAACGAACATATCGGTCCAGGCAGCATACCCGCCCTCTTCCATCATCGCCGCCAGCTTGTCAGCGGCCAGGTAAGTGGCGTGGTATTGCACGGCGAAATGCTTGGGAACGTTGGTCAGCGAGCGAGAATCGGGGGAGGCCAGGTTCTGCAAGAACAAGCCGTTGGGTTTGGCAAAGGTGAACTTGATGGTGTAGTCATCGATCTTTTCAAACTGGACCGTCTCGCCGCCCGAGGTGAGCCAGCCGGGAATGGAGCGGGTCAGCTCGGGGTTCATGATGACATCCTCGTACCAGAAGAGGATATCGTTGGCGGTGAAGTCCACGCCATCGGACCACTTGACGCCCTTGCGCAGCGCAAAGGTGTATTCGGTGGCGTCGGCGCTCACTTCCCAGCTCTCAGCCAGGCTGGGGATGATGGTGTCCCAGGAGGGGCTCCAGCGGACCAGGGTTTCATAGCCCAGGATGCGGTAGAAGCTGGGGTCGTCGGTGCCGCCGCGCATACCCATGCGCCAGACGCCGCCGTACTTGCCGACCTCGGCCGATTCGACCACCAGGGGATTGGCGGGCAGACGCTCCTCGACGGGAGGCAACTGACCGGCGGCCACTTTTTCGGCCAGGTCGGGGGCTTCAGTGTATAATGGCGCGGGCGGCTCGGTGGGTTGTTCGACCGTCTCAGCAGCGGCAGTTGCCGTGGGTTCCGCCGGTTTGGCTGTGTTGGTGGGGGCAGGGGGAGAAGTGGGCTCTACCACGGCGGTGGGGGTGGCGGTGGTGCAGGCTCCCAGCGTCAAGGCCAGGAGCACCAACAAAGAAATAAGTCGATAGGTGAATGGGCGAGACATGCGTTCCTCCGGAATGTGAAAGGATTTGATACGGTGCTTTAGACGGCTGATATTTAAGTGGGTGACTGCAACAACACCTCCTTGTCGAAGCTATGAAGGAATTGTGGATACCATCTAAAGTAAAGATTGTGGAGAAATGTGGATTGATAGATGTGGACAATAAATTACATCATCAGTTTACAGAATTTACAGTAAAAAGTCAATATACTACTTGTATATTACAGGTGTTTCTGCCATAATATACATGTAAATGATCTGGCTGTTTGTGAAAGAGAGGCTTCATGGGCGGGGACTCAAACTCTCCAAAAATCGCAGATGTCGCTCGCATCGCCGGGGTCTCTACGGCGACGGTTTCGCGGGTGATCCATGACAACGGCTTCGTGAGCGAGGAAACACGCTCGCGGGTGGAAAAGGCGGTCGAGCAGTTGGGCTACCAGACTCGCCGGGCGCCTCGCCAGATTGTATCGGAGAGAATTGTCCTGCTCCTGACGGGTGATATCGTCAACCCTTTCTTTGCCGAAGTGATTCGCGGCGCGCAAGATGAGATCATTCTGCAGAAGTGCGCCATGAACATCATGCAGCTTTCCACGGACCACACGAAAATCGTGCGGGCGGCTGCCCAGCTTCCGGCAACCGGGATCATTATTACCGGCTCTTACCCCTTCCCGGAGTTGGTGGAATGGCGCGAAGAGGCCAAGGTGCCGCTGGTGGTGATCAATTACCGGATCAACCAGCCGGGCATCGGTTGCATTCTGGTGGATTTCAAGGATGCTTTCGCCCGCGCCACGCGGCACTTCATCAACCTGGGGCACACGCGCATCGGCTATGTGGATGTGACCGGCGGGTCGGAAATTTCGAGTGCGCGCCTGAACGGCTATAAGACTGCCCTGGCAGAAGCGAACCTCCCCTTCCGGCCCGAACTTTATACGGCGATACCAGCCGATACGCATGTCTATGGCGGCTTCCAGGCCGCCAGCAACCTGCTGGCCCTGCCGACTGAAGAACGCCCCACGGCCATTTTGGGATTCAACGACCTTTTTGCCCTGGGCATCATGCACGCGGTGCGGGCCCACGGGCTGCGCGTGCCGGATGACATTTCGGTGATCGGCTGCGACGACGTGCCCATGGCGGCTTACGCTTTCCCGCCCCTGACCACTGTGAGTTTGCC
>CAZMMI010000205.1:0-7451 GCA_964567255.1 uncultured Anaerolinea sp.
CTGACAAGGTGCTCTGCTTCGCAAAGTACCCTTTTTTGACAGTCTATGCTATATTCATATTAGATAGGTGCTTTTCAGCCTCTGGAAAAAACTACTAGATCGACTATTATACTCGAACCAATCGAATCAACACGCTGAACGAAGGAAAGTTGCTATGGAATCCGACCAACCTGTGCAAATCGAAGAGCCCGAAGCCCAACCCACGCCGCAACGGCAATGGCGCTTCCCCAAGTGGAAGTTTGGGCCGCCTTTCTGGACGATTGCCAGCGTGATCTCTCTGGCAGTGAACCTCATCCTGTTGATCATTATCTTTGTGTTGGGCACCCAGCTTTTTACGCTTAAGAACCTGATCCAGGACCAGGTGCTGGGAGGGCTGTTTGACAACTTTGTGCTCATGGATCAGGCGCACATTAAAACCACCATCCCGGTGACCACCAACGTGCCCGCCAAGTTCGACTTAGTGCTCAACACCAACACGATGGTCATTCTGACCGAAGATACGCCGATTAACGACGCCAGGGTTAACTTATATACCGGCGGGCTGTCCATCACCAATGCTCCCGCCAACATCGTTCTCCCGGCGGGCACGCATCTTCCCATCGCCTTGAACCTGACCGTTCCGGTGGACCAAATGATCCCGGTCAACCTGACCGTGGAAGTGGACATCCCGCTGAAGGACACTGAACTGCACGAACCTTTCGTGGGCCTACAAGAAGTTGTGCGTCCGTATTACAAGATGCTCAAAGACCTTCCAGGAAGCTGGTCAGAAATTTTCGCACCCAAGCCATAAATCCAACCAAAACCATGAATTCAGCCACGCTGTACGCCCAACTGCCAAACGGCCTCACCGTCCACCTCAAAGAAATTCATACCGCGCCGCTGATCAGCCATTGGCTCTGGTACCGGGTGGGCTCGCGCGACGAGCAGCCCGGTCTGACCGGCCTGTCTCACTGGGTGGAGCACATGCAATTCAAGGGCACGCCCTTGTTTCCGCCCACCGTGCTGGACAAGGCCATCGCGCGGGAAGGCGGCACATGGAATGCCTTTACCTACCTGGATTGGACGGCGTATTTTGAAACCCTCCCGGCCGACAAAATCGATCTGGCGCTGCGCCTGGAAGCCGACCGGATGGTGAACAGCGAATTCAAAAGCGAGGATGTCGAATCAGAGCGCACGGTGATCCTTTCGGAACGAGAAGGCAGCGAAAACGAACCCCTCTTCCGCCTGGGCGAGGCTGTGCAAACCGCCGCCTTCCAGGTTCACCCTTACCGCCACGAAATCATCGGCGAAAAAGAAGATCTGCAAAACATCCAGCGGGATGACCTCTACGGACATTACCGCCGCTATTACATCCCCAACAACGCCATGGTGACCGCCGCCGGAGATTTTGACGCCCAGGAGATGCTGGCCCGCATCACCGAATTGTATGGCAGCATCCCCGCCGCCCCCCTGTCTGAACAAAGCATCCCTGCCGAGCCACCCGCAACGGCAGCAACACAACTCGAGGTGAGCGGCCCCGGCGAAACGACTTACATTCAAATCGCCTGCCAGGCGCCCGCCGCCAGTGATCGCGATTTCTTTGCCTTCACCGTGCTGGACAGCCTGCTGACCGGCCCGGCAGGGTTGAACATGTTTGGCGGAGGCGGCGTATCGAACAAGACCAGCCGCCTTTATCGGGCGCTGGTGGAGCGCGAATTGGCTGCCGGGCTGAGCGGCGGCTTGCAGGCCACGCTGGACCCTTTTCTGTATGACACGACCATCACCGTGCGCAACGGGCAGTCCCCCGAGAAAATACTGTCCGTCTACCACGATGAGCTGCACCGCCTGCAGGACAGCCCCGCCCCGGCGGATGAAATCCAGCGCGCCATCAAGCAGGCCCGCGCGCTATTCGCCTATGGCAGCGAAAACATCACCAACCAGGCCTTTTGGCTGGGCTACGCTGAGATGTTCGACCGCTATGCATGGTTTACCGGCTACATCGAGCATCTGGCATCCGTCACTCCCCAGGATGTGCAGCGCGTGGCCCAAATTTACCTGGCCGACTCGCGGCTTGTCACAGGCATCTACGTTCCCGACGGCAGCCCGGAGGTTGAATGAACGCCCTACCCCTGGCCTCCTTGCATTCTCTTCCCGGCCCAGAAAACATCCGGCGGGTGACGTTGGAAAATGGCATCACCCTGCTCACACGCAGCAACTTTGAAAGCCCATCGGTGGTGCTCAGCGGCTACCTGCCCGCCGGCAGCCTGTACGACCCGCCGGAAAAGCTGGGGCTGGCCCACTTCACGGCCCTGTCGCTGATGCGCGGCACGCAGCGTTACAACTTCCAGCAAATGTTCGACACCCTGGAATCTTCGGGGGCCAGCCTGGGCTTCGGGGCCAGCGTACACAACACCAGTTTTGGGGCTCGCGCCCTGGCCGAAGACCTGCCCATGCTGACCGAATTGCTCAGCGAGGCGCTGCGCAGCCCGGTCTTCCCGCCGGAGCAGGTTGAACGCCTGCGCGGGCAAATCCTCACCGGGTTGGCCATCCGCAACCAGGATACCAGCGACCGCTGCGAAATGGCCTTTGAGGAAACCATCTTCCCCAATCACCCCTATGGCCTGCCCAGCGATGGGCACCCGGAAACCATCCGCGGCATCACCCGCGACGACCTGGCCGAATTCCACCGACGCACTTTTGGCCCGCGGGGGTGCACCATCGTGATCGTTGGGGCCGTGGAGCCAGACCAGGCGGTCGAGTGTGTGCGACAAGCGCTGGGCGACTGGCGCAACCCCAGCCAGGCATCCGCCCCGCTTCTGCCGCCGGTGCAGCCATTGCCCGGCGCCATCCGGCGCGAGATTGCCCTGCCTGGCAAAGTGCAAACCGACCTGATCATGGGCTGCCTGGGGCCTAAACGCAGCTCTCCCGATTACCTGGCGGCTTCGCTGGGCAACAACATTTTGGGACAGTTTGGGATGATGGGCCGGATTGGCGATGTGGTGCGCGAGCGGGAAGGGCTGGCGTACTATGCCAGTGCCGGGCTGAACGCCTGGATCGAAGCGGGCAGTTGGGATATTTCCGCGGGGGTCAATCCCAGCAACCTTCAGCGGGCCATCGACCTCATCCTTCAGGAAGTGCGGCGCTTCATCACCGAGCCGGTCACTGTCGAAGAACTGCGCGACAGCCAATCCAATTACATCGGCCGGCTGCCGCTCTCGCTGGAGTCGAATGCGGGCGTGGCCCATGCTTTGTTGAACCTGGAGCGCTTCCAATTGGGCCTGGATTACTATCAGCGTTATCCGGAATTGGTGATGGCTGTGACGCCGGAGCAAATTTTGGAGACGGCTCGCCGGTATTTGACACCCGATCAATTTGCGGTGATCAGCGCCGGGCCGGAGTGAGGCAAAGATGATTTTGCGCACGGGTGTGGATATCGTTGAAATCGAGCGCCTGGGACAGATCAACCCGGCCATCCGCGCGCGTTTCATTCAGCGAGTCTTTACGGAAGCCGAGCAGGCCCTGACTCGCGGCTCGAATGCCAGCCTGTCGGGACGTTTTGCCGCCAAGGAGGCTGTTTCCAAAGCGCTGGGCACGGGCATCGGCGCGGTGAACTGGCGGGATATCGAGATTCTGCGCGGACCGGCCGGAGAACCGCTGCTGCGCCTGCACCGCAAAGCCCACGAAGTGGCCGAAGCCTTGGGGCTGCAAACCTGGTCGGTCAGCATCAGCCACGGCAAAACCCACGCAGTAGCCCTAGCCGTGGCCATTGGCCAGACAGCGGAAGCCTGACATGAAAATCCTGGCGATCAGCGATCAGGAAGTCCCGGCGCTGTACAGCCCGTTGATCCTGGAGCGTTTCCGGGAGATTGACCTGGTGGTAAGCTGCGGCGATCTATCCTATTCTTACCTGGACTACATCCACTCGATGCTCAACTGCCGTTTATGCTTTGTGCGCGGCAACCACTGCCGGGACGAACAAAGCGAAACCGGCTCGATCAGCGGCCCCGCCGGCGGGATCGATTTACACCGTCAGGTGTACCGCGAGCCGGAAAGTGGGCTGCTGCTGGCGGGCGTACAGGGCAGCTTGAGCTATAACAGAGGCCGCAACCAGTATACACAAGGCGCATTGTGGTGGATGGTTTGGGGCCTGGTACCGGCGCTGCTGGTGAACAAGATTCGTTTCGGGCGGTTCTTGGATGTGTTCGTCTCGCATGCGCCACCCTGGAAAATCCACGATAAAGACGACCTGCCCCACCGGGGCAGTAAAGCCTACCGATGGTTGATCAAGACATTTCAACCCGCCTATCACCTGCACGGGCACATCCACGTCTACCGCCAGGACGAGGTGACCGAGACACAGGTGGGATCGACCCGCGTGGTCAATGCCTACGGGTTTCGGCTAATTGATTACTCGCGCTAACCCTTTCTTTGGCTCCACAAAACCGTGGTCGGTTGTGAATGGCGCCCAAAGGGCGCGATTCAGTCTCCACGGTTAACTGTAGTGATGCCGTGCGTAGTTGCTAAAACCTTTGCGGGTTTGGGGCAGGGCCAGGGAAGGCGTCACCATAAAATATAATCGCGCAGCTCAGACGGATCGATTTTCTTCGGCGCGCTCTGGTGATAGGTGAAGAAACTATCCACCGTCAGGCCTCCGCACCAGCGCAGCAGCACCAGGCGATCGGCATCCCGACTCTCAGCCAGGTAAATGCTGGCAAAGTGATGCTGGATCTCCGTGATGAAGTCCTGCGTATGCGGTGTTGTGCCCAGCGCATCCGGCTCGGGGGCGAACAAAACAGCATCCTGCGTGGGGGGCTCAGCCAGCAGTTTGGCCAGCAGCACACTGTGCTCCGACATTTTCGTCGCCAGGCGGTCGCCGCGCGAATCATGATAACTGAGGAAGCTCAAGATGCTGGTCTCGGGCTGACCGCTCACCAGAGCCTGTTCAAACCAGCGCCCCAAAGCATCCCAAATCTGTCGACCGCGCTCCTCTGCGGGCGCGTTGATATCGAGCAGATCGATGGAACCACCCTCTTCCTGCCCCAAATTCAAGGGGTATGACCAAGACACGCCATCATGCTCCCAATCGATGCTCTCAATCACCTGGTTGAAATGCTTTTGAAGTGCACTGAAGAAGCGCTGATTGAATTCCTCGGAAACCACTCTCATGCGGCGATTTTCAAAACCCTGGTCAACAATCACCTGTTGGGTGCGCACGTTACTTTCAAAGCGTAATTCTCGCTCCACCAACAACCCCTGATCAACCGCCGCGTTGAAAATGCTACCGCCGGCGAGAGCTGCCGCCTGGGCGTAATATTCGTAAACCTCGAGCAAGCGGTTGCTCAGCGTTCGCATCATTTCGACCGTTTTGCGGATAGATTGCACAATCGCTTCGCGTTCCTGCAACTGGGTGCGGCTGCGCACAATCTTCTCCAGGCGCTGCTCGGCGGCTTCCACGCCCTGCGAGAACAGCTTAGACCAGTTGGAGTTGCGTTTCTCTTCCAACTCCCGCCGCGCATCTTCTAATTCCTTGCGAACAGCCTCACATTCAGAATGCTCGCCCATTCCTTTCCAGATCTCTTCCACCTGCTGCAGATCGTCCAGGTAATACGATAAGACGTTGTTGAGTTTGCTCAGGTAGACCGACAAGGGCCCCAGGCGGTCGTCGGCCTGCATCACGCGCTGCAAAATGGCGTTGAACAAGACACGCACATGCTCTTCGGGCAAATCGACCCTATCAAAGCCTTTATCCGCCTTCAACCGGTCGCCCGCCTCATGATACACCCGCTCCCAATCTATGCGTGCGCGGCGCACCAGGCGGTTGAGGAACTGGAGCCGTTCGGGGTGGTTGGCGCCTTGGGGCAGTTGCGACACTTGCAGCACCTCTTCCAACACGCCTGAAATCGAAGCGGGCGCCAGCCAGAAATTCAGGTTGCCGTATGGATCATCCTCGCGCAGCGGGGTTCGCTCGGCCAGTTTTTCGGGGCGGCCGGTCAATTCGTTTTTTTCCAGGGGAAACAAAGTCTCCACCAGCGCGGCAATCATGCGCTGGGCGCTGCGCTCAGTCAACAGCCGGGTGGGATGGTAGTAACTGAACACGCCAAAAGCGCTAAAGCAGGCCCGCCCTTGCGAAGGGTGCGCGGCACGGATTTCATCCAGCGCCTTTCGCGCCAGATCGTCCATCTGACACAGCAAACCCTCGGCAGCCGCCGCCACCACGCCCGCCTCGGGCCCTGTGTTGAGTTGGAAACCGTCCAGCAATTGCAAGGTGTCAAAAGGCGGAGCGGTCATCAGCCCAGGGATGCCCGCGATGCCTTCCGGCCCATAGAGGGAATAGGGTGTTGACCAATTGCGACCGCATTGCATGAACTCGATCTCTTTGAGCAGGGCGAAGTTTTGCAGATAGTGTTCTTTGGTAATCGTCTGCCCGTGTTGATAGGCCTCGGGAGCCACCAGCAGGACATGCACTCGCAGCTGCGGACGTTTCTGCGCCAGGTGGCGGCACAGGTAGGCGACGTCCAACAGCAGTCCCGAACCCGAACTGCCAAACGAAGAAGTGACCAGAAACACGTCCACTGTCTCTGAAGGCAGCAGGGCGGCCCGCAGCGCATCCAGGTTGAGGTTCAGGTTGCGCAGCACCTGCGATTCGCCGGGCCCGCGGCGCAGATCCTTGAGCAGCGCCGCCCGTACGGCACGGCGCGGCGACAGGTTGGCTTCATCCACCGGTGTCAGCGGCGCCAAAAAATAATGCGCAGGACCCAGCCGCCCGGTGGTGTCCAGGCGCGGGTGGTGCATATCAAATGCTAGCAGGCGCACAGTCTCCGGCACGGTGCTGCCCAATAATTGCTGGACGCGCGCCAGCACCTGCACGCCCGTGCTACCCAGGCCAATCAGAAAAGAGGGTCCAATCACACCACCACCTCCCCTTTCTTGATCACCTTTTCCACCAGGTTGGAACCGAAGCGGTAGCCCAGGTGGCGGTAATCGGAAACGGACAGGATGAGCACATCGGCCTGTTTGCCGGGCTCCAGCGAGCCCACCTGCCCGGCGCGCCCAATGGCCGCCGCGGCGTTGATGGTGGCGGCGGCGATGGCCTGAGCGGGGGTCAGGCGCAGGTAACGGCAGGCCAGGGCGATGACGAACTGCATCGATTCGCACCAGGCCGTCCCGGGGTTGAGATCGCTGGCCAGGGTCAGCAGCCCGCCCGCCTCCAGAATGGCTTTCGCCGGAGTGTAATGCGGGTCGGCCAGCCCAAAGGGCGTGCAGGGCAGAGCCACGGCAGCGGTCTGGCTGCGCCCCAGCGCGGCGATATCCTCTGCCGATGTCTTGACCAGGTGATCGGCAGAAGCAGCGCCCAGCTCGGCTGCCAGACGCGCCCCACCCAGGTTGTCAAACTCGTCGGCGTGAATTTTGAGGGGAAAGCCCAGGTTTTTGGCGGTTTGCAAAATGGCCCGCGACTGGGCCAGGTCAAACGC
>CAZMMI010000206.1:0-7361 GCA_964567255.1 uncultured Anaerolinea sp.
GGACAGCCAGATGGGAGTTGAACTCGCTGGTCACACGCTCGAATCGGCGGTCGTGAGAGGTGTACATCTTGCCGGTACGGCCGCCTTCGTTGACCACAATGCAGGCGACGTTGGCGGTGGGTTCGTCGATGATCTCGCGAAGGCGACGCCCCGAGCCGCTGACCAGGAAGGCCGCCTGGGCCAGTTCGGGGACGGGTTGGGGAAGTTCAATCTCGTTCACGACGGGGAAGCGAGAACGCGGTTCGAGGGGCCAGCGCATACAAACCGATATGTTTCCGGCGGCGCCTTCACTGGCTTCGATTTCGGCCAGGTGACGTCCGGCTTCGCCCATCATGGTGAGCAAATCGTCTAGTTCGGGAAATGGAGCTTCAAGCATTATTTTTCCTTTCGGGATAATCCGGCTTAAGCCGGGTTGGATTGCGTTAGTGAGATTAGTTTGGCAAAAGCTTCGTCCCATCCGGTTATTTTACCGGGCTGGTACGTTTCAACTATAAAGGAACGGCGAACCACGGCGCGGGCGTCAGCCAGCGAGGCCAGGTGACTCAGCGAGATGGCCTGCATGAGTATGTTGCCTGTGGCAGTCGCCTCCACCGGTCCAGCTACCACAGTGCGCCCGGTGCAATCGGCGGTCAACTGGTTGAGCAGCTGGTTTTGGGCGCCGCCGCCAATGATATGAACGGGTTCAAAATGTTTGCCGCTGAGTTCTTCCAAATGGCTCAAGGTCAAACGATATTTTAAGGCCAGGCTTTCCAGAGCCACGCGGACGATTTCTCCGCGGGTTTGGGGCGCGGCCTGACCACTGTCGCGGCAGTAGGCGCAGATGGCTTCGGCCATGTCGGCAGGGTGGAGGAAGCAGCTGGAGTCGGGGTCGATCACAGCCAGGAAAGGGCGGGCCTGCGCGGCCAGGCGCGTGAGCTCGTCGTACGAGAGCCCCCACAAACGCTTGCACTGCTGTACAAGCCACAACCCCATAATGTTCTTCGATAGCCGCCAGGTGCCGAAGACTCCGCCCTCGTTGGTGAAATTGTGGACAAGAGCCTGGGGGGTGACATTGGGTTGGCTGACTTCTACACCCATGATAGACCAGGTTCCGGAGCTGAGCCAGGCAAAATCCGCGTTTTCGGCGGGCACAGCCGCCACCGCGGATCCGGTGTCGTGGCAGGCCGGTGCGATGACGGGGACAGGTCGCGCGCCTGTTTCCTGAGCCACGGACGGGAGCAAGTTTCCCAGTAGCGTGCCGGGGTTACAGACGGGCGGGAAGATCTCGGGGGGGATGCCCATCGCTGTAAAGAGCGGGTTCGCCCAGGCGCGCGCGAGCGGATTGAAACATTGGGTGGTGGTAGCGTTGGTGAACTCGCAGGTCAGGCTGCCGCTCAGCCAGTGGTTGAACAGGTCGGGGATGGTCAGGAATGTGCGCGCTTTGGCCAGGGCAGGATCGCCAGCCAGAACCATTGCCAGTAGTTGGTAGAGGGAGTTGAATTGCAAGAATTGGATGCCGGTTTGGGCGAATATCTCTTCGCGCGAAACACGCTGGAAGGCTTTTTCCAGGATGTGATCGGTGCGCGAGTCGCGGTAGTGGTAGGGGAGGGCGAGCAAATTCCCCGCTTCATCCAAGAGACCAAAATCCACGCCCCAAGTGTCAATCCCCAGGCTTTCCAGTTGAGCCTTCTGGCTGGAAAGGGCAATGCCGTGTTTAATCTCCCGCCACAAGCTGTTCACGTCCCAATGCAATCCCGAATCGAGGGAGACGGGTTGGTTGGCGAAACGGTGGTTTTCTGTCAGGGTTAATTTGCCCGCCGAGAGGTTCCCGGTAATGGCGCGCCCACTTTCAGCGCCAAGATCCAGGGCCAGGTAGTTGTGTTCCATTCGCAAATATTGTTCCTTGATAAGTTTAATTGCCCGAAAGCGGGTATTCGAACCGGTAGATTCCTGAACCGATCTCGCAGCGAACGTCAACGCCGATTTGGACGGGGTTGGACAGGCCTTCTACGGAGGCGAGCGGAACACCGTTTTCCATCACGCTGCCGAGGACTGCCCCGGGCAGGGTGACCGAAGCGCGCGTGTTGGCTGGGACGGTGACATTCAACCGCATGAGACCGTTTTCGGTATTCCATTCAGAGGCGATTGGCCCGCGGACAGAGTCGTAGGTGGCCTTCGCCCAGGTCAATCCGCCGCCGGGGCGGGGGCGGATGTTGATGGTGCGGTAGCCGGGCTCCGCGGCTTCCAGCCCTGCCACTTTGCAATGCAGGAAGTTTACCACGGAGCCGGGGCTGTAGTGGTTAAGAGAAAGGGAGGGTTTGCCGTTCTCATCGATCCCTTCCCAGGACTCCCAAATGGTTGTCGCTCCCTTTGAAATTTCGTATAGCCACGACGGGGCGGTTTTCTGGTTGAGTAGTTCGTAAGCCAGGTCCAGGTGGCCGTTGTCCGCCAAAACATGCAATAGATAGGGGGTGGAGAGGAAACCCGTGCCAAGATGGTTTCCGGCGGCACGAATCAAACGGACGAGATGCCCTACAATGGCGGGCTTTAGTTCGGCGGGGGCCAGGTCAAAGGCCAGCACGCGCGTGTAAGAGGCCTGGATGTCGGGATCCATGCGCCCGTCGAGGCCAATGAATTCTTCTGCATACGCGGTTTTGATGCTCTCCGCGATCGTCCGGTAGCCATGGGCCTCGGCCTGTTTTCCCAACACCTCGGAGATCTGGGCCAGGAGTCGGGTGGAGTTGGCAAAGTAAGCCGTAGCAACTGTGGGCGCGCCAAGAAAAACGCGCGAAATCACACTGGCAGCCATTGTGTTAAAGCCACCGGTGCCGGGTTCCAGCCACTCGCCCCAGTGATAGCCGGTATCCCAAATGTAAACCCGGTTTTTGGGTGAACTTTTTCGTAACCGATTGGTTTTCATCGCCTGGGATGCGGCGTAATTAATCCAGGCTTTCATGCTCTCATACTGCTCTTCGAGGATGCTCGTGTCTCCAAACGCCTGATACAAAGCCCAGGGCATCATCACGGCAACATCGCCCCAGCCGCACGAGCCGTCTAATTTGTTCAAGAAGGATTTCTTCAGACGGTAGGGGTTGGGGACAAAATTCCCTACCTTCCCATCTTCGAATTGCTCGTCACGCAGCTCTGTTAGCCATTTTCGCAGGAAAGCTTGCGTGTCCATCAGGAAAGAGGCTGAAGGGGTGAAGATTTGCGCATCTCCGGTCCACCCGGCCTGTTCGCGTGTGGGACAGTCGGTGGGCAGGTCGAGGAAGTTGCTCTTCATGCTCCACTCGGTGTTGTGGTGGAGTTGGTTGATCATCGGATCGGAGCACTCAAAACTTCCGGTAGGCGGCATGTCGCTGTAGATGGCAACAGCACAAAAATCTTCGGGCCTCGGCTCTCCAGGGTAGCCTTCCAGTTGTGCGTAGCGGAAGCCGTGCACAGTGAATTTCGGCTCGTATTCTTCCACGCCCTGACCTTTCAGGGTGTAGCGCACCTCCTGGAAGAAGGGTTCTTTTCCTTTGCTCTTGAGGGCAAACAAATTGGCCTGGGTGAAGTTGCCGTTCTCGTCCAGGGTTTCGCCGTGGCGCAGGCGGATGGTAGTGCCTTTGGGCCCCTGGACTTTGAAGTGCACGATACCCGCCAGGTTTTGGCCAAAGTCCAACACCGTTTCGCCGCCGGGAGTTTTGAGAAGGATGGGGGTGAAGGTTTCTTTCTGGCGCACCGGTACACCCATGGAAGCCACCAAGTGGTTCTTGGGGTGGGATGCCACTCGCACAGGCTTCCAGCGGCTGTCGTTGAAGCCCAGATCATTCCAACCGGGCATCTCCAGTCGCGCGTCGTAGATCTCGCCGTCTTTCATATCGGATTTGAGGATGGGGCCGGTGGCTGATTTCCACTGCGAGTCGCTGGAGAGAATCATCCGAGACCCGTCGCGCAGCTCAATTTGTATCAAGGCGAGCAGCCCCAGACGTTCGCCGTAGACATTGCGGTCTTCGTTGACATAGACCTTACCGCGGTACCAGCCATCGCCCAGGATGACTCCCATGGCGTTCTCGCCTTCGTACAGCAAGTCGGTTACATCGTAGGCCTGGTATTGGAGCCGCTTATCATAAGCGGTGTAGCCGGGGGTGAAGATCTGGTCGCCCACGCGCTGACCATTGATCCAGGCTTCGTACAGGCCGTGAGCCGTGATGTACAGCCGGGCCCAGCGGATCATTTGCGGCAATTGGAAGCTGCGGCGCAGGAATGGGCAGGGATTGAAGGCCTTGGGTTTCTCGTCCCAACCGACCTCAATCCATTCTGCGGGCTGCCATTCTTCTTCGTTCAGTAAGCCCATCTCCCACCAGCCCTTCTCGCTCCAACCGGAGGGGTGGTTGTTCTGGTCCCAAACCTTGACGTGCCAGTAATATCGCCAGGTAGAGTTTAGTTCGGGGCCTTGATAGGGAACGGAGAGGGTGTTATCGGAGAGGACTTTTCCCGAGTCCCACAGAAGGTTGTTTTCGCCCATTTCCAGGAGGATGGGCGTTTTGGCAACCTGGATTTGATAGGCGCTTTGGGAGAGGCCGCGGCCTTCTCCGGAGACCTGCCAACTTAGGCGGGGTTGGCGCGAGTCGATGCCCAGAGGATTCTCCAGGTGCTCTGTACGCAGCTTGACGACTGAGATTTGACTGCTTATTGCTTCTTGTGGGGGCATGAGTCCTCCTTGGTATTCGTCCAAATCCGAAAGTTCGGGCCTGTATCCATCTAGAAAATTATAGACCTATTCCGCTGTTTCCTGCGTGAAATCCAGGTACAATAACTTGCAATCACACATGGAAACCCATTGAATGAATTTGAGGTATGGATATGAGCGGACAATGTGAAAGCTGCGGCGCAAATATTTCTGATACGGACGAAGCATGCTCGTACTGTGGAAAAAAGAACTCGGCTTATCGGCAGGTTGATAACGATGTGAACTACCTTTTGGAAGAGGCGATGGCGGCGTATAAGAACGAGCAGTATGCCATGGCAATCAATTACTACAATCAAGCAATCGCCCTGGACCCGGATGTCGTGGATGCCTATTTTTATCTGGCGGCAGGATATTCGGCGCTGAAACGGTATGAGGAGGCTATTCAAGCCATGGAAAAGGCAAAAGCGCTTCGACCGGGAAATCCACCGATTTACTACAATTTGGGCATGTTGCACAAGTTGAACGGGCGCAAAGTGGAAGCGCGCCAAAATTATGAAATGGCATTAGCTCTTTCCAAGAAAGAACCGACCCCGAACAATAGTTTTGTGAAAAATATCGAAAAGGAATTGAAGGAACTGAAACGCTGGAGGCTGTTTTAGGTTATGGTTAGAACAGACCGGCGATTGTTGAACCATGCGAAGGCCAGAAATGCAGTCTGAATAACGCCGGCTGCCACGCCAAAAGTGGATCAAAAGGCCGGTGGGCACGAGCAGAGGAAGGCGAGAAAGAACCACTTTTAAAGTGTGCGGAAAATCAATCAACACTTATCAATTTCGACCAAAAAAAACAGAGGGACACATAATGGCAAACAAGAAGAAAATCAACACCAATGATTGGCTGATCGGGCAGGGTTATAGGAATCACCCTCAGTTTACTGCGATCGCAAAACGGGCTGCTCAATTGGCGAAGGAGAGTCTCGAGTTCGATGCGATCCGCCAAACTATCCAGGCTGAGTTCCCCATGCCCGTTGCGCCACAGCGCGAGTCGGGCGTGATGGAACGACCTGCTCCCTATACGCTGTTCCAGGGCGGCAATATCCAGTTTGACTCTGCGACTCTGGATCAGTTTAAGCTGGCGTTGTCCATGCGGCCTGTCATTGGCGGGGCGGAAATGCCTGACGGTCATTATGGCTACGGCGTCCCAATTGGCGCAGTGGTGGCGACAAAGGGAGCGATCTTCCCATCCTACGTGGGTGTGGATATTTCTTGCCGTATGACCGCCACCGTGCTGGACATCAGCGTGAACGATTTCATGCGCGAGCGTAAGAAAATTATGGACTGGATGATTGCTTCTTCCAAATTCGGGCCGCAGGGTTATGGGAAGGGAGAGTTGAAAGAACACGCGGTGATGAGCGACCCGTTGTGGAATGAGTTATCGTACCTGCGCCCCCTGAAGGAAAAGGCCCGCAGCCAATTGGGAACGTCAGGCGGCGGAAACCACTTCTTCGATGCCATGGAGATGACTGTCGTGCGGCCGATTTCCTGGCTGCCGAATGCGAAGGTAGGCGATGTGTACGTGGTGATCGTGACCCACTCTGGCTCGCGCTACGTTGGAAAAGCGACTGAGGAACACTACGATGCGCTGGCCGTTGCGGAAACGCAGGCCAAGTACAGCAAAGTTCCAAAGGGTTATGCGTGGCTGGACACGAGCGGTGAAGCAGGACAGGAGTACGTACAGGCGATGTTAATGATGGGGCGCTACGCGCAGGCTTGTCATCATATCATCCACGATACCTTCCTGGCAAAGTCACGTTTGGGATCGTTGGCGCGAGTTGAGAACCAACACAATTTTGCGGAAATTTTAACGGATGGTACGATCATCCACCGCAAGGGTGCAACTCCTGCGGGAGTCGGACAGTTTGGGATCGTGCCCGGGTCTTGCATGGGTACCTCGTTCATCGTAGAAGGCCTGGGTAACCCCGACTCGTTCAACTCATCTTCTCATGGCGCGGGGCGGGCAAAGTCGCGGTCGAAGGCGAAAGACGATATCCGCGGGATGGGCCGCAAGGTGTTTGAACAAGCAATGAAGAAAGCGGATGTCTTGCATTATGGAATTGCCGACGACGAAACCTCGTTCGCTTATAAGAATCCTGACGAAGTGATGGCGTTGCAAGATGGGGTGGTCTGTAACGTAGTGGCGACTATGAAGCCCAGAATTGTCGTGATGGGTGAAGAGGATAAAGGTGAGGGAAAATAGGTTTTTATATTGCCCTCGGGCGGTTTGAAGAAGCCTACAAGGCGATGGAAAAAAGCCAAAAATCTCTGTCTTGGATCAGCCCTGATCTTTTATAAACCATGAAAGCCGCATCAATTGAGCTGGCGCAAAGCGGACGCGCCAATATTATGAAATGGTATTAGCTCTTTCCAAGAAAGAGCCGACCTCGTACAATAGTTTTTTTGTAACTACTCAGAGCATGAAGGAAGTTCCCAAAATTGAGCTGGGTGTGGGGTGCGGCAACCCACACCCAGCTCAATTTTGGGCCTCTTCCACCTCCGGCTGAGTAGTTACGATTTTTTGATAAACATCGGAAAGGAATTGAACGCACTGAAGCGTTGGAGACTGTTCTAAGCGGTAGCAAAGTTCCGTGTGCGTTCTAAGAGCCTATCCGAATAACTCTGGTAAACTTGGAAAATGACAGAAGAAACAG
>CAZMMI010000207.1:0-7341 GCA_964567255.1 uncultured Anaerolinea sp.
GCACCCCACTCACACCTCAAATCCAGGGACTTTTCCCACCCTCTGAGCAGTTATGCCATATCTCAATATCCCCAAAATGCGGATTACACCACGACAATTCCCAATGAACCGCACTAAGCCGATGCCTCTATTCTTTGTTACAATAATAGTATGCGTACATGGAAACTCACCGCCGATGACCCGCGTCATTTGACCCTGGCTGCCGACGCTCGCATCACCCCCACCGATTATGTAAATGACATCATTTGGGAAATCAACCCAGGTCTGGGCGAGCCTCCCGCACTGGCTATACAAACCACCTTCGGTTTGCGAGCCCGCCTGATGCAGTTTTTTCCTTCCTTCACTCGCCTGGGAAAAACCCGCACCGACCCGGCCTCGTTTCACCAACCGCCGGTCGTCACTCGCTGCTACCCCAATTACATCTCCCTGACCTGCGAGCCCTTCGACGGCGTCAACCTGACTGCCGAATACCATGTGCCGGTCTCTTCCGCGCTGGCCGGGCGCTTCACCTTCCACAACCGCAGCATCTTGCCCCACAACATCCGCCTGGAATGGTCCGGCCTGCTCAGTCCGCTCAGCGGTGGTGAGGGGATGGTTGCCCAAACTCTCGAGTACAGTACCGTTTTGCAGGGGCGAACTGCCGAACTGGCGGTGATTGGTTTCTTCTCGGGCGGCCCTGCCGCTGCCAAAGGCCCCTACCCTGGCCTCACCACCCAACTGGAGCTTTATCCCGGCGCCACACAAACCTTTCAATGGAGCGTGGCGGCCATGCCCAGCACCGCCGAGGCCATGGAGCTGGCCCGCGCCATCACCTCTCGCCCCTGGGAGGCTGAAATCGCCCGTTGCGAGCTGCTCAACGCTGCCGAGACGGTCGAATTTGAAACCGGGCGAGCCGATTGGGACGCCACCCTGACCCTGGCGCAAAAAGCCGCCTTCAGCCTGTGGCACACCTCCACCCAGGCCCTGCCAGCGCCCTCCATTGTCCTCTCTCGCCGCATCGACCAGGGGGCCGCCGCCCGCGAGGACGGCAGCGACTATCCCTATCTGTGGAGTGGCCAGCCCGTCCAAGAAGCCGCCTACCTGGCCGGACAGCTTCTGCCCGGCGCGCCGCAGCACGGTCTGAACTTGCTGGATAACTACCTCCACACGCAGGATGACTCCGGCTTCATCGATTGGAAGCCCGGCCTCGGCGGGCAGCTCACCCGCCAACTGGCCCCTCCCATGCTCACCAGCCTCATTGAGCCCACCCAGGTCAACCCCGAATGGCTGACTGCGCGCTGGCCGGCTTTGCTGCGCTTCGCGCGGTTGTGGCTCTCTCCGCTCCACGATCGTGACCAGGACGGCCTGCCCGAATGGGATCACCCCTTACAAACCGGCCTGGACACCCTGCCTCTCTTTGACCGCTGGAATCCAAGCGCCCAGGGGGTAGAAATCAGCACCGTGGAAAGCCCGGCCCTGGCGGCCATGCTCCACCGCGAATGCGCCAACCTGTTGGCATTGGGCCGCGCCGCCCATCTCGAAGAGGATTTCGCCGACGACATGGCCTGGCTGGAAGAGACCCTCACGCGCCTGCGCGAAGCCGTCGAAGAAACCTGGGATTCCCAGGCTCACCTGTACCGTTACCGCGATGCCGCCACGCATCGCAGCCTCAGCGGGCGCACCTTGTTTGAATTCTCTGGCGCCGGCGACTTTGCCATTCATAAGCGGCTGCGCTCGGCCCAGCGGCTCGTCCTGCACATCGACGCCGTTGGCGAAGGCACCCGGGCGGTCATCGTTCGCCTGGCCGGGTTAGATACCAAGAATCGCCCAGTCGAAGAAACCCTGCTCCCCCGCAGTTTCACCTGGAGCCGCCGCCGTGGCGTAGTCACCTCACGCCAGGTCTACTCGCGAGTCGAGCGCATCGAAATCGAGGGCTTGTCGGATGAGGATCGCGGGCGCCTGCGCTCCGTCGATTTGAGCCAGACGGATCTCAGCCTCTTCCTGCCCCTCTGGGCCAGTATTCCTTCCTCCGAGCGCGCCATCGAGCTGATTGAGCAAACTCTCCTGCCCCAATTTCTTTCACCCGCCGGGTTCACGACCTGCGCCGGCGAAAGCTGTCTGGGCGGCCCGCCCGAACTGACCTATATCGGCCTGCCCTGGAATGCCTGGATCATCGAAGGCATGCTGCGCTATGGCTACCGCAAGGAAGCCGCCCAGGTGTTCACTTGCCTGATGGATGCCGCCGCCCTGGCATTGAAGAACGAACGCACCTTTTACCAGTACTACGAGGCCAAAACCGGCCAGGTGCGTGGAGAACGCGGCCATCTCGCCGGAATTTCGCCTGCCGGGCTGTTTCTGCGCTTAATCGGAATAGATCGTTTGACTCCTGATGAAATTTGGGTGCGCGATTCATGCCCTTTCCCGTGGACAGTTACGGTAAAATATCGTACGATAGTATTAACTCGAAAAGGTGATCAAACCACCATAACACTCCCTGGCGTCACCCCATTATCCTTAACTGGGCCGGGGCCACACCAAATCAGCCTTACCTGACGAGCTCGCCTAAGGAGGTCCTATGACTGATAAACCTGTTGACAAGCCAGATCAGAAAACCATGATGATCGCGGTGGTCCAGTCTCAGGATGCGGAAATTGCGCGTGAGGCATTGAGCAAACTGGGCCTCGTCGTTGAACGCCTGCCCAGCACGGGCGGCTTCCTGGGACGCCGCAATGCCACCCTCATCATCGGCCTGCCGGATGAAATGCACGATGCCGCCTGCGAAGTCCTCAATCAAAACTGTCGCCAGCGCGTTGAGTTCATTGCTGTGCCATTGGAAAGCGCGCCTCTGCCGCTTCCTACCCCTACCCCTGTTACCGTGGGTGGAGCTACGATCTTTGCTTTGGATGTCGAGCACTACGAGGAGATATAGCCATGAAACTAATCATTGCCATCCTGCGTGATATTGACCACGATGCCGTTTCCCAGTCGCTGACTGCCGCCGGGTTCCGCGTCACAATGATTGCTTCGACGGGCGGATTCTGGCGCCGCGGCAACACCACCCTCATGGTGGGCTGCGAAGATGAACAGGTCGAACCGGCGCTCAACGTCATCCGCCAAAGCGTCTCGCCCACCTCCGAGCCGGGCACCCGCCACGCCACAATCTTCGTCATCAAAGTCGATCAGTACGTCCACTTCTAGGTCGTCCGGGCAGCCTTCATGGCTGCCCTATCATTTCATTCTGAGAAGGAGTTAAAGATGGACTTCGGCAGAGCGTTCTCTTATGTATTCGAAGATCCAGATTGGGTCAAAAAGGTGCTCCTGGCAGCCCTCATTTCACTCATCCCAATCGTTGGTCAACTCTACCTGGTCGGTTGGAGTCTGGCTGTCGCCCAACGCATCACCCAGGGGCAAAGAGATCTCCCCCTCCCCGACATTGAGTTCGGTGAGCACCTTGGCCGCGGGTTCAAAGCCGCCGTCATCGGGCTGGTTTACGTCCTCCCCGCCATCCTATTCGCAACCCCCATCTGGCTGTTCCCCATCATCGGCGCTTCTGCTGAAATGAGCGATGACATGCTGGCCACCGTTACCATCATTCTCTCTCTCTGTTGCGGCGGCCTGGTCTTGATCTATACCATCTTGATGGCCTTGATGGTTCCCGCGGCCACCGGCAACTCCCTGGCTACGGGGCGGTTGGGCTCGGCCTTCAATATTGGTCAGGTATTTGGACTGGTGCGCGCGGCTCCCGGCCCTTACCTGATGATCCTCCTGGGCAATATTATTGTCGGCTTGATCGCGCCCCTGGGAACCATCGCCTGCGTGGTCGGCGTGTTTGCCACCGCCGCCTACGGCACCTTGATCAGTTCTCACCTGATCGGCCAGGCGTACCGCTCGGCAGTCAGCCTGCGACGCTAATCCAAATATTCATTCACAACAGAACAGCGGGCGCTTCGCGCCCGCTGTTCTGTTGTGAAAACAACTCACTTTTCTTCTTGGAATTCTTCCACCTGGTAAATTTCTACTGCCAGCAGCTTTCGCCGCCACAAATCCCCTGCCGCCCCCATCTTCTGGCACAAATGTCCCAGGAACATTTCCGCATCGGGCAGTTTCTCCCACACCTGCGGCAAGAAAGTTGCTCGCCGGAACCCATCCCGCAAGATCACCCCGTCTATGCCAGGGCGCAGCCGCTTGGGCAGTTCTTCCGGACGGTCGTAATTCAACGGCTGAGGCGGCGTCAACCGTGAGATCTCAATGTGCAGTCTGGCCACCTCGCCCGCCTGCACCGGTTGGAAGCGATAATCATCCAGCGCCGCCGCCACGGCATGTTCTCGAACATCCAATGCCAACGGCTGATAAGCCTCCAGCGTGCCAATGCAGCCGCGCAGCTCGCCCCGCGCATCGGTGAGAGTCACAAACGTCGCTCCTTCTGCCCGCAAGCTGGGTGGCAGTTGAGCCAGGTCTACCTCCGGCAACGGCAGACCTTGCGTGGCGACCTCAATCGACTGGCGCGCGAGCCGCAGCAAAAAAGCCCGTTCCTCATCCGTCAAACGAGTGTCCATCAGCCCCTCATCCGGTGATACTTCCGATTCCAATATACCAGCGGTTGTTCTTCAAGGCCCTGCCAAACATCTTCCACTTGGCCAATGAATAGGGTCGAATGCGCCATTGGATAACGATGAACCACCCTGCACTCCAAGGCTGCCAGCGCCCCTGAAATCAACGGCACCCGCCCGGCCCGCTCAACCACTTCCACACCGGCAAAGCGGTCGCCGCCTTCTGGAATGCGCCCCGCAAACCGGTCTGACAACTCCTGCTGCAATTCGCTCAGGATGCTCACCCCAAACCACCCGGCTTGCTCAACCAGGGTGTGGGTGCGCGTGTCGTTCGCCAGCGTCACCGTCACCAGGGGCGGGTCCAGCGATATCGACGTAAATGAGTTCACCGTCATCCCGTGTCGCAAGTCGCCGTATTGCGAGCTGACCACCGTCACGCCCGCCACCCAATGGCGCATGCTTTGGCGCAGCAGTTCAGGCAAGAATCTTGCATCGTTGTCCATAGGCTCAGTGAAGCTCCTTTATAATCTTTATACTGTCAAGCCACAGCCCAAGTCAAGGGGCTGGTGTTCTTTGGAGGAAGCGCCTATCACGGCAACTCCCAAAGTGTCAGTGATATTTTGGATATGGTATCATCAACCATGAAGGATTGCAAAAAGCCATGCGCAACCACTTGCTATCCACGCCCGTTTTAAGGTAGTATCATTAATCAATGGACAAACGAGCTGTACTCACCCGAATTCCCGCCTCGCGCAGCCGCCGCCGGCGCAGCGCGTACCCCCAAACCAGCGTCTGGCGCCTGATGCAAAATGTCATCGGTGTTGGGGTGCTGTTCGCCACCCTGTTCACCCTTTGGACGCCCGATAACCTTTTCTCCGGCAATCTGGTTGACCGCATGCTCCTGTCCCTCCAGCCACAGACGAACCTAGAAAACGCCTACCCCACTGCCACACCCTCCCCTCGCCCGCGCATTGGTATCGTCGCCGGGCATTGGGGCAACGACCCCGGCGCGGTTTGCCCCGATGGGTTGACCGAAGAAAAGGTTAACCTCGAAATCGCCAACCGTGTCAAGGAAATCCTGGTGCGCGAAGGCTACGACGTTGACCTGCTGCAAGAATTTGACGCCCGCCTGATTGAATACCAGGCCATGGCCCTCATCTCCATTCACAACGACTCATGCGTGTACGTCAATGATCAGGCCACCGGCTTCAAAGTCGCCGCGGCCCCTTCCACCGTTTACCCCGAAAAGGCCACCCGCCTGACCACTTGCATGACCCAGCGCTACCAGGCAGTCACCAACCTGCCCTTCCACTACAACACCATTACCATCGACATGAGCGATTATCATGCCTTCCGCGAAATCCACAGCGACACCACTTCAGCGATCATCGAAACCGGCTTCCTCAATTTGGACCGCCAGATCCTCACGGAGCAGCCCGATCTGATCGCCAAAGGAGTTGCCGAGGGCATTCTCTGCTTCGTGCGCAACGAAAATGTTCCCGCGACTGAAGTCCAGCCTGTAACGCCATGAGCACTCCGGCTCAAGATTGCGTCCAACTGGCCTGGAAAGCCTTACGTGGCAAGGACCGTGCGGCCGCCCGGCGTTATGCCTCGGAAGCCGCTCGGCTGGACCCCAACCTGGAAGAACCCTGGTTGATCCTGGCTGCCCTGGCTTCCCCGGAGGCCAGCGTCAACTACCTGCAGCGCGCCCTGGAGATCAACCCGTCCAGCCCGCAGGCTCGTAAGGGAATGCATTGGGCAGCCCAGCGCTTGCGCAAATCTGCCCCCACCACTGCCAAAGTTTATTTCACCCCGCCGCCGGTATTGGGCGACACCATGCCCATGCGCCTCAAGGCCGAAGCCACTCAGCCGGTGGTTGTCACGCCCAAACCCCAGCCATCCCGCCCCTTGCTGGCCCTGGCCGGCGCCGCGGTTATCCTCCTGCTTGTGCTCACCGCCCTGTTCAGCATCAACAACGGTTGGACGGTTTTTGCGCGCAGCGCCTCGGTCGAGCGCCCCATCGGCATGTTGTTCAAGCCTTCGCTCACTCCCACCTTCACCCCTACCTTTACGCCGACGCCTACCTTCACGCCCACCCCCACCTTCACGCCGACGCCCACAGAGACGCCCACCGAAACACCCACCCCCACCGAGACGCCTACTCCCGAACCTACCGAAATTCCCACAGAAGTGCCTCCCACCGAGCCCCCGCCGCCGCCCATCTCTGCCGACGGACGCTGGATCGATGTGAACCTCACCGAGCAAAGATTATACGCTTACGAAGGCGACACCGTCGTTAATTCCTTCCTCGTCTCCACGGGCACCTGGCAGCATCCCACGGTGACGGGCGAGTTCAGCGTATATGTGAAGTATCGCTATACCGATATGTCCGGCCCCGGTTATTACCTGCCCGACGTGCCCTACACCATGTATTTTTACAAGGGCTACGGCATCCACGGCACCTACTGGCACAGTAATTTCGGCACACCCATGAGTCACGGCTGCGTGAACATGCAAACCGACGAAGCCGGCTGGCTGTTCGATTGGGCCTCGGTAGGCACCCTGGTGAACGTGCACTACTAATTCCTTGCAACCTGAGGGGAACATGGAGTATTTGTCGCACTTCGTGCGACAATACTCCATGTTCCATTTTTTTATCGGGCAAAGCCCGCCATTCAAAACCGAACACTGTTTGACGCAGTGCTACCAAGCACCTCAAAAGTATCTGAAATTTGTTAATCTTTTTATGGGGCGTTGAATGATTTCTGCAGTGCCGTATAATAAACAATAACGGTTCAGACAGAGGTGGAAG
>CAZMMI010000208.1:0-7327 GCA_964567255.1 uncultured Anaerolinea sp.
AGCCTGGCAACCCTGAAATCGCCAGGCGTTCCGCGCCGGCCAGCAGAATTGCCACGCACATCGGTCCCTTCATACTTATGACCACCGCACGCAGCACAATGCCCACCGGAGCCGATCATTAAACCGGGTCTGGCGAATATACTGTAAACTCCACCTATGAGTAAATCCCCTCTCCTCCTCGTGTTCACCGGCTTGCCCGGCTGCGGCAAGACTACCCTGGCACGCCGAGTGGCCAAAGCCTTGAGCATCCCTCTTTTTAGCAAAGACCGCTTTCAATCCGCGCTCGTGCAGCAAAACCTGGCCCCGAGAGCCACTGCCGACGGCTATCTGCTCATCCTCAACCAGGCCGACGAGCAGCTCAGCCTGGGCGTGAGCTGCATTTTGGATGCCGTATTCCCTCTACCCGGATTCCGCCAATCGCTCGAGGAAATCGCTGCCCGCCACGGCGCAAGGCTGCGGGTGATTCACTGCATCTGCTCCGATGAGGTGATTTGGCAGCAACGGATGCAGGGCCGTAAGCAGTACCATAACTACTGGACACCCGTAGGTTGGGAGGAGGTAGAGCGCTTGAAAGCCATCTACGAGCCCTGGCCAACTTCGATTCCTGTTTTGCAGATAGACGCGATCAACAATCCCGATCAAAATTTCCGGGATGTTTTGACCTGGCTGAACGGCGATATGCCCCGCGAACTACGGTAGATTCAATTTGTTTGCCTTCGCCACCTCGCCTAGCCAGTAAGCGCTTGGCTTCGGTGTGCGCTCCTGTGTCGCCCGGTCCACCTCGATGATTCCAAACTTCGGCCCGTAACCGCTGTTCCACTCGAAGTTGTCCATTGCCGACCAGCAGAAGTAGCCACGCACATCGATCCCCTCATTTAAACAATCCGCCACACAGCGTAATGCGCGTCGGAAATACTCCAAGCGTCGCGAGTCATCGGTAGAAGCCAACCCATTTTCGGTGACCATGATCGGAATTCTAGCCACCCGTGTCGCGTGCCGGATCGTCCCACCGATCGCCTCGGGGTAATATTCATCGCCCATCTGGTTCCGCTCGGCATCCGCCGGCGCCCGAGTCACACCCTCGGCCCCCACCAACATGCGTGAGTAAGTTTGTACGCCTACAAAATCATCCCCGCGCAACTGTTCCAGGTACCAGTCGTTCATCTCGCGCTGATAGTCCGCCGCCTTCGTTTCGCCCCCTTCGACCGCCTGCACATCCACCATCGCCAGGGTCAGCCCCACCATGAAATCCCCCGGCCCAGCCTTGATCGCCTCATACCCGCGCCGGTGCGCCGCCATGATCACCTCGCGGGCGCCGGGCGAGTCGGCAAACTGGAACACGCCCAATCGCTCCGGCGTGACTTCAAAAGTCTGCGCCGCCGTTTTCCACCAGGGTAATTCGTTGATCTTGAAAGGCAACAGCCTGGAGAGCACCGCCGGCAGGTTCACCTCGTTCAAGGTGCAAGCTGCGCTCATCAAATCTCCCAAATGCTTCGTCACCCGCTCGCAGTAGCGGGCAAACCGTTCAGGCGTTCTTTCATCTACCCATCCGCCATAGCGCATCAGCCAGCGCGGCGAGGTGAAATGGTTGAACGTCACCACCGGACGAATGCCATGCTCGTGACAAACAGCCAACATGCGCCGATAATGCTCCAATTCGGCAAACGAGAATTCACCCTCTTCCGGCTCAATCCGCGCCCACTCCACCGAGAAGCGATAGGCGTTGAAACCCAATCCTGCCAGCAGGGCAATGTCTTCAGGGTAACGGTGATAATGGTCACAGGCATCTCCCGAAGGTTCTGCGTAGATCGTCCCCGGCAAATGCTCGAGCACCCAGCTTTCGCTGTTAATGTTGTTTCCCTCCACCTGGTGGGCTGCCGTAGCCGCGCCCCAGAAAAAGCCCTTCGGAAAAGCAACCTCGGTCATGTGCATCCTCCTACATCCTAGGATTTGTCATTATCAAAGCATTTACGTAACTGCTCAGAGGGCGAGGAAAGTCTCTGAATTTGAGGTGTATGTGGGGTGCGAAGCACCCCACATACACCTCAAATTCAGGCCTCTTCCACCTCTGGCTGAGTAGTTACGCATACACAACAATTATTCTACCTCCTGAGCAGAGGCAGAAAAACGCCGCGCCATTGGAAAGCGCCTAAATCCCAGCGGTTTATTCGCGGCAGCCCGTCCAGGTCGGTCGAAACCAGGTTGGTCCCCGCGCCGATGGCCGGCGAACCGGCCATGAGATGATAGCTGCCGGCGCTGGGATTCATGAAACGCGGATCGACTGAAATCAAGGTGTGCAGACCCGATGTGACGGTGCCGTCCGCAAAATCGACATCCTGCACGAAATCAAAAAACAGGTTGTAATCTTCAGTAAGTGTTCCGCGGATGATGAATAGTTTGGCATACCCGCTGAGGATATTATTCCTGGCACTCAGCACTGCCCCGTTTTTCACGTAAACAGCCGAGCCGGTCGCCTGGACGGGGTGCGCTATTGTGGCCTGGATGATGCTTGCGGTGCCACCGTTCACATACAGGGCGGCTCCATTTATCGCGGCATTTCGATCGAACAGTAGATTGATTCCAGAAAACGTTAAGCTCGCAAACACAGCGCCCCCGCCCGAATCTTCTGAGGTGGTGTTAGTGCTGCTGTTGTTGATGAATCTTGAATTGGTCATGATTGCTTTAGAAGCGGCTAAGGCGCCGCCAGAATTGACGACACGGTTGTTTTCAAACAACAGATGGTCGCCCTCGATCCACGATGCGCTGACTCCGCCGCCATAGCCTATGCAGGCCGGGGTACAGTTCAAGCCGTGGTTTCTGATGGTCGAATTGGTCAGGAAGAGATGGACATTGCCGTCGCTCGAAATTCCCCCGCCGCTCCAGGCAATGTTACCGTCAAATGTACTGAGGTCAACCGTTGAAGGTCCACTGGCTGCTCTTGTCACATAAAGCCCCCCACCGACAGTGGTCGCGCAACCTGTACATTGGGCCTGGTTCCCGGTAAAAGTCAATTGGCTCCCGTTCAAACCGTCGTTGGCGTACAACCCTCCGCCGTATGCGTTAGCGGCGCTTTGCGAATCGACCCGATTGGATATAAAGCTGTTATCGACCAGGGTCAGGTAACTACCCGCATAGACTGCTCCGCCTTTCAACTTGGCCAGATTTTCGCTAAAATCAGCGCCGTTGATCGTAACCGTCATCCCGGCATTCCATTGCACCACTGCGCCGCCAGAATCTCCTGCGACGTTCTCACTGAATGAACTTCCGAGGATATTCAGGGCATTATTGACATTGATGCCGCCGCCATTGCCAGCGGTGGCCTGATTGCCGGAGAAAGTGCTCATACTAACCTGGGCGCCGCCTGCATTAACATGAATCCCTCCCCCATGAAAGCCGGCGGTGTTGGACTGAACCAGCGTGTTAGTTAATGAAATATTGCCCTCTACATAGACGCCGCCCCCGTGGAATACAGCCGTATTATGGTCCAACCGCGAGTCTAAGATAATCAGCTCATGATCGGCGCCGCCCTGGAAGATTCCACCCCCATAGTTGGCTGAATTCGTGGTGATCCAACATGAAGTGACCGTCAGGATGCCATCCTGCAGATACACGCCCCCTCCGCTGTCGCCCGGGGCCTGTCCGCCGGTAATTTTCAAGTTTTCCAAACTAAGATTTTTCCCGGCAGCTACCGTGATCACCCGTTGGCCCGCCGACGCCGGCTGGAGGATGGTCGTGTTCATTGAGGCGCCTAGAAGCGTTAAATGCTTGTTGATCGTCAGTGTTTCGCTGTACGTACCGGCAGGGATATTGACGGTGCCGTTCTCTGGGGCAGCGTCGATCAGTGATTGGATGGTGGGCGCGGCGAGTGGGACAGCACCTGGGAAAGCCTGCACCAGGCGAGCCTGCCCTGCGCTCAAAAACAACACCCATAGTACTACCAACATAATATTTTGGAGTCTTTGCGCCGATTTCATCTGATTTTCTCCTGCAGTGCTAAGAAATGTGACATGGTCAAACTACTCAGCCAGACCGGAAGGACCCGGGGCTAACCCTCCACCTTCTGAATCGTGACGATTAAGTGGATATGTATGTCAAAATTATAGGATAACTTCGGGAAAGCGGTAAATAAATGTTGAGTTCTTTTTTGGGTCATTGGGAATCGGCGTGGTGAAATCCGCATTTTGGGGTGTGAGGGCGGCTTCGCCGCCCTCACACCCCAAAATGCGGCACCTACCACGGCAGATCCCAAAGAGCCTCTTTTTTAGGAGCCAGGATTTCTGAGATAAAATCAAGGACCAATATTCTCAATCTCACAACTTGCCCAAGATCTCACTCCCTCACTCCCAGGGATTTGTGACTTGTACGCCGCAAGGTAGAAAATCAGACACATTTCGAGTGACCAGGATCATGTTGTTCTGAAGTGCGGTCGCCACAATTAGTGAGTCCATCACTCCCATCGGGCGGCCAGCATGCTCCAGGCTTGCAGTTAAAGAACCCCACAAATGCATAGTGGCAGTATCTACAACTATGATTCGGCCATTAAAGCGCTGAATCAAACCGTTGTTAAACCAGGTTAGCAATTCGGTTTTACGATGAGATGCCGGTAGGCGCTCGATTCCATATTGGATCTCTCCAACTGTTATCACACTAATAAACAGACTGTCCTCATCTATTTTTTCCAGCCAACGGACAACCTTCTCCTCTGGACGCCGCCGGGTAAACTCAGATAGGACACAAGTATCGAGAAGGTAATTCATGGCTCCATCTCGATCTTTCGGGGTAAACTCTTGTCCCGCCCAATTTCCAGGCCTGAACCGGCCAATGGTGAATCCAGTAGGTATTGAGCCAAATTACCGCTCCGCTTTGTCAAACGTTCGTATTCATCAAAGGGCATCACTACAACAGTTTTCTTGCCTCGCCGAGTAACAACCTGAACACCATTCGCTAAAGCCCGGTCGATCACTTCGCTAAACTTACTCTTTGCGTCTTGTAATTGCCATATGTTATTCATAATGCACCTCCTGAAATGACTAGACAGACTAGCTTTAATAGTATACATCTTTTTCTCGATATATCAATTCCCCAAATCTCGAAAAGACAAATCTTCCCGCCAGATTATTGGCAAACTCCGCTTGCCTTCAAATCTGTTATTGTTATAGTAATACCAACCTGCTGATGCTTTCCTCTCAAAGGATAACCATGCGTATCACCATCCTGGCTCTTGGTTCTCGCGGAGACGTCCAACCCTACATCCACTTGGGCAAAGGTCTAAAGGACGCCGGCCACCAGGTCCGCGTTGCCACCTTCGAGGCTTTCGCCCCAATGGCTACGGCTGCCGGGCTGAATTTCTCCCCCATCCACGGCGATGCACAGGCCTTGCTCCAAACCGCCGCCGAAGGGGAATTTCTCAATCACAAAGCCAATCCCCTTCAGGTGATGCGCGCACTGCAAAAATCCTACGGCACATTGGCTGCCAGCCTGCCCCACGATTTGACTAGCCTGTACGACTCCGATCTCATCCTCAACCAGCTCCCGGCTTACCTCTACGGCGGCGATCTGGCCGAGTACCTGGGCATCCCTTGGGCGGTGGTCGCTGTGATCCCGCTGGCCCGCACGCGCACGATGCCGCTCATGGGCGCGCCTTCGCCCCTCTCTCGCCTACCGGGTTTCAACATGCTCACCTACCGCCTGGGCGAGCAAATGGGCTGGCAGTTATTTCGCAGTTCGGTCAACCGCTTGCGCACCCAAACCTGGAAATTGCCCGCCCTACCGTTCTGGGGACCGTTCGACGACATCTACACGAAGAAAGTGCCTTTCGTTTACGGCTTCAGCGAGCACGTCGTCCCGCGTCCACCCGATTGGGGTGCCCACATCCAACAGACCGGCTGGTGGTATCCTGAAGATCCCGACTGGCAGCCTTCTCCGGAATTAATGCGATTCATCGAGGCTGGCGATCCCCCGCTGTTTATTGGCTTCGGCAGTATGCCCGTCCGCGACCCGGCCAAAATCACCACTTTGATCGTTGAGGCCGTCCGCCGGAGCGGCAGGCGCGCCATCCTGCACGCAGGCTGGGCCGGCCTGGGCGGCGACCTGCCCCCCGAGATTTTCCCCATGACGTACGCGCCCTACGGGTGGCTATTCCCGCGCATGGCTGCCATCGTCCATCACGGCGGGTCGGGAACCAGCGGCTTCGGCTTTGCCTCCGGCGTGCCCTCAATCGTCGTGCCCTTCGCCTTCGATCAACTCTATTGGGGAGCGCGTGCCGCCGAAATGGGGGTCGGGCCCAAGCCCATCCCCTTCAAACATCTCACCAGCGAACAGCTGGCTGCTGCCATCCAAACCGCTCTATCCGATACAGACATGCGCCGGCATGCCGCCGATCTGGGCGAAAAACTACGCAGCGAAAACGGTGTTGCCCGCGCCGTGGAAATCATCAACGCTTTGCCAGATAAGCAATGGAACTCTTGAAAATATAAGATCTCAATACTGCACCACCGCCTTCACTTCCACCGGCGGGTAGATTTGCCCTGAAACCGGCGGCATGGGGTTGTAAACCCAATCCACCTCTACGCTCGCGCAGTTCACTCCCGCCCGGCGTTGAATGCCTCGGTACACGCCGCGCGCCAGCACATCCTCCATTGTTAATGCCATGCCAAGCACTGCAACCCGCGAACCGGCTGGAATGGCAGACAACTCATCTCGGTACACGCCGGTAGACAGCACCAGCTTGTTCCCCCCATCTGCCTGGGTCTGGATCGCCGGGATGATCCACGGGAAGCCATCCGCGTCCATATAAGCCAGGAACTTAAGGTTGTCCAGCTTGGTAAAAAAGGCCTTTGTCCAGGGGTTAAACACAACATCGGTCCCCTGCGAAGGCGCCAGGCTGCGCGCCAGCATCGTTTTAACTGCCGCGAATATCACTGAATTCATCGGCAGGGCTTCTTTGCCGGTGTGCCCCAGCAGATCCATGTAATGAACGGTATGGATGCCAAAGTACGCGTTGTAACGGAACATGGGCACATTGTTCAACCACTCAAAGTCCGGCCCGCCCGTTTCGCTGTGCGTCCAGCGCGCCTTTCCTCGCCAGATTTGCTTATCTAGCGTCATGACCATGAAGGCTGTATTGGGGTTCTGACGGACATGCTCTTTGCTCATCCCTTCGGTAAACTGCCCCCACAGAACGGTATTAGCCGAACCGGCTTTGAGGCTGGAAATTAACGTCAAATGCGGCAGACCCTGCGGGGTAACCGTCGCCAGCAGGCCAATTTTCATCGCCGGTTCAAAGGATCGGATATCCTCCGCGGTGAATGATGTGAGTGCAGGTTGA
>CAZMMI010000209.1:0-1929 GCA_964567255.1 uncultured Anaerolinea sp.
GATTGACACCTTCACCTCACCCCCGCGGACCGAGTCGTATATACGGGTATAAGTTCCGACCGATTTGTTTTCACGAAAATTCTCAGCCGGCGAGCCAAGGGCAAGCAGGTTAAACCGGAACCAGACTTGTAGTTCGCGCTCTTTATTGATAGTCACTTTGTCAACCACAGACTGAACGAACCTACGCTTGAGTTCAAACTGCTCGCGCCGCTCCTCATCAGATTGGGGGGCGGCGTTTAAACTTTCCAGGCCGATCCGCAAATCTTCCAGGTGTTCCCTGAACTTCTCTTCCCAATCAGAGATTTCAGATAACTCATTAACGTCGCCGATCAAACCCATTTGTCGCTTGATCTCGATTTCAGCCAGGCTCAATGCGGTTAGCTGTTGATCAAGATCCTCTTCTGTAATCCGCTTCTTCCGAGCGAGTGTGATCACATATTGGCGCTCTACTGAATTGGCGTCCAGGTCTTTCTGCAGTTTCTCCATCTCACGCAGGCGATCTCCGTGCATTTCCCTTTTCTCGTTGATAAATCGCTTGGCGGCCGAAATTAACACGTCTGGCTCACTCAACGTATCGTAGATCTTTTTCCAGACTTGCGCGTCTGCCTTTGCAACGCCGATTGTCCGTGGACAGTCTGGGTGGATATTCTCTTTGTGTTCTTGCGGGCAGTAGTAAGCGCCATAAAGGGTTTTGCGCGGAATCTTTTCTCCATTGCTCTTCTTGCGGGTGTATGAATTCGTGCGAGCTTGCCACTTCCGGTTGCACCCGCAGTACAGCTTTCCCAGCAGGAGATAATCCCGGTTCATGTGATTCGCCTTGTGTTTCTTATTCGCCTTTCGCACCAGTAGAAACTGGCTGTAGGTATCGTCACTGATGATCGGTTGGGTTTTAATCTCAAACGCTTCTCCATCCCGGGTCTGTATTTTGATCCCTGTGGCGTAATCTTTCGCCGCTTTTAAAATGCCTTGAATGGTCGTTCTGGCCCATTGAATGGTGCGAGGTTTGGTGGATCCTTTTTGAGGTGCATCATTGGCGATAAGACGGTTTCTGATGTCCATAATCGAAACGCGATTGATATACCATTCAAAGATTTGGCGAACCCATTTCGCTTCCTCTTCGACCACCTCAATGATCTCGCCAACTCGGCGATAACCATATCGATCTTGCCCGGTGTTTGCTTTTCCTGCGCGAAGTCTCGCCTTTACGCCCATGGTCATTCTCTCCTTCATCCCATCCAATTCCAATTGCCCAACCCACGCTTTGACCGGAGCCATCTTCTGATCAAAGTTTTCTCTGGCTAAAAAGACATTGATCCGGCTCTCTTGAATCACTTCCAGAAACAAGATCATGGCTTTCAATCCTCGGTAAAACCGGTCTTCACGCCATGCAATCAGGGTATCGAATTTACCATCTGCTGCGTCACGCAGCATTTGCAAGAAACCAGGCCGATCTGTCCGTGTCCCGGAAGGCTCGAAAAGTCTTGTGCCAACGCGGAACTTTTGTGTATCCCGATAGACATTGATGATCGATAAGCCAATTTCTTCGGCCAGCTTACGGCATTCAATCTCCTGTTCTTCTGGGCTGACTTTCTCAGCCTGGTGTTCCGACGAAACACGCACATAAATAGCTGCCAGTTGGGGTTGTTTTGATTTTCCAATCATCCAAGCACCTCAATCCCGTTCTCGCCGCGCTTAATCCGACCAGCTTTTTCCAGGATGGATAAATACGAATACACCGTTTGGCGGGAGACTTGAATTCTACGCGCCGCTTCAGTAATCTCGACATTTGGCTCTTTACGGAATACTTCAATCAAGGCGTTCAGCCGAGTATCAAGTTTCGCCATTTTCCCGGCGTGTAGTTTGTCACTCATGCTGTCCATTTGTTGGATTATTGACGTAATGTTTGACGCCGGAACATCAAGATGAACC
>CAZMMI010000209.1:2029-7321 GCA_964567255.1 uncultured Anaerolinea sp.
CTGGAGGATCAACCTTTCGGCGTGTCTGGTTGTAAATATAGATATCGAGAGCTGTGGAAGTAGCTGCAAGGCCCAAGGCTTCGATGATCACCGCCGCAATGATTCCAATCCCTATTGGATATTCGAGATATTGAATAGCGGCCCTGCCTACCAGGAAGGCAGAAGGGATAGGCGCCAACCAGGGGATCAGCCGGGTTACCAGGCCGACTGCTGTTCGTTCAAACTCATCAATGTGTTTCAAATCCATGTTGACCTCAAAAAAACAGAAAACCGCCTTGCAATTGGCGCAAGCGGTTAAAGTTAATGCTTGTAGCTATCCTACCCCTCTGGTAGAATCGCCACAGCCCTTTCACCGCTTGTTCGGTGCCTGGGTCAGGGCCTCGTCTGTGTTCGTAGCACATTCGCGGCCCGACTTAAAGTTTATTGTGTTGTACGGCTACAACTTAATTCTATCACACTTTGTCACTGGAAGGCGGTTTCTTTGGCCCGTGCCGTTGATCAGCGGCTCTGGATTCCTGTGCCTCATCCATAAAGCTGCTGAGTTCACCGCGATCCAACCAGAACATTGTTCCTTTACGGACAGCCTTTAACCTCCCCTGCCGGATAAGCCGGCGCAGGTGTTCTGGATGATATCCGGTGATTTCCGCTGCTTCACTGACACTGATCCAATCTGCCATGGGTATCGCCTTGGGACTCATTATACCCTTACCCTATGAACCGTACAGCAATGCTTGCGACTATTGAGTTGTTAAAGTTGTTCTCGAACTTTTTCCTGAATTCGCGGGGTTAGCGGGGTGCGCGGGGTTTCATTTGAGCGGTCCCGCCAAAAAATCTTGTAACAGTTCGGTACTCTTTACATCCCGCATACCCCGCAAACCCCGCAATGAAATCGCCAGCGCGCTACTTTCAAGTGAGTATCATCTGCGCACTTTTCAATGAACACCTGCGAATCACCAAAGCGCATTCCCTGTCGCTGGGTGAAGGCCTTGCCTAATCGCTTTTTGAAGTTAACGCGCACCCGCCCTGCATCATCGAAGAGATCTTCTAAAGAATCGGGTATCAAGTCAATCAAATATTTCTCCTTCAATATCGCTTCCATCATGGTTGATATAGTTACGATCTCTTTTCCAAAGAATTCATGCAGCCCTAGAAGAAAAGCTTCCCATTGGGGATTTTCATCGTCTGCATTTCGATACATGGTTTCCAGGTTACCAAGAAATCCATTAATCCCAGCATAGGCTAAAATGCCATTGATCGTTTTTACCCAGCCGTTGAATCCTCCGATTTGTGGGCTGCTGCTTTCCGGACAGCCGGCGGTGAACCAGCCGCGCGCAAGGGTCAGCGCCGCGGCGATCAAAGATCCCCGGTATTCCAGTACCCATCCTAGAATATCTTGATGGCGAAACCCACTACGCTGCCAGGGCTTGGATTGCTTCGCATCCAGCCGGATCCAGTAGCATCGACGAGGTAGATCGCCACCCAGGCGAATGTTATTGCCATTTACCAGCCAGGTGGCTCGCTGTGGTAGTTCAAGTATCTCATTTTTACCCAGTGCCCGATCTGCCCAAACTGATGTAGTTAATACGGATGCTAGCTCGCCGGAATCGAGCACGCCGGTCAAATTGTCAATAGCGATAATGTTTGCGCCGCTTATCAGGGCAGAGGTTAACTTTTTGCGCCATTCATCGGCGCTTTTCGGTGCAGTAATCACTGCCGGGTCACGTCCATTGGCTAAAAGACCGAGGATCGATTGGAGAAGCGATTTCCCAGTGCCGGCTTGTGGAGCATCAATGAGTGCAAGCGGGACTTGTCCTTGAATGACTGGTCGAACAAGAGGTGTCAACATCATCCCCAGGGCATTCGCCCGACTGGCATCATCGATGAAAGGGAAATCGGCGAGAGGTTCGGAAAGGGTCTCGACGGCTTTCGATATCTCTTCACGCGTGGGATTTTCGGGAAATGATGGAAAGAAAAAATTTTGAGCCGGGCAATAATAAAGATGGGTAACCGGGTCATATCCAGGCATCGAGATGATCGTTCCATCTGGACGAAGCGAGGGGCATTCAATGATTCCGGTCAGTGGAGGAAAGTCCCATTTTTCCATAGCCAGAATATCTTTGACAACCTCGATCGGGGGGATATGCGGCTCTTCATATGTTGTTTTCTTGTAGGTGCGCTGAACGACAAAGTTTGCTACTCGATCCAGCCGGCCCCGTAGGGCAATATCGGTAATAGGCTCGATCTTTGGGTGATGTTGTTCATCCCACTTCACGCGGACCAGCTCACCAGAACGAACAAAAAAACTCGGTGGTTGGTTCGCTTGACAAAGTGCAGCCATCGCATCAGCCGTAACCTGGCGTAAATACCGGCTGTTCGTTTGAATAATGGGCAGACCATCTTTGTTATGATCCGATTCTTCTTCCCTCATCTGATAAGCGATGCCTAATTGTTGGGCGGCAGCTTTCACGGCTTGCTTTACATTCCCATCCTGTTCCAGAAGGCAAAAAGCGTCAAAAGCGGAACGCCAGTGTTCATTACTGAGAGGATCATTTGAGTTGAAGTGGAAGCTGCGATTCTCACGGATGGTGACTGAGAAATGCTCGCCGCCAGGCCGGATCGCCTTATCTTGCTGGATGATGTATCCGTTTCGTGACAGAATGTCTTCGATCTTTGAGCTTGCGTTGTACGCTTCAATGACATTTGCATTGGCTTTGCCGCTGACGTATGGCTGACGTACCGTTGACGTTGTGGTGGGGGATTGATCGAGCAAATGAGCCTCGCGAAGCAGATACTCCGCTTGCTGCTGCTCGATCATAGGAATTTTCGTTAAGTCTCCCTGGATTACCTCATATGGTTTCCCGCTAGAGTGTATGCTGGGTTCGACCAGAATGTAGCCTCCCTCAGCCCGAGTTTCAACCGCGACTCGCCGGCCAGTGTTCTCACCATCGTCGGCGAAAAACGCTAACTTTTGGTTACGCCCTGGCTGTGGGCAACGAAAGAATACGTGAAAACCACGGCCACTCTTCTGAACCACCAGTCCATCGGGAAGTTCTCCAATTTCTGACTTCCAGCGATCGAAAAACCCGACATCATCGAAATCGATAACCACCAAACCACCGGATATGGCTCCGGTAACTACAGCCAGGTTATAGGCTTTCTTTTCAAACCAGGAGCGAACTGTATTCTCGTCAGCAATAGTTCGCTGATAAGATTCCCAGGCAATCACCGGGTGCTTGTTTCTGCCTACTGGGATTATCGATAAACCCGATTGGATATAGCAAAGGGCAGCTTCAAGATTATTCATAGGTACCGGTGCTTCTGGGGTCAACTTCATTTTCACTGACACTTTGGCAAAGTATCTGATTGGTCTGATTTGCCAGCCGGATTTTTCGACCACGTGCCATCAATAGTTCAAAAGCTTCCATCAATGCCTGATCTGAAGCCCGAACTTCATATTCGGGGCAAGGCGAAACATTAATTTCCATTTTCCTCCTTGTCCTCCAAATTACCAATCGAGCGGATATCGCCGGAAACATAGCTTTGAATAGCGACAATCACCCGGTTATGCCCCAGTTGGTTGGATGTGTGTTGTAAAGCTTCCCGATCTCCAGAGCCACTAGCAATGGCCCGGCGGTAATTGTTGACAGCGAAGGTTTTCCGGAAGCCATGTGTCCCGAGACACGGAATGTCAAGGGATTTACAAGCTGCCTGCACCTGTCTCCTGACACGATCCGGGAGAGAGCCGCGGTCCGTAAACAGGTGTCCGGTGATCCGTTTATGAGCTTTTTCTTTCAGCTCAACCAAATATTGGCCGGCTTCTTCAGGCAAGCGAATGGTACGTGGACGGCCGCCTTTGGTGTGATTGGCGTTGCTATCCAAGGAGATGGTGAGGGATTCGGGATAAATATTGCGCTCATTCAAACAGCAAGCTTCTTTGATCCGCAAACCAAATGTATCCATCGTCTGAAGAACTTCCGCAGACACTGGATCAACCAGAAAGGTCCAGTCTATGATTTGAGCGGCCTGTTCATTGGTATACGCCAGCGTGCGGGGTTGGCTATGGAAACCTTTCACGCTTCCCTTGCCCTTGTAAGGTAAAAGCACAGGCACATCTTTGGAAAAGACGCCGGTCACACGGCAGGCGCGATCCAGCTTGCGGATGGAAGCGACAACCCGTCCGATCCTTCCACCGCTTCTTTCCTTGCGCACCAACTCCGCGATAAAGGCTTGTGCCATGTCTGGCTTGACCTGATTGAGGTTCTTCACTTCAGGAAAACGCTCGCGGATAAAACGGGAAAATGAATGCACATCCGCGACCATGCTCTGCATTGTGCCAATTCCCCGAATGACATCGCGGTTTCGCCCGTGCTGCTTATCCTGAAAACGGCTTCCACCCGGGTGGAAGATTGCCTTGAGGGCATTCAACATTTGATAGGAGAGACCACCTTGTTTCGACATACACCCTTTTTCAACAATCTAGCCAAATTGATATGGCAAAGCCGGGGGAAAAGGGCTTGTGCCACTTTCCCTCTGTTTCCTTTTTTGAGGATGTCTTTTCTTGCTGGCTTTGCCTCGTTCAAACAGCGCTCATTCCTCGGGAGGAACCTGGCTGCGCGCTCCTTGCGGAGCGTAGGCGCACATCAAACGAACCTGAGTCTGCGCCTTGACCGTTTGAATTGAGGCCCACGAACGGTGAGAACACGGCCAAATCTCACTGTCGCGATCTCAGCATTTCATTCAGATTTACTGAGATTCATCCGCAGCAATTCGCTGCGGTCGTGCTATGGGGTGCTGATCGACTTTTGGGGATTTCACGCATTCAGCAGCACCTGCCGGCGATCCATGTCCCCCTGGTCGCTCGGTTGGCTGGAATTAAAAAATCCAACGCGGCACCCAGTAGGAAATAAATGGCTCACGTTGGAATTACTTAAAAATCACTGTCTCACGTTATAAAGGCGACCTGCGCCTTGTTTATGTAATGTCATTATAGCACGCAAAAACGGGGTTGAAAAGTCTATTTTCATATCTGTAGAAAATCTCTTCACGCTTCCGATGTATGAAATAAAGATATTGACTGGTATAGAAAAAATCTTTACACAGGTCGCAATGAAATGGTCGCGTATAGGCGGCCTTAACAGTGAGTCTAGCATGTCATCGGGCGTTCTAGAGCTCATCAGCCATAGCCGGTGGTCAAGAATTCTAATCTTATTTTAAGGAGACCTGGGGAGGAATCTACTTGCGGGCAAGGTACTATGATCATCTCAGGCCGATCACCTCCTTTTTCCTAAACTG
>CAZMMI010000210.1:0-7319 GCA_964567255.1 uncultured Anaerolinea sp.
TTATTGGACACAATATATCACAATTATCTAGCCATGTCCAGAGTTTGTCAGCCCGCAAACTCCGGTCCCAAGCCGAGGCGAGAAGACCCCCAGCCCAACGGAAGCCTGCAAATCTAAATTGTGTGTCACTGCGAGAAGGGCACTAGCCCGACGAAGCAGCCTCCTCATTGGCTAACAATCTACTTCCTCCTCAACCCGCAGGTTTTCCGCGCCCTGAGAAGGGGATTTATCCCCGCCGTTTCCCCCGCGCAACGCCCCGTAGCGGCGAGGCGAGACTCGTCAACGAAACATCCCCGGTTCTAGTAACCTCGCCGTTCGCTAAAGGGTTAAGTCTTTGTGACAAAGTTCCGTATCACCCCCTAACACCAACGGGTTTATAATCTCCCATGGGTAACCTTTATCCTTTGCAGTCCATTACCCGGAGATACCCCCATGAACCGCATCCTCTCCCTCATTCTCCTCCTTGCGCTCCTTTGCGCCTGCGCGCCTGCACCCTTCCCCGATGCCCCCGCCGCGCCGATCGTCACAGGCGAGCGCGTCTGGCCCACCTTGGGCTGGCCCACCTCCACCCCAGAAGAACAAGGCCTCGATTCCGCTCACCTCGATCGCGCCGCCCAACGTGCCGAGAAAATGGGCATCGCCAGCCTGCTGGTCTTCCGTCACGGCTACCTGGTGCATGAAAACTACTTTGGCAAAACCAAAGCCAGCACGCGCTTTTCTATGTACTCCGTGACCAAAAGCTTCACCAGTACGCTCGCCGGCATCGCAGTCGATCAAGGCTATATTTCTAGCATCGACACCCCTGTCCGCGAAGCACTGCCCAACCTTGTCGTCAAAACCACTTCCCCCGAAAAAGATCAAATGACCCTCCGCCACCTGCTTACCATGACCTCCGGGCTCGACTGGGAAGAAGGTGATCCCGTCTACAGCGCCATGTACGCCAGCCAGAATTGGGTCAATTACGTGATGGACTTCCCCATGAGCGAAAAGCCGGGCAGCAAATTCCTTTATTGCTCTGGTTGCTCTCACCTTCTCTCCGCTGCCGTCCATCAGGCAGTTAAAAACGATCTGCCCTCTTTTGCAGAGCTAAACCTCTTTGGCCCTCTTGGAATCACCAACTACTACTGGGAAGACGACGCCCAGGGCATTCCCATCGGCGGATGGGGTCTAAACCTCACCGCGCGCGATATGGCGAAACTGGGTTATCTTTACCTCAACAAAGGCCAGTGGAACGGCATGCAAATTCTCTCCAAAGCCTGGATTGATGCCGCCACCAAAACTCAAGTCGAAACCGGTGACGATGTGGGCTACGGCTACCAGTGGTGGGTCGACAGTGAGTATAAAGCCTATTACGCCTCAGGTCGCTACGGCCAGTTTATCTACGTCGTTCCCCGACTGGATATGATCGTCGTTACCACTACCCTCCCGCCCAAAGACACCTGGGGCATCAGCATCATCCACGACGAAATTCTTCCGGCGATTATTGATTAATTCAGCCTGAAATAAACCGAGCGGGTGACTTGATCACCCGCTCGGTTTATTTCAGAATTACTCTTCTTCTACCCGTTTGATGGTAAACGTGTCAAAATCTCGTGCCACCACCGCCTCGGGGAACACCGCCTGCGCCTCCACTTGAATATCCTTCTCCCGGTAGCGTCGGGACACATGCGTCAGCATCAGCTTCTTCACATTTGCCTTCACCGCCAGTTCCGCAGCCATGCGCGCCGTCAGATGCGAGAACTGCCGGGCCATATCGCGCTCCTCTTCCAGGTACGTCGCTTCGATCACCAGCCCGTCGGCGTTCTGCGCCATGCTCATCAGGCTGTCGGTATCCCCGGTGTCGCCAACATGCACCAGGCGCGTGCCGGCGCGCAGCGGGCCCAGCACTTCCTCCGGGTCAATCATTCGCCCGTCCGGCAGCGTCACCGCCTTCCCCGCCACCAGGTCGCGCCGCCAGGGTCCTTGCGGAATGCCCAACGCATCGGCCTTTTCCGGCAGGAAGGGGCGCCGCGACTTCTCCTGAAAAAGGTATCCCAGGCTTTCTGAGGCGCGGTGCTTCACCGGAAAAGCCGTTATCGTGAAGTCATCCGCCTCAAAGAACGTCCCCGGCGTCACCGGCAGCAAATCCAGCGGCATGGGCGGTGTCGCTCCGCGCAGCACCACCTTGGTCAACAGATCATCAATCCGTTCCAACGCCGAGCGCGGTCCATGAATGCTCAAATGGTCAATCGACTCCCAGCGCATGAAAGTCGAAAGCAGCCCCGCTAACCCCAGGATATGATCCAGGTGTCCGTGGGTAATCAGGATATGGTTCAGGTTGCGAAAGCCAATCCCAGCCTGCAAAATCTGCCGCTGAGTGCCCTCGCCGCAATCCACCAGGAAACGAAACTCATCGTGCTTGATGACCTGAGCCGCTAATCCTCGCCTTACCGAAGGCGCCGACGCCGACGTGCCTAAAAAGATGATCTCGAACAAGTTATTCTTCGTCCGTCTTGTCCGGGAAATAAGCCTGCCCGAGATACTCGGTCAGCATCCGCCGGGTGCTAAATTGCGGCGCCAACGTGCGGATTGACTCCTTCATCTTATTCAGCCAACCATGCGGCAATCCGTCCATCGACCGCTTATCGTAATACAGCGGCACTATCTCGTTTTCCAGCGTGTCATACAGGCTGCGCGAGTCGGCATCGTCCTGGGCATCCTGATCGTGATACTCACGCTCTTCGCCAATGGACCAGCCATTATCACCGTTGAAACCCTCGCGCCACCAGCCATCCAGCACCGAGAAGTTCAGCGCGCCGTTCATCGCCGCCTTCATTCCCGACGTACCCGAGGCCTCGTTCGGACGCCTCGGCGTGTTCATCCACACGTCCACGCCCTGAACCAACAGCCGGGCCATGTTCATATCGTAATCTTCCAGGAACACCAACCGCCCGCCCGAGCGCGCATCTTTCACCGCCCGGTACACTTGCTGAATGACCATCTTGCCAGGCTCATCAGCCGGGTGCGCCTTGCCTGCGAAGATGATCTGCACGGGCATCTGCTCGTTGGTCACCAACCGAATCAACCGGTCCACGTCGCGCATGATCAGGTTCGCCCGCTTATACGTGGCGAAACGCCGCGCAAAGCCAATCGTCAGCGAGTATGGCTCCAGCAGCACGCCCCCCGCCACGACTTGCACTGGGTGCGCCGAACCCGTCACCCATTGGCGGCGGGCGCGTTCCATCGCATAATTGACCAGTTTATTCTTCAAGTGGCGTTTCACCGCCCACAACTCACTGTCCGGAACGTTCTCAATCTGCGACCACATTTCAAGGTCATCGATGGTTTCCATCCACCCCTGCCCCAGGTAGCGGTCGAACAGCATGCGCAGCCGCCGTGCCATCCAGGTCGGTGCATGCACTCCGTTGGTGATGTGCGTAATCGGCACGTCGTTCACCTTGCGATCCGGCCACAGCTTGTTCCACATGGCCCGAGAAACTTCTCCGTGCAGCTCCGAAACGCCGTTCGATCTGGTCGAAAAGCCCAGAGCCAGCACCGGCATGCTAAAGGTCTCGCCCCAATTCTGCTGGTTGCGCGCCAGGTTAATGAACTCGTCGCGGCTCAGCTTCAACTCCTCCCAGATGTGCGGCAGATATTTGTCAATCAGCCACAGTGGGAACTCATCATTCCCAGCCGGCACGGGAGTGTGCGTGGTGAAGACATTGCTCGCGCGCACCTTTTGCTTGGCGGTCTCGAAATCCAACCCTTCGCCCATATACTCGCGCATCCGCTGTAAGACCAGGAATGCCGAATGGCCTTCATTCATGTGCCAGACGGTGGGGTCAATGCCCAAATGCCGTAGCGCCCGCACGCCGCCAATCCCCAGCAGAATCTCTTGCGAAATTCGCACCTCGGGATCACTGCTATACAGGCGAGCCGTCAGCGAGCGATCAGCGGGATTGTTGTCATCGATATCCGTATCCAGCAGGTACAAAGAGATGCGCCCAACGCGCACTTCCAAAATGCGCGCACTCACTTTGCGTCCCGCCAGCGTCACCGAAATGGTCAGCGGCTTCCCGTCCGGCGTGGCCAGCGGCACAACCGGCAAATCGGCATAGTTCAACAAGAAATTGCGTGTTTCCTGCCAGCCGTCCTCGGTTATTTTCTGAGAGAAGTACCCCTGGGTGTAATAGAAACCAATTCCCACCAGGGGCAGCCCCATATCGCTGGCTTCCTTCAGGTGATCTCCCGAGAGAATGCCCAACCCTCCCGCGTAAACAGGCAGTGACTCATGCAATCCAAATTCAAAAGATAAATACGCAATTAATTCTTTGTCGCGGTTCGGGTAGTGCGCCTTGAACCAGGGGGTTTCCTCCGACATATAGGCATCAAACTCACGCATCACCCGGTCATAAAGATCCAGGAAATAGCGGTCGTTCGTCACGGCATTCAACTGCGGACGTTCCACCTTGCGCAAAAACGCCACCGGGTTATGATAGACCCGCTCCCACAAGGGCCGGTCAATCTGGATGAACAACCGCTGCGCATCCGGGTTCCAGATCCACCACAGGTTATACGCCAACTCACCAAGCCGGGTGATCCGTCGGGGCAGGCTAAAGTTGTTCGGCGTTTCTCGGATGATATCTTTCATTCACTTTCTCCTTCACTGGTTCCCCATCAATTGAAAATCATTGGGGGATGGCTCATTTGCTATTTGATTATACTCACCCTACCCTGGCGCTCCATTAATAAAACAGGGCAATCCGAGCGAATCACCGCGAACCTTCTGCGAGAAATTCGTTGAATTGCCTGCTCGATTGAATTTGCCAATCTCCGTGCTTGCCCGTTTGAAAAGGCTTGAGGGTGGGCATGTAGTTCTTTGTCACGGGCGGATTATACCAAAAAACACCCTCCCGCGCTTTCACAATCGCCCCACGGCGCGCGACTTTGCAGATTTGTTATAACGCTTCAATTTGTGTCAGCAATGCCAGCAAACCTTCATCGGTGATAGATCGTCGCGCCGAAGCGAAGAATTCGTCCATCCTCTCGGCGCCTCCGGCCCGATATTGAGCTGCCTGCAAAGCCATCTCCAGTCGGTCCAATTGCCGCACCAGGCGCGCCTCGGGTGTGCGTCCCGCCTCAAACTCCTCCCAAAGCGCCAGGATATCCGCACCTCCAGCCAACTTGCCCGCCACGCGCAGCGCCGACTCGCGCTCCAGTCGCTGCTTTTCCCCCGGCTCAACCCCATCCGCCGGGATCATATCCCCCGCGTAAATCTCACCCACCTCATGCGCCAGAACCATGCGCAGCACCCGCTCTCGGTTCACGTCCTCGGTCAACCCTGCATCCATCACCAGCCAGGCCAGCCAGGTCATGCCAAAAATGTGCTCCGCCACCGACTCGCACTGCTCGTGCGGAATTCCCCGCCGCAGCCAGCCTTGCCTGTATAAACTCTTCAATTGGTTGAACTCGATCAGCGCCGCCAACAGTGATTGCCCCGAAAGTCTATCCAGCAACTCCCCGGGCATCTCGGCTTTGCGTTCCATCTCTCATCCTTTCACTCGCCCCAACAAAGCACAGTATTCAGGGTGAGGTGTGTCGTCCGGTTTCATAGCCAGCCCAGGCAGCACTTCCAATTCAAAACCGCACTCGTCAAAGAGTGTCCGGTAGTCTTCTTCACGGTAAGCCTGCATCGACTGAGCATAGCGCGTTACCTCACCCGATTCCGCATCCACAATATAGTAGCGTATGGTGGCTGCCCCCTGCGCAGCGTCCCAGAAGTGCTCTTCCAATCCCAAATGCGGCCTCGCGCTGAACAACCCGCCCTGCGTAGTGAACCAGGAGCCGGGTTCTTTCCCTACAGCTACTGCCAGGTCGTAATATGCAGCTTCCAGCAGCAGAATGCCGCCGGGCTTAAGTGCCTCTCTGGCCTTGTTCAGAATCAAGCGCGCATCCGCCGGTTTGAACACGTTAATCTCGCCGAAAATCTGCATCACCAGGTCATAGCCGCTGCCGTAATCCGCCTCGCGAATATCCGCTTGGGTGAACTTGCAATCCAGTCCCTGCGTCTGTTCACGCGCAAACGCCACCGCAGCCGGGGCATAATCAATGCCCACAACCGAGTGTCCTTTTCGCGCTAACCGCCCCGCATACAACCCCGGCCCGCAGCCCAGATCAAGGATGCGTCCAGGCTTTCCAGCCAGCGCCACCGCATGGATCCATTCCACATGCAAATCGATCGCCTCCGTGCGCCTGCTGGCCAGATCATGCTCCTGTGACAAATGCTCCTTCAGCATTCGCTCGCTAAACGCCGGATCGTTCCACGGGATATTGTCCCCCTCCGCCCATGGTTCCGGCGCCGGGGTTCGATGGAAGAGATCCAGGAGTCTCATCGCTTCACCCTTCCTCCGTGGAACAATAATTTATACATCGCCTGCCCCTGGTATTCAATCACCTCTTCGCCATTAAAACGCATCAAATCCCCCGACCAGTGACACACATAGCGTAAATCGCCTTCTTGATACACCTCCGGCCCGCGGAATGGAGATTCGAAGGGTATCTGCGAGAGTGCCGCCTTGAGAAAATGTCCAAATTCAACCGGGATTTCATCCCTCAGCATCCAGCCATAATAGTTCATCCCCCAAACCGCCGTCCCCTTCCACCAAACCGCCTCTTCACCGACAAAATCAATCCCGCCCAGGTACGAATCCAGGTAACGAAACTCGCCTTCTTCATAGGGCAAATCAAAGGATTGCGGGCGAGACGAAGCGCTCGCCGCGATCCCAGACGCATAGGTGGCGCGCTTGGCGCGCACCAGGAACGATTTTAGCTGTTCGATATTTTCCATAGTTTCACTCCCTTCCGGTCAATTATAACGGGAACGTAACTGCTCAGAGGGTAGGAAAAGTCCCTGGAATTGAGATGTGAGTGGGGTGCTTCACACCCCACTCACATCTCAATTCCAGGCTTCTTCTGCCTCTGGCTGAGTAGTTACATGGGAACTCCCGTATACATGACAGTCCACTCGTTGGCTCTCTGGGAGTTGCCGTGGCAGGCTCCGCATTTTTGTTAGGTTGTAAGGAACGAGAAGAAAGTTACATTTCCGTTGCGATACTTGACGAGTTTCCTCTTGTTCAATATAGTTAAGTGGGTTAACATAACTGAGGATAACTTCTTATGCCACTATTCGGCCCACCCGACATCGACAAACTAAAGAGCCGGCTTGATGTGAAAGCCCTCCTGGCAGCCCTAAAATACCGTGAGGCTGCCTCGGTACGCCGTGCCACTGCCAAGGCTCTGGCCGAGATTTGCCCCCAACTGGCAGAAGAGCAGCTTGAACA
>CAZMMI010000211.1:0-7318 GCA_964567255.1 uncultured Anaerolinea sp.
ATGCAGACCACAACGTTGAACTTGGCGCAGCGCGTCAACGATGTTCGCGCCAAAGGATATGTGTTTGACAAAGACCTGGAAGAAAAAGCCGGTCAATTCGCGGAGCAGTGGCAGAGGTTGGCCCCCAGCGTACAGACTCAACTCAACACGCAGGCGGCTCAATTGAGCGGCTCATTCCGCTCGCTGGAAACCAAGATGACTCAATTGGTGGGGATGCGTTCGAGTCCGGGAATGGGCAAGAACCTGGCCGATTCGGTGAGCGCGGAGATTGACATGGTGAAGAGCCGGGCTTCGGCGGCGGCGCGAGCGGTGGATGGCATGTACGACTCGCTGCAAAGCCAGGTGGATGAGGTCGAAACGCAACTGGACAAGATTGAATGGATGCTGGATCAACTGGCCGAAGCTACTTTCAAGCTGCTGCCCACCGAAGGCGGGATCATGGCGGTGAAGGCGGTGTGGTGCCCGAATGGCAAAGAAGAGAAGGATGACCCGGAAGGGGTGTTGTATCTGACCGATCAACGCCTGATTTTTGAGCAAAAGGAAGAGGTGGCGACCAAGAAGGTTTTGTTCATCACCACCGAGAAGAAGAAGGTGCAGGAATTGGAGTGGGAAACTCCGGTGGCGTTGGTTGAGAAGGTGACCACCAGCAAGCAAGGGGCCATGAAGAACGAGGACCACCTGGATATGCAAATGGCTTCGGGCGCGCCTTTTCGCACCATTCACCTGCATATCTGGCAAGAGTGCGACGAATGGCTGAAGTTAATCAACCGGGTTCAGTCGAAGGAATTTGACAAGAACCGGGCTGTGGCTGTTGACCAGGCCGAGGTAGAAAAGGTCAAGGCAGCGCCGAGTCAGTGTCCGGCTTGCGGAGGAGCCATCAGCCAGGTGGTGCTGCGCGGGCAAGATACGATTAAATGCGAATACTGCGGGTTTGTGATTCGCCTGTAATTTCATTCGATACCGGACAGCTTATAGGAAAGAGAGGCGCGATGCAAGAGCGCAGCATGACCATGCGAAGAAAAAAACGAATCGCCTTGATTGCGCACGATGGGATGAAGCTGGAAATGCTGGACTGGGTGCGCTTCAACCAGGGCACGCTTCAGCAGCACTTTCTGTATGCCACCCAGTCGACGGGTAACTTGATCATACAGGAGACCGACCTGCCGGTGACGTGCTTCAAGAGCGGACCGCTGGGAGGTGACCAGCAGATTGGAGCGCGGATTGTAGAAGGCGAGATTGATTTCCTTATTTTCTTTTGGGACCCGCTGCAACCGCAGCCGCACGACCCGGACGTGAAAGCTTTGCTGCGCCTGGCGGTACTGCAGAACATTCCAACAGCCAGCAACCGCTCGACGGCCGATTTTCTCATATCCTCCAGCCTGATGCGTGAGGAGTACGAGCGTATTCTACCCGACTACACCCGGCGGATTCAGCGCCCGGATTTGTGATGTCGCTGTGGGCGCTCGTAAGATCTTACACCTCGATCTGGATGCTTTCTTCTGCGCGGTGGAAGAACTGCACAGCCCGGATTTGCGTGGGTTGGCGTTTGCGGTGGGGGGCAAGCCCAACGAGCGCGGGGTGGTGGCTTCGTGTTCCTATGCCGCCCGGGCCAAGGGTGTGCGCTCGGCTATGCCGATGAGCCATGCCCTGCGTTTGTGCCCCGAACTGCGTGTGGTGCCGCCCAACCATTCCCGGTACCAGGCGGCTTCAGGGCAGGTGATGAGCATTTTGCATGGGCACACAGCGCTGCTGGAGCAGCTTTCCATCGACGAGGCTTTTTTGGATTTGAGCGACCTGCCTCAATCGGGGGAAGAACTGGCGCGCATGCTGCAAAGCCAAATCCGCGAGCAGACGGGGCTGCCGTGCTCGCTGGGGGTGGCGGCCAACAAACTGGTGGCGAAAACTGCCACGGATGTGGCCAAAGCCCGTCACCGCGGAGGAGGCTATCCAAGCGCCATCCTGGTGGTGCCGCCGGGAGAAGAAGCGGCCTTTTTGGCGCCGCTGCCCGTCCAGTCGTTGTGGGGCGTGGGACCCAAGACGGCGGAGAGCTTGAGAACAATGGGCGTAGAAACCATTGGCGACCTGACCGGATTCACGGAGGCTGCCCTGATGCGCCGCTTTGGGGTGACGGGCCATGACCTGTACCTGCGCGCCAGGGGCATTGACGACCGCCCGGTGACGACTGAACATTCGGCGCGCTCGATCAGCCAGGAGATTACCTTTGATAAGGATATTGCCGACGGAGATAGGCTGCGCGATACACTGCGCTCGTTGAGCGAGCAAGTGGCTTTTAGCTTGCGTTCCAAACGTCTGTGCGCCGGGACGGTGAGGATCAAGCTGCGCAAGCCCGACTTTAGCACCTTTACCCGCCAGATGACCCTGGAACAGCCGGCTGACCAGGATGGTGTGATATACGCAGCGGCATTATCCTTGTTTGAAGGATGGTGGGAGAAGGGGCAGCCGGTGCGGCTGCTGGGCGTGGGCGCCAGCCGCCTGGGCCCGCGGGCGCAGCAGTTGAGCCTGTGGGACACGGCTAACCAAAAAGAACGGCGATTGTTGGATGCGTTGGATGGTCTGCGCGAGCGCTTTGGCGAAGAGGTTGTGCAAAGTGGGCGGAAATTGAAAGGAAGGTGAGGGTATGGAAAAGCCTTTCTCGTGGAAATATGAGTTACGCAGTAAATTGGTGGATGGTGTGCTGCCGGGCGTGGCTTTATACCTGTTGGTGATGATGCTGGCGATGGCGGCAGGGCCCATCCGGGCCATTGTGGGCGGGCTGGGCTCGCTGCTGCTGGCGGTGAGCCTGCTGGCGGTGGGCATGTTCAGCCTGAACCGCGCGCTGGCGAGTTCACTGGCCGAGCCCACCCGAGCCTGGTATGGAATGGCGGCGGGGACGCTGGTCTGGTCGGTGGCATCGATGATGCTGGCAATGGATAATATCTCCGGGTATGGATTGTCCAGCGTCATCCTATTGATTATGGGCGGCCTGGTGGTGGCGCAGTTGTGGCGGGAGAATTTGTCGACCGGGGGGCGCTTTTTTGCCGTTAGCTTGCTGCTGGAATGGGGCGTGGTGGTGCTGGCAAATTATTTAAACTGGATGGCTGATCGGATTGCGCTGCAGGATTGGGTGAAACGCTCGTGGGGCTGGGTGGTGTTGGTTGCGGCTGTGATGGTCTTTGGTTGGATGATGGTGCGCTCGGAGACGCGCCTGCAGCGGAGCGGCGCCGCGCTGCTGGTCGTCAGCCTGCTGTTTTTCGCCTTCGCGCTGGGGATGGGTTAAACCGGGGCGGTCGCGGCTGTAATCGTTACTTCGCTGTATACGTTTGCCAGCCGCTCGACGATATTTTCCCAGGCGTATTGGCGGGCATATTCGGCGGCTTGAAAGCCCAGGCGAGCGCGGAGCTGGGGGTCGCGCAGCAAGCGGGTGAGGCGCTCGGCGAGCAGATCGGGGTTGTCATCGGGGACAACGAACCCGGTGATACCGTCTTGCACGAGGAAGGCCAGCCCCCCGACCTGGGAAGCCACCACGGGCGTGCCGCAGGCCATGGCTTCAAGGGCCACCATGCCAAAGGATTCGTAGTGGGAAGGCATGATGAGCACATCGGCGGCTGAGTAGTAGTAGGGCAGGGTGGTCTGGTCGCGCTTTCCCAGGAAAAGAACCAGGTCGTCCAGGCCCAGGTCGCGGCACAGCGCCTGAATGCGCGCCATTTCATCCGACAGATTTTCGCCGCTGGCATTGGGGTCGCCGCCGATGATGGCCAGGTAGTGGGGCACCTGGCATTGCACGCCGGTCTCGCGCAGGCGTGCCAGGGCGCGGATGAGCGTGTCGATGCCCTTGAGCGGTTCGATGCGCCCCACGAAGAGCAACATGCGCTCGTCTGCGGGCAGGCCAATGGCTTCGCGGGCCTCGTCGGTGGGGACGTGGTAGAAGTGGCAGGTGTCTACGCCGGGGGGGATGACGGTGATTTTGGATTGGTCGGCCTGGTAAAGGAATTGCAGTTGGGAGAGTTCGGCAGGGGTGGCGGCGATGATACGGTCGGCGGAAGCCAGCACCTGGCGCTCGCCATCGGTGCGATAGGCGCCTTCCATCTCAGAGGGGTGGCGGGCAATGCGGTTCTTCATCAAGCCGAGGGTGTGGAACATGTGTACCACGGGCACGTTCCAGGCGGCCTTGAGTTGTTCCGCGGCAATGCCGGACATCCAATAGTGCGAGTGGATGAGGTCATAGTGAATGCCTTTTTCGGCGGCGAAGGCCTGGATGCCGGCGGCAAAGTCTGGTAAGTAGGTGGCCAGCTCTTGCTTGCGCATAGGCGTTTCAGGCCCGGCGGGGATGTGAACAACGCGGTTGCCGTAACCCAGATCGTGGAGGATGTGGGGCACATGCTCATCTTGAGAGCGGGTGAACACATCAACATGAATTCCACGGGAGCCCAGGTAGCGGGTGATCTCGCGGACGTAGACGTTCATGCCGCCGGTATCCTTGCCGCCAAGGATAGCCAGGGGGCAGGTATGGAAAGAAAGCATAGCGATGTTCATGGGATAATTGTAATGCAGGGGAGGTTTTTTGTCTTGCGTTTCGGCCAGGATAAGGTATAATACCCGGCGCGCCACCGTAGCTCAGTTGGCAGAGCAGACGTTTCGTAAACGCCAGGTCATGGGTTCGACTCCCATCGGTGGCTCAAGAAGCAGATTTCAGCCCTTTCTCCCCGGTTGTGGGAAGTGGAAAGGGCTGTTTGTTTAACGATAGATCATGCTCTACTTGAGATGGCGCTTGTCCGCGACAATTTTGCTACAAATGAGAAACCTTCTTGAGACAGTCGCTTGATAAGATTGCTCGATCTTATCAAGCGGCGGCACGGGGTGGAGCTAGATCTGTGCCGCTCAAAGGAAGGTTTCAATGTTGCAAAAAATCAAGACATTCGCTGTTCAACGACCGGTCATTTTCGCGGTCATCGTAATCCTATTCTCGATCGTCAGCACGGAGATCCCGTTGCAGCGCCTGTTTGTTCCTTACATGAGCCAACAGGCTGCAATCTATGCGTCGCTCATTGTGCAGCAAGGGCTGGTGGGGTTGGTGCTTTGGTGGCTCCTGCGTCGTTTGGACTGGGCGCGCCAGGCTGGATTTACACCACCTGCGTATTGGCGGGCGCTATGGCTGGGTTGGCCGCTGGTTGCATACGCGCTGCTCAATGCGTCTGACTTCCTCACCGGCGCCGTCCGAATTGAACCACAGCCGGGGGTGTTGGTGCTTTATGCGCTGGTCAACCTCTCGACCGGTTGGGTGGAGGAAGTTATGGGGCGCGGGCTGGTGCTGGCGCCGATACTGCAAAAATGGGGCTCAACGCGCAAAGGCCTGTATGCAGGAGTGCTCGTTTCTAGCGCTTTGTTTGGCCTCGCGCATCTGGCCAACCTGATCGCTGGGCGCGCTTACCTGATCAATGCTCTGGCACAGATCGTTTACTGCGTGTTCTTTGGCGTCATTTTTGCTGCCCTGTTGCTGCGCAACCGGACCATTTGGCCGGTCATGTTGCTGCATGCCGTGTTTGACTTCGCGGGTAACCTGGGCGAACTGACCCCAGGCGCGGTGGTCAACGGCCCCAGCGCACCGCTGGAGCCCATGAACGCGCTTCTCACGGTGTTGATTTGCTTACCGTTGTTCATTTACGGCCTGGTGCTGCTCCGCAAGGCGCAGCCGATCCCCTCCGAGTTGCCTGAACCGAAAATCAACAGGTAGCCCGGCGGTAAACCTGCGCGCGCTATCCCATCCTTTTTGCAATGGGATGGTCCGCATTAAGTTGGAGTAAGTCCCACAGGTTGCCGTACAGGTCTGTAAATACAGCGACCATGCCATAATCCGCCTGTTTTGGCTCTCGGACAAACTGGATTCCTTTGGCGCGCATGGCGTTGTAATCGCGCCAGAAGTCATCGGTGTTGAGGAACAAGAAAACTCGCCCGCCGGCCTGATTGCCAATAAAGGGCTCTTGTTCGGGTTTGGATGCTCTGGCCAGCAGCAAAGTTGTTCCGTTTGAGCCAGGCGGCGAAACTACCACCCAGCGTTTATCCTGTTCAGGCTGGTAGGTATCCTCAATGAGGGTGAAGTTGAGCTTATTGATGTAGAAGTCCAAGGCTTCGTCATAATCTCGGACGACCAGGGCGATGTGCACGATGGATTGTTTCATGATGGCCTTTTGGTGTAAAAAGGAAGATGGTTTTGTGTTATTTTATCACTGGGCTGGTTCATGCTAATTGGGGCAACCCTCTGTGACGAGTGCTGGTAAAATGAGGAAAACTTTGAGAGGGAGAGTGAACAGGATGCAACCAATCCGGGAAGAGGATTTCATCGCGCTGGAAAAGGGTGTGTGGGATGCCATCACCCGGCAGGATGTGACTGCCTTTCAGGCTCTGGTAGCAGAGGATGCCTGGATGATCATTGGCGGGATGCGCAGTACAGGGGCCGAGGAGGCCCAGCTTCTCCCGCAAATTCATTTTCCGCCCTGCGTGTTGAGTGAATTCAGAGTGAAAGCGCTCAACGAAGATGTGATCTTGATGCACTACACGGCGACCTTCGGCGGTGAAAACTCCCCTCTTTCAGATTTTGCAGGAAGATATTATGTAAGCTCGGTCTGGCAAAAACACCAGGAGGCTTGGAAGCTGGTGTTCAACCAGGATGTGCGCCCGGCGGAGGGAACCGGACCTCAGTAGAAAACCCTACGGTGCCCTTGTACGGCGGATGTACCGTATAATGGTATCAGGCATTCGTTCAGAGGAGCGCATACATGAACACGAATCCGGACAGCCTGAGCCCACGGCAGTGGGTGCGTTTGCTGGTGACCTATCTATTGATTCCGCTGGTTTTGTTCTTGTGTGCAGGGGATTGGGGCTGGTGGCAGGCCTGGGTTTTCACTTTGTTATTCTTGTCGGCGGGGATTGGCGGGCGGCTGTGGGCCGAACGCAGACATCCCGGTTTACTGGCCGAGCGGGCGACGTCCGAATCGGCGGAGGGGGTGAAGCCCTGGGACAAAGTGCTGGCTCCGCTCATGGCGGTAAGCATCTCGTTCCCGCTGCTGATTGTGGCAGGGCTGGATCACCGCTTTGCGTGGTCGCCGAGGTTTCCGCCGTGGCTCAATCTGCTCGGTTTGGGGTTGATTGCGCTGGGGTATGCCTTTGGGACGTGGGCTTTGGCGGAGAACCGTTTTTTCTCCGGCACGGTGCGCATCCAAACAGAGCGCGGCCACAAGGTGTGCGATAGCGGACCGTATCGGGTGGTGCGCCACCCAGGTTACGCGGGGAATATCGTTCCGTTGCCGGGGTTGGTGCTGGG
>CAZMMI010000212.1:0-7310 GCA_964567255.1 uncultured Anaerolinea sp.
TGGCCGGGTAGGATAGGAGAGGTTGAAATTACCACGCATTCCGTGGGTAAAGACGCACACACGCCACCACCGGATACCTCCCAGGCTTCCAGGCGGTATGCGTAGTGGTGACCGGGCAGAGCCTTCAGATCGGTCCAGGTTTGAATACCCGTGACGGCGAGCACCTCCCAGTATCCGCCGCATCCGTTTTGAGAACGCAACAAGCGCACCTGATTGACGCCCTGGGGTAAAGTCCAGGATAGCCTGGGGGTGCTCGAGCGTTGTTCCACCCGTAGCGTGGGGGATTGGTCAAAGCAGGCTTCCACGGGACCCGCCATGCCTGCCGCGGCGGCCAGCGAAGCTTTCGCGATGGCAAAGCCCGTGGGCAGGTTCAAGGTGCTGAAGGTGTCGTCAACGGTATGGTATTCGGGATTGGTATCCTTGAGGCCCTTGCAGCCATTTTCAGCGCCGTTATACATGTGATTTTCGAGTACCAACACCGCCCCGATGCCCTCATCCCAAAAGACCGAGTGGTCGGAAAAACGCATATTGAGCGTGGTGATACGATCCATCTTCAGGTCCGGTTGGTAGGCCTGGATGGCGTCTTCAAAGCAGCTCACCAGGGGCCGGGAAGCGAGTGAGGTGCCCGCGTGGAGCTCGAAGCAACGGTCGTTGTCGGCGTCGTAGCCGAACATATCCAGATTGATGACCGCCTGGACGTCGCTGAGGTCATGGTCACGAGCATAGGCCTTACTGCCGATCAGGCCTTGTTCCTCGCCGGTGAACCAGATTAGGCGCACGGTGCGCTGGAAGCGAAAGCTGCGCCATAGGCGGGCGGCTTCTAGCAGGGCAGCCGAGCCGCTGGCATTATCCTCGGCGCCGGGCGCCAGCCGGTGGGCTTCGGGCGAGGTACTATCGAGGTGTGCCGTGAGCAGGATGATTTCCTCGGGCTTTTCAGTTCCGGGCAAGGTGATGATCAGGTTCTTCCAGGTTTGGCCGTCGAAAGTGAATTCGTGCTCATCGATCTGGCTTTCGGCGTACCACATACGCGCCTGGGTTAGAATGTAATCGTAGGCGCGACCGTTTTTCTGCCCGTTGAATAAAGCATAGCTGTAACGGGTGGTGATGGTCGTAGGCACGCCGTCCAGAATCACCGGGCGAGCACCGGAGAGTTGGGCCACCCAACCTGCCCAATCTGCCTGGGATGTATGCGAAAGCATCTGGGCAGTCACAGGCGAATAGCCACAGGCGGGAGGCGGGTCATTGGCTGGAAGCGCCGGCTGAATACCAGAGAAAGCCAGGATCAAGGCCGAGACCGCGGCGAGGAAAAGGCGAGATACCATAGGATGCAGAAGCATGATAGGGCTAGTGTACCAGAAACTACGCAGCATTTCCTGTTGCGCAGCGGGAGGGTTAACCTCTATCTCATCCCTTTCTGGTAAGATGGGTTAAGGAATAAAAATGATCGAGGACGGGCATGAAACGTAATCATCTCTATTGGATCACCGCTTTGGCCTTGTTTGCCGGTTTGCTTATTCAAACCAGACCGGCCCTTGCGCAGCAGCCGACCCCCTCGGATAACGATGTGAACCGGGTGGCAAAACAGTTGTACTGCCCGGTGTGCGAAAACACCCCTTTGGATGTATGCCCGACCCAGGCGTGTGAGGAGTGGCGCGAATTGATCCGTCTGAAGCTCTCTGAGGGTTGGTCGGACGAGCAGATCAAAGATTACTTTGCCCTGCAGTACGGTGACCGGGTGCTGGCAGAGCCGCCGCGCAAAGGTCTGAACTGGCTGGTGTATATTTTGCCGGTTGTCTTTTTTGCGGCAGGTGTGGTGATCCTGGTGTCGGTGCTGCGGCGAATGCGCGCGCCGGTGAAGCAGGTTGCGCCTTCGGTACCAGCCGTGGATGCAGAAACCTTGAAGCGCGTGGAAGAAGCGTTGAAGAAACACGATATCGGTTAGTCTTGTGGAGAGAAGAAGTGATACAAACGCCTGATGAAATACCGCCGGCTGCTGAGCCGAAAAAACTACCCACCGGCATTATCTTGCTGGCCTTTGCTATATTACTTGGCTTCCTGTCATTAATCGCCTGGGGGTTGAACCGCTCGATGAGCGGCCCGATTCAGGTGGGACAGAAGGTGCCGGAGATTGAGATGCTGACTTTCGACGATGAGATGATCAACACCTCCGATTACGCCGGAAAGGTCATTGTGCTCAATTTCTGGGCTTCCTGGTGCAAACCCTGCGAGCAAGAAGCGGCAGAACTGGAGATGGCTTACCAATACTTCAAGCCCGGCGACCAGGTGGTGTTCTTGGGGCTGGCATATGTGGACACGGAACCCAACTCGTTGGCTTATCTGCAGAAATTTGGGATCACCTATCCCAATGGACCCGATTTGCGCACCAGCGTGTCGCAAATGTTCAAGATTCGCGGCGTGCCTGAAACCTATATTATCGATAAAGAGGGTAAGCTGGCCTATGCAAAAATTGGCCCGTTCATTTCCCTGGAAGAAATTATCGCGGTGATTGAACCGCTGGCCCAATAAGCTCTCATCTACGGAGTCGCACAGCATGGACATTGGCGCAATTTTCTTGATCTTGACCCTGGCCTTACTGGTCGGGCTGTATATTGGCCGGCCGATCTTTCAGTCAGCAGCCAAGACTGCCAAGGCAACCGAGCCAGAACTTGACCCGCAGGATCACCGGCGTTCCACATTGTTGGCCGAACGCGATCGGCTGTTGACCGCGCTTCAAGAGTTGGATTTTGACAATGCCCTGGGAAAGGTTCCTGAGGAGGATTATCCTGTGCAGCGGGCAGAACTGTTGACTCAGGCCGCAATGGCGCTGCGTGGGTTGGATGAATTGCAGGGCGGCTCTGCTGATGCGGCAGCCGAGGAACGCATCGAGCAGGCCGTGGCTGCCCGCCGGGCCGATGCAACTGCGAGCCGCGCTCCGGCTCGGGATGCGGATGAGTTGGAGGCTATGATTGCCAACCGCCGCAAAGATCGCCAGGAAAAGTCGGCTGGTTTCTGTCCCAAATGCGGCCGGCCGGTAAGTAAATCAGATAAGTTCTGTGCCCGCTGTGGGGCCACATTATAGGTATCGGATGAAACTGCGAACCGGTTTTATTTTGTTTGCTCTGGTCTTCAGCGGTGCGTTTTTGAGCGGCTGCATGTCGTTGGCCGCAGATATTACCCCGCCGCCCAACGCTCAGGCTCCCCAGCCTGTGGAGCAGCAACCCGTTGAGGTGAGCACGGTCTTCCCAATCGTCCCGCCCGACCCAACAGCAGGAAAGGCGATTTATGAGACCAGTTGCATGCCCTGTCACGGCGCGGATGGAAGAGGGGATGGGAGCATGTCGGGAAACCTGCCCGAGCCTCCGCCCGAAATCGGTAACCCAGAACTGGCACGTCAATCTCGCCCTGCCGATTGGTATTGGATTATCACCAACGGAAATTTGGAAAAACTGATGCCAGGCTTTGTCAATAGCCTGGATGACCGCAGTCGGTGGGACGTATTGGCGTATGTGTATAGCTTGAGCACCACTTCCGAAGAGATGGCTGCCGGCCGGGCGGTTTATGAGGCCGAATGTGCCGAGTGTCATGGCGTGGATGGGCGTGGTGACGGCCAGACGCAGGATTTGACCGACCAACAGCGCATGAGCCAACTTTCAGCCCAAGAGCTTGAGTCAGCAGTGGCGGCGGGGCAGGGCAGCATGCCCGGCTTTGCCGACAAGTTGAGTGAAAGCGAGCGCTGGGCTGCTGTGAGCTATATCCGCTCGCTGACTTTTGGCGGCGTCGAAAGCACATCGCCGGTTGCGGAAGAGCCCCAAACCCAACCCGCGGCGACGGCAATGCCTGGTGATGGCTCAACGCTGACCATTCGCGGGACGATTTCTAATCCCAGCGGGAGCCCATTGCCTGCGGATATCACGGTGAAGTTGTTTGGCTTCGAGGGCATGACCCAGTCCTTTGAACTATCGGCGACTCCGGTCGACGGGGTGTACGAATTCACCGATGTCACTGTAACTGAGGGGATGGCCTATATGGTGCAGGTGGACGCCAACGGATACTCTTTTGGTTCCGACATCCTGCACGCAGCCGATTTGACCGGAGCCGTTGCCGAACTGCCGGTCAGCATTTATGACACTTCGGCGGACCCCAGTGGGTTGACGGTAGACCGGATGCATGTGTTCTTTGACTTCGCCGTTGCCGAAAAAGTGCAGGTGGTGGAATTGTTCATTGTGTCAAACACCTCCGACAAGGTGATTGTCCCTTCGGCGGATGGCGTCCCGGCACTGACCTTTGGGCTGCCCGAGGGTGCTACTAACCTGCTCTTTGAGAGCGGAGCGCTGGGCGATCGCTATGTGGCGACAGAAAACGGCTTTGGCGACCTGACTCCCATTGCGCCTGGAACCAGCCAGCATCAGGTATTGTTCTCGTTTGACTTGCCTTATGAGAAGAAGCTGGATCTTTCTCTGCCTATCTTACAGAACGTAGCCTCGGTGGTTGTTATGCTGCCGCCGGAAGGCGTGAAGATGGAAAGCAGCCAGTTGATGTCGGCGGGACAGCGCGATATGTCGGGAATGGCATTCGATATGTATACGGGTTCTGCCTTGACTGCGGGCAGCAGCCTGGATATGCGTCTTTCCGGCAAGGTGAGCAGCGTGAAAGAAGACACGAATTCGTTTGGCGGCATTGCCATTGGCGCTACGGTATTTGGCCTGGCATTGATTGGCACAGGCATCTGGTTGTACCGCCAGCGCAAGACGCAGGAAGAAGACTTCGCTGAGTCTGAAGTGGCCGAAGAAGAGCCGGAGGAGAGCGAAGAGGCCTTGTTAGATGCGATCCTGGCGTTGGATGATCTTTACCAGGCGGGCAACTTGCCTGAAGACGCCTATCAAGAACGCCGCGCCGCATTGAAGGAGCGCTTGCGCATTCTGCACGCCCGAGGAGAAAAACAGGCATGACCGACGCGCCTTTGATTGAGGTTGATCACCTCATCAAACGCTTTGGACCCAAGGTGGTGCTGCGCAACTTGGATTTTCAGGCGCGCGGCGGTGAGTTTGTGGCCTTGCTAGGTCCGAATGGGGCTGGAAAGACCACCTTCTTGCGCATCCTGTCTTCCCTGTCTGGGCCGACGATGGGCCGCGTGCGCATTGCCGGACACGAACTGCCCCGCCAGGCGGCGGCGGTCCGGCGCCGCCTGGGGGTTGTCTCGCACATGCCCCTGCTATATGGTGATTTAACTGCGGAAGAAAATCTGCGTTTCTATGGGCGCATGTATGATGTGGCTCGCCTGGATGAGCAGATTTCGACGATTTTGGATTTGGTGGGCCTGGCTGGACGCAGGCGCGACCTGGTGCGAACCTTCTCGCGGGGAATGCAGCAGCGCCTGGCCATTGGCCGAGCTGTGCTGCACGACCCCGATGTGCTGTTGCTGGATGAGCCGCACACCGGGCTAGATCAAGATGCCTGCGAGATGTTGGATGCGGTTCTGCGCCAGGTGGCAGCCCGCGGGCGCACGGTGGTGATGACATCCCACGATCTTTCCCGGGTGGAGGATTTGGCCACGCGCTTTGACGTGCTCACGCGCGGGGCGATCCGAGCCAGTATTGGCAAAGTAGACATGCCGCGAGACGGACTTCTGGCGTTCTACCGCCAGTCCTTGGAGAAGGCACGCGCACAGGGCCAGAAGGGGGGGCAATGAGGAATTACCTGCGTGCCCTGGGCGCCGTGATTTGGAAGGACCTGGCAGCCGAAATGCGCAGCCGGGAACTGCTTTCGGCCATGCTCGTTTTTGCGCTGCTGGTGCTGTTCATCTTCAATTTTGCGTTGGAGTTGAACGTGAAAGACCGCCTCAGCGTGACATCCGGTGTGTTGTGGGTGACGTTTGTGTTTGCCGGAACGATTGGCTTGAACCGTTCCCTGGCTATTGAGAAAGACCGCGGCTGTCTGGACGGGCTGCTGCTGGCCCCGGTGGACCGCACGGCGATTTACTTTGGCAAGGCAGTGGCGAACTTTCTGTTCATCATGGTGGTGGCGGCCATTGTGCTGCCAGTCTATTCGATCCTGTACAACACCAACTTGTTCGCCCAGCCGGGACTGCTGCTGGTGATTGTGTTGGGCGCGGAAGGATATGTGGCGGTAGGGACGCTGCTGGCGGCAATGGCTGTCCAGACCCGCACGCGAGATATTCTCTTGCCGATTTTGTTGTTCCCGGTGATCTTGCCGGTGCTGGTGGCTGCCGTTAAGGCCAGTTCGGGATACTTGCAGGGTCTGCCGATGGTGGAAATTCAGCCGTGGATCAATTTGTTGCTGGTGTACGATGTGGTGTTTACCGCCATTTCATTCATGGTGTTTGAGTACGTTGTCGAAGAATAACGCGGAGGTTTTATGAAGAATGGAATTAGCTCTTGGCCGAAAACGCTGATTGTCGTGGATGTGCTGGCCCTGCTGGGCCTTGTTTTCGCATCCTACATGGTGTTTGTGTACGCGCCCATTGAAGCAGTGATGGGGCCGGTACAAAAAGTCTTTTACTTCCACGTTGCCACAGGCTGGGTGGGTATGTTGGGCTTTGGCGCCGCTGTGGTGGCGGGCATTGCCTACCTGATCACCCGGAAGACCATTTGGGACCTGATTGGGTTGGGCGCGATTGAGATTGGGTTAGTGTTCATGCTCATCAACATCGCCACCGGCTCGATTTGGGCGCGCCCGATCTGGAACACCTGGTGGACCTGGGATCCGCGCCTGACCACGGCGACAATTATGGAACTGGTATATGCGGCCTATCTGATGCTGCGCGGCGGTGTGGAAGATCCCGAAAAGCGGGCTCGTTTCGGCGCCATCTATGCGATCATTGGTTTCATCAGCGTACCGCTGACCTTCTTCTCGATTCGCATTTACCGCACCATCCACCCCCTGGTGATTGGCGGGAACGATCCGACTGCGGATGGGTCGTTTGCCATGACCCCGGCCATGTCAACCACCTTCATGGTCGCTTTAATCGTGTTCACGGTGGTGTATATCAGCCTGTTGTGGCACCGCATCCGCCTGGGGCAGCTTGGCGAGCGGGTCGAGCGCCTGCGCATCAAGCATTCGGCATAACAAGGAGGTTATCATGGAAGGTCCTGCGGATACTTTGAGTTTTATGATCGCCGGTCACGCGGTGATTTTTGGGGTGATGTTATTGTACCTGGTGAGTTTGGTTGTGCGCTGGCGCAATCTGCGCCAGGACGAGGTGCTGCTGAACGAACTTGAGGAAAAAGAAGAATAATCGTAACTACTCCAGCCCTGGTAGAAATCTCCCGAATTTGTGGTGTTTGGTGGGG
>CAZMMI010000213.1:0-1955 GCA_964567255.1 uncultured Anaerolinea sp.
GCTCCGGCCATCGATCTGACTAAATCAGGCACGTTAGACATGACTGTAGTCCCACCATCCGACGAAGCCAACATCGGCGATGTTATCAACTACACCCTCACCGCCATCAATTCCGGCAACGTCACACTGAGCAACGTCTCAATTTCCGACCCATTGCTAGGCACCCTCTCTTGCACCCCATCCCAACCAGCCTCGCTCGATCCCGGTGACTCCCTCGTTTGCACCGGATCCTACACACTAGATCAGGATGATCTCGACCAGGGCGATGTCGCGAATATTGCTACGGTCACCGGAACCCCGCCAACGGGCAATCCCATCTCCGATGATGGCAGCACAACCGTGAGTATCGAGCAATCACCGGTCTTGGGTGTCGCCAAAGATATGGCTTCTGTCGATTTCGTCAGCGCTGGAACCTACGACGTCACTTTTACCCTGCTGGTAGAAAACCTGGGCAACGTCAACCTCACCAACCTGCAAGTCAGCGATGACCTCACTGCAACCTTCCCCTCGCCAACCACGTTCACGATCCAGTCACTGACCAGTTCAGACTTCACCGTCAACCCGGCCTTCAACGGCGCAAGCAACACGGACTTACTGGCTGGCAGCGACTTACTCGCGCCTGGTGAGACTGGAACCATTGTGTTGGTCGTCCGGGTCGTTCCAGCAGATGACGGGCCTTTCGAGAACGCAGCCGTCGCGTCGGCCAATCCGCCTTCTGGCGATCCGGTTGATGACGGTTCGCAATCTGGTGACGATCCCGACCCAGATGGAGATGGTGACCCAACCAACAACAACGATCCCACTCCAGTCACCTTCGGGCCTCGTTTATTCGATCCGCCCATGGGAATCAAAACTGTCGACGAAAACGGACTCCCCGTATTGCGCTGGACCATGGTCTGGATCAACGACTCCAACATCGTGGGTATAGCCGCTCGGGTCAGCGACCCCATCCCTGCGGGAACAACCTACCTGGCAGTCGGCGCTTCAAGCGGCTACCCCATCCCAACAGGTGCTCCATCAGGCTCCTCCACACTCGGCATCTCCTGCACCCCCGATGCTTCCTCTTCATCGACCACAACCACCCTCTGCTACTTCGAAGGCCCCAGTACAACCTATCCTCGCGGTCGTATCATCTGGCAGGGTACCCTCGGTCCCGATCTAGGCGCAACAGATGCGGCCTCTGCGGATAATGAAATTTCGATTACATTCAACCTCAGCGTTGGTACTGGCATCACTTCTGTTCGTAATACTGCCACCATCGACTCGGATCTGAACGGCGACGGCGATGTCGACGACGCCGGAGAAGTTCAGGTTGCATCAGCGACCGCCGAGTGGACTCTAAATATCTCGCCCATCGATGTAGAAGATCTGCCTGACACCGGCTTTGCTCCCAGCGTGGTTACATCCATTCCGCCGCAGCCCTCATCTGAGGTTTACACAGACTACAATGATCTCACCATTGAAATACCCTCTCTGGGGGTTAAGACCTCGATCGTAGGCTTGCCCTTTAGCGACAATGGATGGGACGCTACCTGGTTAGGAAACTCCGCCGGGTGGCTTGGCGGAACCGCTTTCCCAACCTGGAAAGGCAACAGCGTCATCACGGGACATGTTTATAACCAAACTGGCGCTGCGGGTCCCTTCGTCAACCTGGCAAAGCTTAAATGGGGCGACCGAATTATCATCCACGCCTTTGGTCAGCAATACATCTACGAGGTACGTTCGACTAAATTCATCGAGCCGGACGACACATCCATCCTCGAGCACAAGACTCAACCTTGGTTGACTCTACTGACCTGTAAGGAGTTTGACGAGAAAGCCCAAACGTATCGCTGGCGTGTTGCTGTTCAGGCGGTCCTGGTCAGCGTCGAAAACGCCCGCTAAGAACTTTTCCGTACCACAAAGAAAGCGATTGGAGCAATCCAATCGCTTTCTTTGTTTCAATCACTTCTGGG
>CAZMMI010000213.1:2055-7282 GCA_964567255.1 uncultured Anaerolinea sp.
AATCATCCTGGCCCGGTTATGCATCCAACCTGTCGAAGTAAGTTGGCGCATCGCCGCATCCACCACCGGATACCCCGTGCGACCTTCCTGCCAGGCGCAGAGATCCTCTGGCGAATCTCGCCAGGTCATACCCTTGAACCTTACGTTAAACGACTCTTTCTGGACATATGGAAAGTGATACAAAATGGATTGGTAGAATTCTCGCCAGATTAACTCGTTGATCCAAGTTTCACAACCCTTGCGCGCCTCTAAGTCTTTTGCTTCCTCAGCCGCCCGCATGGCACTAACAACAGCGTGACGAGGCGAAATCATTCCGAAACGCAAGTATGCCGAGAGACCTGACGTTCCCTCCTGACTCATCATGTTTCGGTCATCTGTGTAAGTGTAAATGCCTTCAGCCAAGAACCTCTCCAGACGCTGCTGGGCTTCATACTCACCTGCAACGAACCCCGGCGGCGTAGATATGTCCGGCAGGGCTTCGGATGGCAAGACAGGAATCGCCGGCATCTGCACCGGGGCAGCCTCCAACCTCCCTGAGAATGGCAACGACCGCCATGCTTTGCTGTAGGGTGTAAAGACTGTATATGGGCTGCCGTCGGCCTTCGTTACGGCACCAGCAGGGTGAACCCCCAAACCATGTACCAGGCGCAAATCGACTGTCTCACCAATCCGCTCGTCTCGCGTATTCGAGTACGGTGTGACATCTGCTTCCACGTAGACGGCTCTTGCGCCTATCTCGCCCGCCAGGCGGGGAATTTCGGCAACTGGGTCACCTCTGCGGATGATCAATCCTGAGTTACAACGGCGCAAATCCTGTTCCAATGCACGTAAGCCCGCCACCAAAAAGGCCTTCCGCTTTTCAGCAGGAGCAGCCAGCAGCTTTTCATCTAACACAAAAACCGGAACAACCCCGCTACCCTCCTGCAAGGCTGCCGTGAGGGCCGGATTGTCCATCAATCGCAGATCACGTCGGATCCACCATATGTTCATAGGGTCACTCTTCACGACTGTGCGCACACCGATTCGGCGAAGCGCAAGTCTTCCACTGTATTAACGTTGAAAAACGCAAGGCCTTTCGGATCATATTTTTGTACGATAGCTTCATCAATCTCCATCACGTGAATATCCTCAAACCATGAAACGATTCTTCGCTTTTGCGTCACAATGGCCTTTTCAATCGCCGACAGGCAGGTTGACCTTCGGTAAATAGCATGAAAAGGTTCGTACCCCTTTGTAGTGAACGGAATTACCACATCCACTTCCGGGTAAGTCTGTTCTTGCATGTAGGCGATCAAATCAACGCTTATGAAGGGCATGTCGTTGGCAACAACAATACACAAGTCATTCTTCGCTGCCTTGATCCCAGCGTGAAGGCCCGCCAGTGCCCCAACACCCAAGTACTCATCTCTCACCACAGTAGCCCGATAATGACGGTAATTTTCAGGCTCATTCGAAGTAATCACCAGTTCATCCCCTAACCACATGACGGCATCCATCACGCGTTCAAACAGAGGCTTGCCACAGACAGGCAGGAAACTCTTATCTTGTCCCATTCGAGTCGATTTTCCACCTGCCTGAATCACGATTGAATACATGCAGATCAGACCTCTTTAGATCTAAGGAAATTTGACGCGCTCGGGGTGACACAACAGGTTGAATCGCCCGCGCCGGGCTCCGCTAATCAGCGAAAGCCCCCATTGATCCGCCAAAGTGACACCCAATACACTGGCAGAGCGCATGGAGATGAGCATAGGAGAGCGCATTCGGATCGATTTCTGGACCATGTCAGAACTAATCCGCCCAGTTGTGAGCAAAATGGGGATCTGTACTTGGATCCTCTGAAGGAGCATGCGACCAGAAATTTTGTCAAATGTATTGTGCCGCCCAATATCATGAATCTGGAACAATTGATTTGCGCCATCGGCCAATGCCGAGGTATGAACTCCACCCCATTCTGAGTGAGGTAATTGTTCGCTCAAGAAATGATCCACCAAAGTAAAGATCTGCTCTGGATTCATCACCACAGGATTGGTAACCGGCTCAAAATGATCGCTTTCCAGGTCGGCGGAACTCGCCCCTCCATGACAACCTGATGTACGCCGCCAGGAGTCAGGTTTGTGCACCGAATGATTTAGCCACACGTCTACGTTGTCTTTATTCTCACAGATGTGGATATTCTCAACCTCACCCATTGTCTGGATGAATCCTTCATTAAATAAGAAACCGATCGCTAGAGCACCTAAATCTTCGGGGGTGCATTGAAAAGTAAGCCACACCTGACCGTTCACGGTAAGGGATACAGGCACTTCAACCGCCATGTTCGATTGAACTATTTCGATGCTTTCACGGGTAAATTGTTGATAGCTGAGTGTTACTCTTCCGTCATTCATTGCGTCGATTAAACCACCTATTCTATATAAGGTCAATTCAGGAATGTTTTTCGGCTTTACGCCAATCCCAGGTGTTGCCCCTTATGGATATGATGACGGCAGCAGGTTACACGAATGCAATCTGCTGCCGTCTATTAACTGTCACAAGGAGAGAAGGATTCTTAACTACTCCGCTTTGACCAGTTCCACCTTCATCGCGCAGACCTTGTACTCGGGAATCTTTGCGATCGGATCCAGCGCAGCAATAGTTAACGAGTTGGTTGCTACCTGAGGGAAGGGTAAGTTGGCATAGACCATTCCCGGTGGAACCCGGTCGGTCACCCAGGCTTCAGCCTTAATGCTGCCGCGCCGAGAGGTCACGCGCACCTTCCGTTTGCCATTGATGCCCAGCTTGGCTGCATCGTCTGGATTGACCTCGATCAGCGATTGTCCGTAGACTTCCATCAGGCCCTTTGCCCGGCGGGTCATCTCACCACCGTGCCAATGATAGAGTACGCGCCCCGTGCTGAGCAAAAACGGGTATTCCTTATCAGGCAATTCAACTGGCGGAATGTGCTGCGTCACCGCAAACAAACCTTTACCGCGTCCTGATCTTTTCCGGTGCTCGGCTGCTAGTGCAGCCGCAGCATCTCCGCCAGCCAGACCGCCGCCAGGCTCACCACCGAGATCACCCGCTGCCATTTGCCTGTCTGGGTGGTCATTTCGTCGACCAGACCCGTCATGCGCAGGGGCAGGAAGACCAACAGGAAGAAAATCGTCAAGCCGAGGTAGTCCCCTGCCTCCATTTTTGTCCCGTTTCCCTGCGTGACGAAATCCCACATAACCGTGTACACCACCGCCGAGAACACCAGCATCAGCAGGTCGCCCAGCAGCCCGAGCAGTGCGATTTTCAAGTCGATCTGTTCCGGAGTGCGTCCATAGAAGACCTTCTGCAGCCAGCGTTCGAGGGGCAGATTCGACCCTGGCGGGGGCTTCCCGTTGATCTTTACATGATTCAGGGGAAACGCCAGCACGATGGCTAGCGTTTCGATGAATCCGATGACAAAAACCATCACGACCATCAGCCATTGCAAGCCCTCGGAAAGCAGCCCGAAGGGCTTGCCACCGCCGACCTGGAACGCTACGATCAGATAGAAAAAAAACAGCGTAAGGCGAAAAATGGCGGTTAAGCAAAACACAAACTCCAGGTACACGCTGGTTCCCTGGCGCGGGTAGCGCCAGGCAAAATACGCGCTGACCTGGCGCTTGAGCCGAATGCCGATGATTTCTACCAGCGGCACGATCAGCAGCAGCCCGCCCAACTGCCAATCGCCGCGCCCGTCCTGTGAGGCGTTGAGCCGTTCCATCAGCTGCGGCTGGCCCCAAATCAGGTAGGCGATGAATAGCCCATTGAGCAGGATCGGGCGCGTGCGAAAGAGCAGAAAGGAGATCGCCGGGTCCGAATTTAGTTTGTCGAGCCAGGATGCGCGCTCCATGCCGTCACCAAAGCGAGTTGAAGATAATAAGCATCTTAATCGGTATATCATTCATTGGGCATTCTTCTCCTCCGAATATCAGGCGCTTTTCTTTCCACGCAAGTAGACAAACCAATAAACTACGCCAACCATCACGGCCCCACCAATGATGTTGCCGATGGTAACAGGGAGCAAGTTACCGACCAGGAAATTTCCCCAGGTGAGATTCGGAAAATCTCCGGCAGTCTTGCCAATCAACTCAAAAAATTTTGTATCTCCCCAGCTTTTGATAAAGAGCGCAATAGGAATGAAATACATATTGGCAACGCTGTGCTCAAAACCCGCAGCCACAAAGGCTGAAATCGGCGGGATGATCGCCAAGATTTTTCCGGTCACAGAACGAGCCGAGAAACACATCCATACGGCCAGGCAGACCAGCGCATTACACATGATGCCAAGCGCAATTGCCTGGATAAAATCCAGACTACTTTTTGCTTCACCGATATTGAGAGCATTGATGCCGATCGAGCCGCCATCAAACATATATTGCTTGGTGAAGAACATAATCAGTGCAGTCAAGACAGAACCAACAAAGTTGCCCAGATAGACAAAAACCCAGTTGCGCATCAACTGCCCAAAAGTGACTTTCTTATCAATGAAAGCGATGACGATCAGGTTGTTACCAGTGAACAGCTCAGCGCCACCAACCACAACCAGGATGAGTCCCAACGTGAAGCACAGGCCAGTGATCAAGCGAATGACACCGTAGGGCAAAGCAGTCGTGTAAGCGGCAACTCCTGCTGCATCCTTGATCCCAATCGAGCCAGCGCTTACAGTCGTCGCGAAAATCGCGCCCAAACCGATAAACACGCCAGCCAGAACAGCCAGCAAAAACAAGTTCCAGAATGGCATATTTGCTTTCTTGATGCCAACGGTCTCAGCTTTGGCTGCCATTTCAGCGGGAACAAGAGCGTCGATCGTGATATCTGCGGACATTGTTCATTTTCCTCACTTTGAAATAAAAAATATGGATTGGTTGCCGGCTTACAGCATTTCGATTCAGCAAACGTCTCAGGAAACCCTATGACGAATATGCACTTTTTCATCAACAAAAAAACTGAAAGAAATTCGACGGGTTTCAGCCCGATCTACAACGCACACTTTTATTGTTTTTTTAATGACCAATTAGCTGAGGTTGAAGATTGGGCAATGTCCACACCTCAGCTATGCCAAAATCCATTAACACAACCTGCGAGGAAACATTATCCTAGAATTTTGCCTTTAAACGCATAAGGATGTAGTGAATTATGTCACGTACTTCTTATTATAGAAGGGATGACCGGAAAGTGTGATTTAGCAATCATTTCAATTTATCCGACGCTC
>CAZMMI010000214.1:0-7191 GCA_964567255.1 uncultured Anaerolinea sp.
TGCAGGTCTTGCCTTTTTCCCCGTTACCCAGCTCTCGTTGAAAATTGGAAATCTATATTATTGGGGAAACCAGCTACGTTAGGTGTGTCTCAATGGAGACAATTCTTACTTTTACTAAACCACATACGAGTGGGTTATTGCAAGTACCCTCTTTTTGAGCAATAAGCGTCGATGGATAGTTTTTCTTGCCCCGCCCCGCCGATTTGGCTACAATCAGTCATATACCTTTCTCGGGGGTGGCGCATGGACGATGTACAGAAACGCCTGGATCAAATCGCTGAAAAAATTCGCAGCCTGGACACTGTCCGCGATGTGTTTGGTGACGCTGAAGTCGACCTACAGGTTGCTAAGTTGCAGGCTGAACAGGCCAGCCTAGAAGCGAAGCTACGCGAGTCGGGCGGTTCGCCGCTCGCTTCGGCTCCCAACCTGGACCCCTTTGTGCAGGGCATTGCCACGCGCAGCGTGACCATTAACGGGAACGCTAGCGGTATGATCATCGTGGTGGGCGAGGGCAACCGCCTGGAGGTTTCCGGCGAGCAGATCGGCGACCTGTTCCTGCGTGGCTATTTGCGCGCCCTGGCAGAGGAGTGCAGCCACTTGCCTCTGGGCATCATCGATCCGCGTCTGGCGCCTTCCCCCTTGCAGCAGGACACCCTGCGCCTGGCGGATGTATACACCGACCTGGACGTGATCAGCGCTCCCAACGACGGAACGGAAGACCACCGCCGGTTTGGACGCCGCCTTGCGCTTGGCCAGGGGGAAGGCCGCGCCCCGTTGATGGAGGTGGTCTGCGAGGCCAAGAATAAACATCTGGCCTTGCTAGGGGATGCTGGGTCGGGCAAGACCAGTTTTGTAAACTACCTCACCTACCGCCTGGCCCAGTCCATCTTGACCGGCGAGAGCGAAAAGCTGCCTAAAGCAATCCGGGGGTACTTGCCACTGCGCATCGTATTACGTAAAGCGGCCCGGCACATCCCTTTGGAAGCCAAATGCGGCACGTCCGGCATGTTGTGGGAGACCATCCAGGCGCACATGGTGGATCTGCTCGGCCAGGAAGCCGCCAAGTGGGCTCTGATCGGCCTGCGGGCGCGCGTGGACAAGGGCGCGGTCTTGCTGCTGCTGGACGGCCTGGACGAGGTGCCCGAAGCCGGGCAGCGCCGGGCCTGCCTGCTGCAAGCCATCCAGTCCTTCCTGGGTGATATTTCCAAATCTTCCCGCGCCATTCTCACCGCCCGGCCTTATGCTTACGCCGACCCGCATTGGCAGTTACCCAAGTTCGACATCCTGGCGTTGGCGCCCTTTAGTAAAAAGCAGGTCGAAGGCTTTGTCAAGCAGTGGTACCAGGCTGCCCGCGCGGTTTTTCAATGGGATTCGATCGAGACCGAGGCGCGCGCCAACGGCTTGTTAGCCGTGATGTGGCAGCGCCGTTACCTGGCAGATTTGGCATCGCGCCCGCTGCTCCTGACCTTGATCGCCGGGCTGAACGCCAGCCAAAAGCGCCTGCCCGAAGACCGCGCCGACCTGTACGAGCAATCGGTACAGTTGTTGCTGACCCAATGGCAGCGCCAGAGCATCACCGAAGGCCCGGACGGCCAGCCCCTGGTGGATTACGGCATTTCGCGTGTGCTGGGGATGGATGAGCGCGACCTGCGCTCGGCCATGGCGCGCCTGGCGTATGAAGTGCACGAAAAACAAGGCCTGCTGAACGAAGAAAGCCGAGGCGAAGATGCCCCAGCGGATATTCCCTTGGGAACCATCCTGGAAATCCTCGGCAAAACCACCCCCGAAGATTTAAAAACCGATGTGCTGGTGGAATATCTTGACCGCCGATCAGGGCTGCTGATTGCTCGTGAGAAAGGCATCTATTCCTTCCCCCATCGCTCCTTCCAGGAATACCTGGCCGGCTGCCACCTGACCAACCAGGCTGATTTCCATGCGCGCATTTGCGCCCTGGCAGGAAACTCGCTGGAATGGTGGCGCGAGGTGATCCAGTTAGCCATTGGCAAGGTGCGCCAGGGCGGCGAGGGGCAGGCGCTGAGCGCCTTGCAAGCGCTTGTGCCGGGCATGCCCGAGGAATTCGAGCAATTGCAGGACACGCATTGGCGGCGGGCAGCGCTGGCCGGTACGGCGCTGCTGGAACTGCGCCTGCAAGAGCGGGCCGCGGGCGACGAACAAACCGGCGTGCTGGTCAAGCGCCTGCGCCGCTGGTTAACGCGCCTGGTGGAAGAAGGCCGCCTGCCGGCGCGCGAGCGGGCCGAAGCCGGCGACACGCTGGGCAAGCTGGGCGACCCGCGCTTTGACGCAAAGCTGTTAGGCCTGCCGGTGCTGTTCCGGGGAAAACCCGAGGAAAGCCTGGGCTTCGTGCGCATTCCCGCCGGGCCGTTTGTCATGGGCAGCCGCAAAGGGGAGGAAGGCTCTTACGATGACGAATACGGCAACCCGCAAACACTGGAGATTCCCTACGATTACTGGATGTCACGCTATCCGGTGACGGTGGGGCAATATGCCCATTTTGTTCAGGAGCAAGGAAGCCAGGGCCATAGGCTGCCCTATGGGTGGCAAGATCAAATTGCAACACTTAATCGTGCGGTGATGGGCATACGTTGGTTCGAAGCGATGGCTTACGCAAAGTGGGTAAATAGCAAGCTTTTAGCCGTTAGCCATCAGCTCTCAGCTAAGGCAGAAAACGCAGTGGTCAAGCAAATGTGGCAAGACTTTGCAGACCAGAAGCTTATTATTCGGCTGCCCACCGAGGCGGAGTGGGAAAAGGCTGCGCGCGGAATGGAAGGACGCAGGTATGCCTGGGGAGATGAGGATTGGAAAGAGGAACGCGCAAACATAGCTGATAGTCAAATCGGGCATCCCAGCCCAGTGGGTATGTATCCACAAGGGTCTAAAGAAGGACAGATCTTCGACCAGAGCGGCAACGTGTGGGAGTGGACGCTCAGCGATGATCGCCCTTACCCCTATGTGCACCAGGCGCAGCGGAAGGAGGTGGCCGAGAGTGCTCGCCGGGTGCTGCGCGGCGGGTCGTGGGACCTCAATGAGTGGCTCGCGCGCTGTGCGTACCGTGACAGGAACGACCCTGACCTCTTTGACAACGACATCGGTTTCCGGCTTATTCTCTCCCCCGCTCTGCGCACAGGAATTGTGGCGGATTCTGTATTCTGAATTCTAAATCCTGATTCCTGACTCTCCCCGAGGGCTGGGGAATAAGAGAAGAATTTTTCCACGAATGACACGAATGGGCACGAATTTTAAGAACAGACATATTCAGATAAAATTTGGAGAAGTCAAGACCAAAATACTGAGTAGAATCATGTCAAGAGACAATCGGTAAGTGAAAAAGATTCCCTGATCGAGCGGGAAGCATAGATAAACGTGGAGGCGGGATGAAAGCCAAATGGCCCTGGATCATACTCATTCTCTTTATCTTCCTCTGTGGCGGCACAGCCTTCCTCTGGTTCCCGCCGCTGGCACAGTGGATCGCGCCTAATTCCGACCTGATTGCGGGCTTCGAGGCCCTGGTGTCGATCGTCTCTGTTCTTGTTTCAGGCATCCTGGGGTGGTTCAAGCTGTTTCAGAAGCGCGCCCCAGTGGCTGCTGTTTCTACCCATGTTGAAGGAGCGCAGGTCGACGGGAATGTCGTTACCGGCGGGGGTGACTTCGTCGGGCGGGATAGGGTAACGCGGGCCGGCGACGGTTCGGTGGTAATTGAAGGGGTGAACGGCAACGTTTATGTACAACCCGGAGTTGTCCCTCAGCCCGCTAAGCCTCCTACTGAGCCGGCGGATCAGGTTCGGGCAGCCTATCTGCAATTCATGGCCGACCGCTACCGCTACCTGAGCTTCAAGGGCTTTGGCCCCAGCGACACCATCGAGATGCGCGTGCCGCTGCTTGATCTGTATGTGCCTCTCAAAGCCCGGCGGGAGTTGCCCAAAGGGGCAGAGACCTGGGGCGCAGAAGCACGATTGGCAGGCAGAAGACTGAAGGAAAACGAAGAAGAACAGATCAAATATTCCGCACCGTTGCCGGTGCTAGACCTACTGCGCAAAAACGGCGGATTGATCCTGCTGGGCGACCCCGGTGCGGGCAAAAGCACCTTCCTCAAGTACCTGGCCGTTAAGTGTGCGATTGGAAATGGCGGGGAATTAGGACTGGCTGATCGGCTGCCCGTGCTGATCCCCTTGGCAGCTTACGCTAATGAGATCGAATCAAAAGATATACGCCTCGACCAGTTCATCGAGGAGTATTTCCGCCAGACCTGCCAGGATTGGCCTGTGGGTACTATGCTACGCTCGGCGTTAAAAAATGGGAGCGCCCTAGTACTGCTGGATGGGCTGGACGAGGTCAAGAACCTGGACATGCGCCATACGGTCGTCGAGCGGGTGGTGAACTACTTCACCGCGCATAAAAACAAGGGCAACAAGTTTATCCTCACCAGCCGGGTGATTGGTTACCGCGATGTGCGTCCGGCGGCGGAAGGGCTGGTGGAGGCTACCTTGGTCGATTTCGACGACGAAGAGATTGCCGAATTCGCTCATAAATGGACCGCCATTCTGGAACGCCAATCCCAGGGAGGGGGGGCAGCCGCCAGGTTCGACGCCACCCGAGAAAGCCAGGAATTAGTTGAAGCTGTGAAGCGCAGCGAAGGCGTGCGCCGGCTGGCTGCCAACCCCCTGCTGCTGACCATCCTGGCGGTGATGAAGCGCCAGGGCGTAACCCTGCCGGAGCGGCGCGTGGAGCTTTATGACCAGTACGTGCGCACCATGCTGTCTACCTGGAACCGCGCCCGCAGCATGACCGGGCGGACCGTGGGACGGGATTTGGATGTGGTTGCGACCGTGCGCCTGCTGGCCCCGTTGGCCTTGTGGATGCACACAATCAACCCTGGGGTGGGGCTGGTCAAGCGCGAGGACCTTCAACGCGAGTTGCGCCGCCTGTATGAGACTCGTGGAGAAGAAAATGCGGAAAAGAAAGCTCGCGATTTTCTTGAGGACGTGCATGAGCATACTGCCCTACTGCTGGAGCGCGCCCCGGGCGAGTACGGCTTCATCCACCTGACGTTCGAGGAATACTTAGCCGGGGTTGGCATGGCCCTGCAAGCCGAAGGGCAAGCCGAGGTGATCTTCGATCAGATCAAAGATCATATCGACGAACCTGCTTGGCGAGAGGTGCTACTGCTGACAGTAGGTTATGTAGGTTTGATTCAGCAAATGCCACGGGCAGCCGGTCGGGTGTTGGAACTACTGGTAGAACAACAACCAGGCCAGCCCGGCGCGTCGGTGGCCCTGGCCGGCGAAGCGGCCTGCGATTCCCGTGCAGTGGGGGTGACCAAACCCGTTTTGGAGAAGATAATCGAAGCCCTGGTTCCAACTATGCAAAGTGCAACAGTGGAGAAACGCCTGCGGAGAAGCGCGGGGATGTCCCTGGGGCAGCTTGGTTGGAAACCGGATGGACTAAACAACTTTATCAAGATCCCGGCTGGCGAATTTCTGCACTCGCGCAAAAAAGAACCTCTCAATATTCACTATGATTATTGGATTGCTCAATTCCCCATCACCTACGTACAGTTCGCTGAATTCATCTCTGCGGGCGGTTATCGGACAAAAAAATATTGGAGCAAAACCGGCTGGGAATGGAAAGAAGAAGGTGAAAGGATCCAGCCACGTTATTTGGGCGACCCCACCGTAAATAATCCAATTTTCCCTGTAGTTGGGGTCACTTGGTACGAAGCCGAAGCCTACGCAGCTTGGCGTTCCGAGAAGATGAAGGAAAACGGGCAGCTTCCAGAAGGGTACACGGTGCGCCTGCCCAGCGAAGAAGAATGGGAAAGGGCCGCTCGTGGAACGGATGGACGCGAATATTCATGGGGAGAAGAGTTTTATCAACGGTTTGCGAACACCAGAGAGTCGGGGGCACTGGGCACAACCGCGGTCTGCACTTATCCGCAAGGAATCACCCCAAGCGACGTCTGGGATATGAGTGGCAATGTTTTGGAGTGGACCCGCACCAACAAGGATTCGGAATTTACATTGCGCGGCGGGGCATGGAACAATAGCGGACGCGACACACGCTGTTGGTTCCGCTATTGGGGTGTCCCCGACCTTTTTGAAATCAATCTCGGCTTTCGGGTAGTACTCTCTTTGGCGGATTCTTGATTCTAATCCAAGAATTCTGTGTTCTGAAAACTAAAACCTGACTCTACCTGAATCTATTGGTCGCGGAGTCATGTGGGCTTAATTTATTTTTCAGAATCGCCAGCCTTTATCCATAAATTGCACGAATGGGTACAAATTCTCCAGGAATCGCTCTCATCCACAACCATTGCGTGCTAGAATTTATTCAAGAGGAATTGAAGTTCAAGAGAGGGCAAAATGGCACAGAAGAAAGGCAAGAACCCCAAGCCAACCCATGTGGACGGCGCGTATATCGGCGGGAACGTCAACACCGGCGGGGGCGATTTCGTCGGGCGGGATAAGGTCGTTCACGGCGACGTCAACAGCGTCACCATCCGCGGGGATGCTACGGGCAACACCTTTGTGACCGGTAAGGGCAATGTGGTGTCCAACCAGGCGGTCAAGATAGAGCAGGTGCTGGAAGCGCTAAAGGATTTCCGCGAAGCCCTACCCAAATCCGGGCTGGACAAAGAAACCGCTGAAGACATCCAGGTGGTGGTTCAAAACGCTGAAACGCAGCTGGCCAAGCCCGAGCCGAAGAAGCACCTGGTGCTGCCCAAACTGGAGAGTGTGGTCGCCACGCTGACCGGGTTGGTGGGCGCCAGCGAAGCCGTGCAGAAGCTGCTGCCGATGGCGCAGCAAGCCCTGGCCTGGGCGCAGCAGTTGTTGAAGTAAGAGAAAGTTATATAACCAATGGTGCTAGTTCGCCGCTCATAAGCTGAAGGAGGCGATGGAAATGTGAACGAAGCCATCGGGGTCAGGATGGAAACCATCCCAACTGACCAGCAAATTAAAAATGGCCATCGTGAAAGCCAAGCGAGCCTTGAAGTAGTCCCAAACGCGATGCATAACCTTTTTGAAATGGCAAACAGTGGTCAACATGGAAAGGACAGTTTCGACAATCATACGTTCATTATGATGAAACGGCTCACACACTTTGAGATTGGCCGGATCGCCTTCTTTGGCATGGAAGCCGAAATCAGAGAATACTACCGTGCGATCATCGAAACGT
>CAZMMI010000215.1:0-7135 GCA_964567255.1 uncultured Anaerolinea sp.
CATTCACAACCGACCACGGTTTGACACGGTCCTAAGGGCGAGCCTCGACCAGAGCCTCCACGCGCGCAATGGCCGGGCCCAGACTGTATACCTGTGCCACAAATTTGAACCTCTCCCCAATCGGGAGGGGTTCTTCGTTCTCCCACCGGCGCAGGCCAACCACCTGCCCCGCAGCATCATAAGCCGTAAGCGCCACCCAGACGGTCTGGGCCTGCGTTTCGCCTTCCACCACGATTTCCCCGCTCACCTCCGCGCTCAATCCTCCGGGGGAAACCTCAAAAACCACCCCCTCCAACCGGGCGGGCAGATAACGCGTATCTTCCGCCGGGACGGGTAAGGCGGTGAGAATTTCGCCAGTGATCTGAAACTCTTGCGGCAATGGACCGGGCAGGTAAGCAGCCAGAGGCATCTGCGCGCCAGGCTCCAGCAGATTGAGTGGGCTATAGGCATCTACCTCCCGATACTCGCCGGCGGGCGAAGCCAGGCGCAAGCGCGCGCTCAAGCTTTCCAGGCGGCTGCCGCCGGGGTTGGTCACCGCCACAAAACACCACAGGCCGCCTTCCTGGCTGGGCAAACAGTTTGGATCAAGCGCTTGCACCGGCAGCGGGGTGGGGGTCGGGTTGGCAACCGTGGGGGTGGGCCGGCCTTCGCCGGGAATGATGAGCGACGTGCCGATGGAAAGAAAGTTGGGATTCACCGTAGGGTTGGCGGTTTGGAGCGCTTCCAGGGAGACACCATAGTACAGGGCAATTCCGAACATATCCTGACCCTTGACCACAACATGGGTCTGGGGCGTGGCGGTGGGCGAAGGCAGAGGTGTAGGCGTGGCGGGGGTGACGCGGACAGGGGACGGAGTTTTAGTGCGCGCCTGATAGGGCGTCAACGCATAGTTCGGGGTAGGCGTAGAAGTAGTAGAGGGAACCGGCGATGCCGTGCAAGCTGATGCTATCACAACCAGGACAGCACCCACCAGGGAGCGCAGAAATTTTTTAGCGTTCATGAACCCATTATAACTTGTCAAAACGCCCTTCTGCGGGTCTCCAGGAAAGGCCGGCGTGAAATTCCATGTTTCGGTTATTTTTCTCACCAATTCCTAACACTCCACTTGCCCTCTATTAACGCCTGTGCTAAACTCAATACATGGCTACTCCCGAAGAGAAAATGCGCGAAGAAGCAATAGCGGCGGTCGAAGCGGGCGATCGAAATCGCGCGCGCGATTTGTACACCCGGCTGTTAAAGATCAACCAATCCAATCCGGATTACTGGCTGTGGATGAGCGCCCTGGTGGACACCAGCAAAGAGCGCATTTTCTGCCTGACCGAAGTGCTGCGCAGGGATCCCGAAAATGCCTCGGCGCGCCGCGGGCTGGTGGTGCTGGGACAAATTCCGCCTTCAGAGAACCCTGTGGTACCCATGAAGGTGCAAAAACGGAACTGGCAAACCGCCGCCACCAACGAACCTGACGCCAAAGCCATGCGCCAGAAAACGATCATGACCATTGGAATCACTGTGGGCGTGGTTGCGCTCCTGGTGGGAGCAGCATTTGGCCTGACCAAACTGCTGGGCGAGAAAAAACCTGCCCCAACCTATGACTTCGCGGCTTTCATGCCCACAGCGCCTACACCCACCCTGCTGGCAACAGCTTCGGCTGTGGTACGCTCGCCCACCCCCACCTTCGTCGGCGTGACCCCCTTATGGATGCAGTTGGAAGCCACTTACACGCCCACGCCGCTGTACGTGAACACGCCGCACGCAGCCAGCGAAGCCTACAAAATTGGCCTGAGAGCCTTGGATCGCAAAGATTACAGCGGATTCTACGAGTATATGATCCAGGCAGCTACGGCGCAGCCCGGCTCGGTCGATATCGTTTATTACATGGCTGAGGCCCGCCGCCTGGCAGGAGACTATGACGAGGCCATCGACTTATATACCGATGCCATCCGTATGGACGCCCGATTTGCGCCCAGCTACGTGGGACGTTCGCGGGCCAGACTGGCTTTGGACGAAAACGATATAAAACAGGCCCGTGCCGATTTAGCCGAGGCCATTTCCATCGACCCGTTCCTGCCGGACGCCTACCTGGATTCGATCACCTTTGCCCTGGCAGACGAGGACTACACCAAGGCCGAGGAGTTGCTGGAAAAAGCCGCCGGGCTGCTGCCCGATTCGCCGTTAATTCCAATGTACCGGGCGCAAATCTACCTGACCGAAGATAAAACCGTCGAAGCGCAAGCCGAAGCCCAGCGCGCCCTGGACCTGGATATGACCCTGCTGCCCGCCTACCGTTTGTTGGGATCGGCCATGCAAGCCAACGGCCAGATGGCCGAATCGCTGGAGCCGCTGGAAACCTATATCATTTATGAAGCAAACGACAGTGAAGCGCTGAACCTGCTCATCAATGCTTACGAGGCCACCAATCAGACCGACAAAGCTCTGACTGTTTTAACCACAGTGCTGGAAAAAGATAAGATCAACTGGCAGGCTTTCTTGCGGCGGGCCGATCTGTATATGACGCTCAAAAAACCGCCGGAAGCGCTGGCTGATTACAAGCAAGCCTTCCGCATCAACCCCTTCTCCTACCGCGCCAGCATGGGCATTGGACTGGCGTATGTTGCCAACAACCAACCCCGCGATGCATACATGCAATTTGAGCGCACGCGCGGCATGGCAGATGTTGATGAAGAAAAAGCAGAGCTGCTTTACTGGTTGGCGCGCACGTTGGAAGAGATCAATGAACCGGTGGCGGCATCGAATCATTGGAAGCAACTGCTGGAACTGCCCGCGGAGGCAGTCGACCCGGAATGGGTAGCCTATGCGAAACAGCGCATTGCCGTGTTAGCGACTGCCACCAACACCCCCGTCCCGCCCACGGTCACCCGCACGCCGCGCCCCACCGCCACCATCACCCAAACCTTCACGCCGTCTTCCACGCGCTTCCCCACCCGGACGCTGGTGCCCACTTCCACCCGCGCTCCGTCGCGAACGCCTACCCCCAGCCGCACCCCTTGATCTAGCTCCGTGCGTCCCTACCAGCTTTTTCTGCTCGTCGCTCGCCGTAACCGCCGCCAGGGTAAACTGGTGCGCAGCGCGCAACGCCGCACCCAACGCCTGGCTGCCGGGACAGCCGCGCTGGTCTTGCTGGCGGGCATGGCTGCGGCTGTCGCGTTGAGCCTCCTGTATTCCTCCCTGACTGCCGATTTGCCTTCTCTTTCCAACCTGCCCGATCTACTGGATCCGGAACGTGGATTGTTCTTGCAGCCCACCCGCCTCTATGATCGCACAGGCGAGCACCTCTTGTTGACCCTGGAGAACCCGCAAGTCCCCCGCAGAGCCTTGTATCTCGACCCTGTGCAACCGGATCATTTTTCGCCTGAGTTGACGCGGGTAGTGTTGGCTTTGAAAGACCCGCAGTTCTGGTCCAGCCCAGGTTTTAACTGGCGTAAGCTGAGAGACCCCCAACCCGCCACGCTGGCTGAAGAACTGGCCCTGGACTTGCTGCTTTCGCAGGAGCCGCCTTCCACGCGCCGGGCCTTGCGCATGCGTGTTTTAGCCGCCCAGATGGTCACCCAGTACGGGCGGGCGCGGGTGCTGGAATGGTACTTGAACAGCGCCGCGTTCGGACACCTGGCTTATGGAGCCGAGTCAGCCGCGCAATTGTACCTGGGCCATTCCGCCGAGTCACTTTCGCTGTCTGAAGCCGTGCTGCTTGTTCCCCTCATCGATACGCCCGCCTTAAATCCGCTGGACGCGCCCGTGGCGGCAGAAGAGAACCGCCAGGCCGCCCTGGAAACCCTCTTTGCCCAGGGCGCCATCACTGCCGAGGAATATACCACTGCTCGGGACGCGGCGCCGGGCGTGCAGGCTGCGGCGCCGGAAAACGAACAATTCGCCGCGGCCTTCACCAATCTGGTGATCGAGGACTTGTCGGAAAGATTGGGCCGCGAGCGGTTGGAGCGAGGCGGCTATCGCATCATCACCACGTTGGATTACAACCTGCAAACCCAACTGGCCTGCCTGTCCGCAGAATACCTGCGCCGCCTCACCGGCGAACAGGCGCAAACCTCAACGGCCTGCCCCGCCGCCGGGCTGCTGCCCACCCTCAACCTGCCGATGGATGCGCCCGAAGGTACCGCCGTGAGCGCGGCCCTGCTGGATGAAGACAGCGGCGAGGTGTTGGCCCTGCTGGGAGATACTACATTAGATGGTGAGACAGCCTACCTGACCGCCCACGAGCCGGGGTCACTGCTCAGCCCGTTTGTGGCGCTGACCTCCTTTGCTTACAGCTACGGGCCGGCCAGCCTGGTGTGGGATTTGCCCCCCGTCGATAACCCCCTCACCGAAGCCCCCTCTGACGAAACATTCCGCGGCCCCATGCGCCTGCGCACCGCCCTGGCGAATGACACGCTCACGCCGGTGACCCAGATTCTGGATCAAGTGGGCGCGGGGAATGTGTGGCGGCTGGCGTCTAACCTGGGCTTGAGCGGGCTGGCGGATGAGCAGGACAGCGGCCTGCTGCGCTCCGGTGGAAGGTTGACGACTCTCGAATTGGCCCAGGCCTACAGCGTATTCCCATCACTGGGCCAGTTGAGCGGTGGCCGCCCGGCTGGAGGGGGAACCCTGGAACCGCAGCCGGTACTGTTTGTAGAAGATGCCAACGGGCGGGTGCTGATCGATAACAGCATTCCAGAGCACACCGCGGTAATCAGCCCGGCCCTGGCTTATCTGGTGCATGACGTGCTCAGCGACGAGGCAGCACGGCGCCCCAGCCTGGGCTATCCCAATCCATTTGAGATCAGCCGCCCGGCGGGAGCCAAAGCCGGGCAAATCGAAGATGGCAGCCAGGTGTGGGCCGCGGGTTATACGCGGGATCATGTGGCGGTGTTCTGGCTGGGGCTGCCCGCCGACGCTTCATCCGAGGCCAGGCTGGACCCACGCCAGGCGGGAGCCATGTGGTATGCGCTGCTGCAATATTCGGACCGGGACCTGCCCGTGCAGGATTGGGCCCAGCCCGAAGGCCTGACCCGTCTGACCGTGTGTGATCCTTCGGGGATGCTGCCCACGGCAGCCTGCCCAAACCTGGTGGAAGAAATTTTCTTGAGCGGCAACGAACCCACCGCCGCCGATACGCTCTTCCAGGTGGTGCAAATTAATCGCGAGACAGGCAGGCTGGCAACCGTGTTCACCCCCGCCGAACTGATTGACGAGCGGGTATACATGGTGACACCTTATCAGGCGCGCGCCTGGGCCGCCGAAAACGGTTTGGACGTGCCCCCCGAAGTCTATGACGCCATTCAGCCGCCCCCGCCATCCGCCGATGTCAACTTGACCGCACCGCAGTTGTTTGCTTATGTGAGCGGCAAGGTGGATCTGCGCGGAACGGCCGCGGGCGATGGCTTCCAGGTTTACCGGCTGCAGGCCGGGTCGGGGTTGAACCCTGAAACCTGGATGCAGGTCTCGCCGGATGGAACCAGCCCGGTGCGAGACGGGTTATTAGGCGTTTGGGATACCGATGGGCTGGAAGGCCTCTACGCGCTGCGCTTGCTGGTGGTTCGTGAGGACCAGACCATTGAGAACGCAACCATCCAGGTGACGGTAGATAACACCGCGCCCCTGGTAAACATCACCTACCCGCTGGCCCAGGCGACGATCCAAATGCCGGCCAACCGGAATATCACCTTCCAAGCCGAAGCCAGCGACGCGCTGGGCGTCAGGCGGGTGGAGTGGTGGGTGGACGGAAGCCAGGTAGGCGAGAACCTGACGACTCCATACAGCTTTGCCTGGCAGGCTTCGGCGGGCGAGCACAGGCTGGAGGCGCGCGCCTACGACCCGGCGGGGAACATGGCTACCTCGACGACCGTTGTTTTCACCGTTACACGCTAGAATGAGCGGGGATACGGTCGAGTTACGCAAAGCCAACCAAGCAGACCGGGCTGCCATCTGGCGTTTGATTTTCTCCGAGCGCTTGAACCCGATGGGAATCAACTGGCGGCGCTTTGTGCTGGCGGTGGATGATGCCGGGGCAATCGTTGGCTGTGCCCAGGTGAAATCGCATGGCGACGGAACGCGCGAGTTGGCCTCGTTGGTGGTCGTACCCTCCTGGCGGGGCCGGGGCCTTTCACGGCGCCTGATCGAGACCCTCCAGGCAGCAGCCGAGCCACCGTTGTATCTGACCTGCCGCAGCGGGTTGATAGAATTCTACGCCCGCTTTGGATTTCGCCCGTTAGCAGACCAAGAATTAACCGCCTACTACACCCGCTTGAAGCGCTTGGTAACGAGGTATATCTGGCTGACGCGCTCGCGCGAAGGGCTGGCGGTCATGCTTTGGGAAGGGAAAGGCTAGTCAGAATCGACCAGGCCGGCTTTTTCCAACTGGCGGCGGATGCGCCGGTAGGTATCGGCGAGCGCTTCGGGCAGCACGCGGGTTTCGCCAATGGTGGCCATGAAGTTGTTGTCACCGGACCAGCGCGGCACGACATGCAGGTGAACGTGCGCGGCGATGCCCGCTCCGGCAGCCTCGCCGATGTTAGCGCCAATATTGAAGGCAGAGGGGTTGTAAATTGCGCGCAGGCTGACCATCATGGTATTCATGAGTTCCATGATCTCGGCGCGCGTGGCAGAGTCGAGGTCTTCAAAAGAGGGCTGATGTTCGTAGGGCACCACCATGATATGCCCGCTGGTATAGGGGTAGCGGTTGAGAATAACGAAAGCCTTCTCGCCGCGCAAAACGACAAGGTTATCGGCGCCATCCGCTTGCTTGACGGCCCGACAAAAGACACACTCCGCCGATTTAACAGGATCCATCATATATTTCATCCGCCAGGGTGTCCAAAGCGTTTGCATTCTCCCGTTCCTTATTCGTCAATGCCCAGCTTGCAGGCCAACCTCCCCCCGAATGTGCTTTATATAATAAAAAGGTAACTACTCAACCAGAAGTGGAAGAAACATGAATTTGAGGTGTGTGAACATCTCAAAATCGCATCCTTCCGAATTTTAGGATAGTTTCTTCCTGTTTATTCGTTACTGCTCAGCCCTTTTGGAAAAGAGGCCGAATTTGTGGTGTTTGCCGGGGCTTCGCCCCGACAAACACCACAAATTCGGGACATTTCTACCAGGTTCTGAGTAGTTACGTTTATTC
>CAZMMI010000216.1:0-7125 GCA_964567255.1 uncultured Anaerolinea sp.
GCCAAGGGCATGGTGAAGAAGAAAGTACTTCCCTGCCCCACTTCACTCTCTGCCCAAACGCGCCCCCCATGCGATTCAACCGTGTGGCGAGCAATGGACAATCCGAGCCCCGTGCCCCGGCTGGAGCGCGACCGGTCGGCTTTATAGAAGCGCTCAAAGATGCGCTCCAAATCTTCCGGGGCGATCCCAACGCCCGTGTCGCGGATCGAGAAGACTATCTCGCTACCTTCCGGGCGAGCCGAAACGACGATCTCACCGCCTGGGCGAGTGAACTTGACCGCATTATGAATTAAGTTCACCAGCACCTGCTCAATCCGGTCATAATCGGCGCGCACCGGGGGCAGATCGTTGGCGCAATCCACGCGCAGCGTCAGTCCCGCTCGTTCCGCTTGCAGCTTCATCCGCTCCACTGACTGATTCATCAACTCGCATGGAGAAACCGGCTGCCTTTGGATAGGCACCCGTCCCGATTCAATCTTCGACAATTCCAGAAGCTCCTGAACAATCTGAGTCAGGTTGTCAATCTCACCGTCCATCTGGCTCAAGAAGCGCTGCGCAGCCGGCGGATCATCCAGCGCGCCCTCCTTCAAAGTTTCCGTCAAAGCCTTCAAGGATGCCAGCGGGGTGCGCAGCTCATGCGACACATTGCTAACAAAATCCCGGCGCACGGTTTCCAGCTTGCGGACGCGGGTCAAATCCTGGAATACCAGCAAGATCGAACCCTCCAAAAAGTCGCTCAACGGCGTGGCAATGCCCTGAATGAACAGCCGGTCGGTGGTCAACTCAATCGAAGAGATTTGCTGCTGGTTGGTGATCTGGCATTTGCGCCACAGTTCCACCAGTTGGTGATGGCGCAGCACCTCAATCAAAGTTTTCCCCAGGGCTTCGTCAATCGAGGTCTTGAACATCTCCGCTGCCGCAGGGTTGATCAACGTGATCACTCCCCCCGCGTCGGCGATGAGGATAGAATCGGTCATGTTGATCAGTACAGCTTCCAAACGGTTCTGCTCGCTGCGGTGCGCGTCGATCCGGGCGTTTAGTTCATGAGACATATGCTTGAACGCCGACTGAAGCCGGCCAATCTCATCCTTCCCGGAAGGTTCGGCGATATCCGGCAAGGCGCCGGTTGTCATCTGAGCCACAGCCTGTGACAGGTTCTTAAGCGGCTTGAGCGTATAGCGGGTGATCCAAAACGCAAACAGCACCACCAGCGCCGTGGCGATGCCCGTTGCCAGCAGCAGCGACCCATATAATTCATTCAATTTTCCCTGCACCGCGGTAAACGGGGTCGCCAGACGCACAATGGCCACCACATGCTCCCCTTCCAACACAGGCACTGCCGCATAGACCAATTCGGCCTTGAGGGTGTCGCTGTAGCGAATCTCCGAGTCTTCTTTCTTGAGCAGCGCTTGCTGCACCTCGGGGCGCACGAAATGGCTTTCCATTTCCTCGATGGGCTTCTCCGACTCACCCACCACCGTCCCATCCGCCAGGATGATCGTCACGCGCGCATCAAAATTCCGACCAAACATATCAGCCGCCTGGTCGATGCGCGGATCCTGCGGGTTGGCAGCGATCAGCGGGCGGATCTCCTCGCGCAATACGTGCGCCCCCGAAAACAGCCCCGTCTCGGTGCGTTCCAGGTACACGCCGCGAATGAAACCCGTCAGAAACAAGGATAGCACGCCCATCATCACAATGGCCAGGAGGATGTACGGATAGGTGATCCGCCAGAATAAGCTGTTTCGCATCATGGTTGATCCTTCTTCCAGCCAAGGCTACCCGTCAAAACGATACCCCGCTCCACGCACGGTGATGATCCGGCTGGGAATGGCCGGGTTGGCTTCAATCTTCTCCCGCAGCCAGCGGATGTGGACGTCCACGGTGCGGCTGTCGCCGATGAAGTTCCAGCCCCACAACCGCTCCAGGATGAATTCTCGCGTCAGCACCTGCCCGCGGTGTTGGGCCAGAAACAAGAGCAGTTCATATTCTTTGGGCTTAAAGGCCAGCGCCTGATCATTGAGACGCACTTCCCGCCGTCCTATATCCAGCACTAAGTTACCAAACGTCAGCAACTGCGCTGCCGCGGTTTCCGGAAGCCCCTCGGCAGTCTTGCGCGCTTCGTCCCGCATCATGCGCACCCGCCGCAGCATGGCCTTCACCCGGGCGAGCAGTTCGCGCATCGAGAAGGGTTTGGTCATGTAATCGTCCGCGCCCACTTCCAGGCCCACCACCCGGTCAATTTCATCATCCCGGGCGGTCAACATCAACACCGGGGTGTTCATTTCCTGGCGCAAAATCCGGCACAGCTCAAACCCATCCATGCCCGGCAGCATCACATCCAGCAGGATTAAATCGGGAGCGAAAGTCCGCGCCTCCTCCAGCGCCGCGCCGCCGTCACCGCAGGTCTGCACTTCATACCCCTGTCGCTTCAAATTGTATGCCAGAGTTTCCTGTAATGGGATCTCGTCTTCTACGACAAGTATTTTTTCCGCCATGCCCACCTCACTTGATAAAACAGCATCCTAGTAACTACTCTTAGATTGAAGAAAGTCTCCAAATTTGAGGTGTATCGTAGAGGCAATTCATGAATTGTCCCTACGATACACCTCCGACCGAATAGTTACGCATCCGATAATGTTCCCAGGCCTACTCTCATTCTACCAATCAATCCAGGCATTCTCAAGCAGGATCAGCACGATTCCGGCTTTTATTCTCCGGTCTCTGCCCCTTGCAACAAGCGCATTGCCTCAAAAGTGGCTCGGGTGACACCCATCAAGTGCTCATACGGGATGGGCGGCTGGCCGCCCTTGCGCACGCAGGCCAGGAAGTTGCTCCAGGCGGCCTGGTGACCTTTGTCTTGCCCCAACGCAGAACTGCGCGTTGACTTGCGCCCATCGCGAGTCACTTCCAGCCGCGAGAAGTCGTCCAACACGGCCACCGTCCCGCCGCAGAACACCTCCACGCGCTCCTTGGGCACGCGCTTGTCGCCATTGGCCAGATAAGCCACCGTGCCCAGCGAACCGTCCGGGTAGGTCAGGGTCAGCAAGACATTGTCCTGGCGATAGCGGCCCCCATCCGGCAGCGCCTGAGCGGTCACCGCGCTGGGCGGCGTGCCGGTCAAGAAGCTGAGAAAATCGACAAAATGGCAGCCCTCGCCGATGATGCGCCCGCCGCCCACCGCCGGATCGTGCAGCCAGTGCGTCAGCGGCAGATACCCGGCATTCACCCGGTAATGCGCCACCAGCGGCTCGGTGCGTGAAGCCAGCGTCTCGCGCAATGCCACGGCCAGCGGGGCAAAGCGCCGGTTAAACCCCACCGTCAGCAGGGGCACGTTCTCCTGGGTCAGCGCGGCCTCGATTTCGCTCAGTTCAACTTCGTTCAAAGCCAGCGGTTTTTCGCAGTAGACATGCTTCCCGGCCCGCAGCGCCGCCAGCGCCTGGCGGGCATGTTGATTGTGGCGAGTCAAAATCACCAGCACATTCACGTCTTTATCGTCCAGCACTTCCTGCTCCGAGCTGGAAGCATAACGGAAGCCAAACTTCTGCGCGGCGTGCCGGGCGCTCAAGCCTGAGGCGGTGGCAATGCCCGCCATCGTCGCGCCGCCAGCCCGCTGCATGGCCGGCAGGAACACCCCCGAGGCATATAAACCCGCCCCCAACACGCCCACTATGGGCTGCCCAGCCGCGGCCGCTTTGGCCTGGGGCAGATTGATTCGCCGCGCGGGCTGCGCATCTTCCGTCTGCGGGTAGGTGAGCACCACGCCCAGGAACGGCTCTTTGCGCTTCCCGGTGATCAATTCATAAGCGCTGACCGCCTCGTCGATGACAAAGCGGTGGCTGATTAAGGCGTTCACATCCAGACGACCCGCCGCCAGCAAATCCAAAATCGCTTCCAGGTTGCGCCCTTCGGTCCAGCGCACAAAACCCACCGGGTAATCCTGCCCGCGCTCTTCATAAGCCGGGTCGTAGCGCCCCGGTCCGTAGGAGCGTGAGACCATCACGCGCAGTTCTTTGTCAAAGTAGGCCTTGCGGGGCAGATTGAGCCCTACCGCCCCCACCGAAATCACCGCAGCCCGGTCGCGGGCCAGTTTGGCAGCCAACTCAATTGGGTCATTGGAGCGCGCATCGGCGCAGATCAACACGGCATCGTAGCCGCGCCCGCGGGCGAACCCCGGCGCCGACTGCTCCGCTTCGGAGCGTACCACTGCCGTGATGCCCATCGAGCGCGCCAGTTCCACCCGGCGCGGGTCGATGTCCACGCCAAAAACACGGCAGCCCGAGGCCAGCCCGATCTGCCCGATCAGCAAGCCCAACAGCCCCAGCCCAATGACCAAAATGCTCTCGCCCACCTGCGGCTCGGCCAGGCGGAAGCCGTGCAGGGCAATCGAACCCAGCGTGCAAAAAGACGCCGCTTCAAAACTAACGTTCTCTGGGATCAATGCCGCCAGGTTCTGCGGCACAACGGCATACTCGGCATGCACCGCGTAATTGGCTCCGGCGCAGGCCACCCGGTCACCCACCTGGAAGCCCGAGACGCCTTCGCCCACCGCCACCACCGTGCCCGCCGAGGAATACCCCAGTGACATGGGCTGATCCAGGCGATTGAATGCCGCTTGAATGGTGGGGATGATCCCCTCGCGCTGCGCTTTTTCCAGTATCTGCTTGACCAGGTCGGGGCGCGAGCGGGCCTTGCCCAACAAATTCTTCTCGGCAAAGGCCACCACGCTGCGCTCCGTGCCCGCCGAAACCAGCGAAGCCGCCGTGCGCACCAAAATCATCCCGCGCCGCACCGATGGGCAGGGCACCTCGGCAACCAGCGCTTTTCCATCGTTGAGATTTTGCAATAATTGTTTCATAAGATGCTTTCAGCTGTCAGCTATCCGCTTTCAGCCATTCCTTTCAGAATATGTATCTTGGGTTGCCCTTATCGGGTTGCCCCATTATAACAGCCGGCGCCCGCTAAGAACCCGACACCAGGTGAAAATGCAGTTGGGCCACATCCTGGAATGCTCCGCCATTGGCGATCAAACGGTAGCCCTGCTCTTCCAGGTTCAACTCGCGGACCAGCTTTTGCACGGCGCTCATCAGGTCTGCCAAGAACGTGCTGTCCCCCGCGGGCACGTCCAGCAGCGATGCATAGGCTCGCTTGGGCACGATCAAGATGTGCACCGGGTAGGACGGTTGGGGGTGGCGGAAAGCCACCAGCGTTTCACTCTCATAAAGACGTTCCACCGGCAACAGGAAACTCATATGCGCAAACACCCATCCCATGAATCGCCCAGCCCAGCGGCTGCGAGCCAGGCGCATGATCCAATTTTTCATCCCGCAGACACGCGCTCCATGAAGGCGGCCGCGGCAGCTACGGCCTGTTCAATCTCATCGTCGATCAAAATGCAGTGGCTCGAGTTTTCAAACCACAGCACGCCCTCTTTGACCGGCGAGGTCACCCCCCGCAGAATGATCTTTCCTGCCTCGGGGTCGATGGTCTTGTCAAACCGCCCCTGGGCTACGAACACCGGCTGGCGGATGAGGTGCAAGCGAGCCAGCACCGTGTCTTGCAACGCCACCAACTGCAGGGCGGCCTTCAGCGGGTTGACGCGATAGCCCTGCCAGCGCCCTTCCGCGTCCAGACTGCCCTTGGGCACGCCCATGACAAACGGCGAGAGCAAGCGCAGGCGCAGCTTGTCCCAATCGGTCAACCGCAGCCGAATGGCGGGGGCAAACAGCAGCAAGCCCGCTGCTTCCGGGTGCTGGGTCGCCAAATACAGGCAAGCCACCGCGCCCATCGACTCGCCCAGCAGGAAGACCCGCTCGCAGCGCTCGCGCAAGCGCTGGTATTCCGCTTCCGCCGCGCTCACCCAGTCCGTCCACTTCGTCTGGTTCAAATTCTGGGGGGCCGAGCCATGCCCCGGCAGCAGCGGCCCCGCCACGGTGTAGCCCAGCGCATGCAGCCGCTCTGCCGCGCTGCGCACCTCCACGGGCGTGGCCGTCAGTCCGTGCAGCGCCAGCACCCCGGTCGAGCCACCCTCCAGGAAGAACGGCTCGCCGTTCAACTGCGGGTTCACCAAATTTGGATTGTCCATGACACCCCTCCCCGTGTTTTAGCCGTTCGGCAGAATCATCACCTTGCGCACGTCCTCGTTGCCGCGTTCAATCAACTGCACCCCGCGCTCAAACTCCTCCAACCCCAGCCGGTGCGAGACTAAATCGTCCACCTTCATGCGCCCCGAACGCAGCCAATCCACGGCTTGATACGAGTTACGCAGTGAGGTGAACGACCCCATCAGGGTCAGGCCTTTTTGGAAGATCTTGAACGGCTCCAACTCCATGCGCGCGCCCGAAGGCGGCACGCCAAACCACAGCAGCTTGCCGCCTGGGCGGGCATAATCCAGGCTGCGCGCCATCACCGCCGGAACCCCCGTGGCATCAATGACCGCATCGAAACTGTTCAACGCCGCCGATGAAAGATCATCCAGTGCCACATCGGCGCCCGCCACCCGCGCAAAAGCCAGCCGCGCCGGGTTGCGCTCCGCCACAGTCACGCTGGCCGTGCCCGTCAAGCGCAGCCCGCGCAGCAGCAAAATGCCAATCGGCCCCGCTCCAATCACCAGAACCGAGGTCGCTGGAGCCAAATCCAGGTGGATTAGCCCGTGGAGCACGCAAGAAAGCGGCTCGACAAAAGCCCCCACCTCAAAAGGCATTTCGCCAATGGAGAAAACTGCCTCCTGCGGCGCCAGCGTATATTGCGCCATACCACCCGGCAAAGTCACTCCCACGGCGCGCCAATTCTCGCAAAAGTTCTGGCGGTTGTTCAAACAGTGCACGCAGTGCCCGCAGGCGATGTTCGGCTCCACTGCCACGCGCTCGCCCACCTGGCAGCGGGTCACGCCGGCCCCAACCGCTTCGACGACCCCGGCAAACTCATGCCCCGGAATGACCGGGTACCCGCCCAGGTATTCCCCGCGCAGGATGTGAACATCGGTTCCGCAAATCCCCGAAGCCATCACCCGGATCAGCACCTCCCCGGAGCCAGGTTCAGGGACGGGCAGGTCGATCACCTCGGTCTGGTTGGGTTGTGGAATACGCAATGCGCGCATAGCGGCTCCTTCTGTGTGGTCTTGCA
>CAZMMI010000217.1:0-2142 GCA_964567255.1 uncultured Anaerolinea sp.
GCCGTGGCAGGTACCGTATATTAAGATACAAGAGCGGCTTCGCCACACAATTCCGATTCATTGAAGCAGCAAACCAGGCCAAATCATACTGGTCTGGTCTGCCTTACCCCATGATGAAACTTGTTAACAATCTTCCTAACCTTTTTTCTTGTGTTCTTCTGTATAATTGTCGATACCCTATTGACATCATCGCATTAAAATTCGACCACCGACTGTACACTAACAGGGGGACGGATTGGTTTATTATTCTCGCAGAGATAAAAATAGAGAAAAACAACCAGATGAGAAGGCGATAAGTATTGGTTCGAACGAACTAAATTTACTCCGCCATTTTGCCGAATTAACAGAGCCCCTCATAAACGTCCTCACCGACGTGGTCTATTTTGCTCGCCCAGACGGGAAGATTAGCTATATCAACCCGGCCATTTCTAGATTTGGCTTCGACCCCGCGGATGTCCTCAACAAGCCTTTTTTTGATCTCATACATCCCGAGCATCAAGCCACCACAAAAAAGGCTTTGAACCGTGTATTGCTGGGAGAACCACAAACCTTCCAATTTCAACATCGAGACAACCACGGGAGTTATCATTCCGTCAGAACATACTGCCAGCCCATCTCGCAAGACGGGCAAGTCGTAGGAATATGCGGCATCGTGTCTGAAATTGGCCTTTCTTTTGATTACGAGAAAGCCCTTCAACGCCGCGCTGCCCAACTCAATCTACTGAATGCGATTAGCGAGAAAATCGTCTCGACTCTCGAACTCGACAAGATGCTATCCAGTGCTGTGCGGCTTATTCAAAAGAGCTTTGGATTCTTCCATGTTGCCATCCATCTTGTTGACCAAGAGAGTCAGCAGGTCAAATTAACTGCCGCGGCAGGTTCAATGGCTCGAAATTTCCCCTCGAACCATGCGTTAAAAATTGGGGAAGGCCTGGTCGGCTCTGTGTGCGCCAGCCGGCAAATCATCCTGGCAAACGATGTGCTCCTCGAACCCAGATATATCAACAAATTCCCCGACCGCATACCCACCAAAGCTGAGTTATGTCTGCCAATTTTAATTGGCGATAAACCTGTTGGCGTTTTGGACCTGCAAAGCCCCACGATCAATGCCTTTGATGAGCACGACGTTCGAACAATGGAAGCCGTCACCCGCCAGCTAGCGGTCGCCATCGAGAACGCCCGTCTGTATGAAGAAGCCAGGCTTCGCATCCAGGAACGGGAGCGCGCAGAAAAACTCATGCGCCTTCAAAGGGATTTACTGGCTGAGTTGAGCTCCACCACCGACCTGCGCCACGCTTTGAACCTCATCTTGCAAACGCTGGTCCGCATTGACGGCATCACCGGTGGTTGCATCTACCGTGTTAATAACTCGACAGGTGGATCTTCGCTGTTGGCCCACATTGGATTATCAAAAAACAACCTGCCCTTTTTTGAGAATTTTCCAGGGAATAGTCCCCATCATACCCAGACATTCAAATCCTCCTCTCCTTCGTATGCATCGCAAACACAAATCCATGCCCACGTTTCGCCATTCCGCCAGGTGTTGGAAGAAGAGGGTATTGTTTCCTCGGCTATTTTGCCTGTCATTTACCGAGGGCAATCTCTCGCTCAATTGGTAGCCTTCTCGCAATCCTTGATTGACATCCCCCAGGAATCGAAAACGATTCTGGAGACCCTGGCGCCCCTGGTCGGCGCGGTAATCGTCCGTCTGGAGTCCGAACGGGCCTTGGCTCAAAGCGAAAGCAAGCATCGCGCGTTGGTCGAAGCAATGCCTGATTTAATGTTCATTCTGGATCGCAATGGCATCTTCTTAGATTACAAAGCCGTCCCCAGCGAATATCTATACATCCCCCCTGATCAATTCCTGGGCAGATCCTTGGCGGAAATTTTCCCCCCAACATTACACGAGGAAGCGTTGCGGCGCCTCGAACGAGCCTTCACAACCGGCGAACCGCAGCAGTTTGAGTATGAACTCGCCATGCCCTCGTCGCCGGCCTCCTTGACCTTCGAAGCCCATTTCGTTTGCGCCGATCAGGATCGTGCCGTTGTGACGGTTCGGGACATCAGTGAGCGGAAGCGAACCGAACGCACCAAGGCCCAAATACTCGAGCTAGAACGAGCGCTCAGCAATATATCCACCCG
>CAZMMI010000217.1:2242-7099 GCA_964567255.1 uncultured Anaerolinea sp.
CGAAAAGTCCAGGCTTTACTGCTAATTCCATTATTTTTGGAAGGCGATCTAACCGGGTTCCTTGGTTACTCCAGCAACACCCGAACCCATTCATGGACCAACGAAGAATTAAGCTTTGCTCGCAACGTCGCTGAAATCTTGGCTCGCGCGGTCGAACGCCATTACATTGCTCGCGAGATTGACCGTCAGATGGATGAACTGGAGCGAACGAACAACCGCCTGGTGGAATTGGATAAGTTGAAAAGCCGCTTCCTCTCGGGCATTTCCAACGAACTCCGCACGCCATTGCACTCCATCATCGGCTTTGCCGAAGTTCTCTCCGATGGCCGGTTTGGCGAAGTCAACACCACTCAGAAGGAATACCTGGCTGGCATCCACGACAGTGGTCGCCAACTGCTTGGCGCAATCGATCAGATGCTCGATTTTTCGCACCTCGAAGCCAATCGCGTCACCCTGCACCGATCTACCCTTTCACCCGCCGAGCTCGTGGAAGAAGTCGCTGCTTCCTTCTCCAATGACATCACCCGTTCCGCGCAACACCTCGTCGTTTCAGTTCCTCCCAACCTTCCGGATATGACTGGGGATCGCAAGCGCTTGAAGCAGGTGCTGTCGAACTTGTTAGACAACGCTCACAAGTTCTCACCCGCAGAATCAACAATCACGATTTCCTGCCAGACCTTATTCAAAAAATCCCTGCTTTTCTCTGTCGCAGATGACGGTCCCGGCATTCCAACCGAACAGCAAGAGGTTATTTTCGATCAATTCCACCGCATCACGCGCTCCGACCATCCAGCTCCTGGCGCAGGGCTTGGCCTCGCCATCAGCCGCCGCATCGTTGAAATGCATTCTGGCCGAATTTGGGTCGAGTCCGAACCGGGGAGTGGAACCACCTTCTACGTCCTGTTGCCGATCACTGCCTAGTTGCGCCTGATTCCGGTGCGGGTTTAATGATAGACTTAAGCCATGCCCACTTGGAAGCTGTCATCAGCAATGCTCGATCAGATCGCCGCAGCTACTCGCGATGATTGTCGTCTCACCTCTTCCCTTCCCCTGCTTGTCGGCGTATCGGGCGGCCCCGACAGCCTCTGCCTGGCTCATGCGCTCCACGCCCTGCATTACAACCTCCTGATCGCCCATTTCGACCATCATTTGCGGCCCGAATCTTCCACCGAGGCCAGCAAGGTGCAAGATTGGGCTGCCGCGAACGGCCTCTCCTTCTTCCTTGGAGAAGGGGATGTGCGCTCTTTTGCCAAAACACAGCATCTCTCTATTGAAGAAGCCGCCCGCACCCTGCGTTATCGCTTTCTTTTCGCCCAGGCTCGTCAGCGCCAGGCTCAAGCCGTGGCGGTAGCCCACAACGCGGACGACCAGGTGGAAACCATCCTCATGCACCTGCTCCGTGGGGCTGGGCTTTCTGGCTTGAAGGGCATGCTGCCCATCAGCCTGAATGAAGGCTGGGATGAGTCTATCCCGCTGGTCCGGCCACTTCTGGGCGTCTGGCGCAAGGACATCGAAAACTACTGTGCCACCGAAGGTCTTTCTCCCAGCCTCGATGTCACCAATAACGACACAACCTATTACCGCAACCGCATCCGCCATCAGCTTATTCCCCACCTTGAAACCTACAACCCTCAGATTCGCCAGGTCATTTGGCGCACAGGCCGCGCGCTGGCCGGCGACGCCGATACAATCGCTAATGTGCTTGCGTCCACCTGGCAGAGCTGCCTCATCGATGACGGCCCTGGTTATGTCGCGCTAGATTGGGCCGCTCTCCGCGTTCAGCCGGTCGGTTTGCAGCGCAGCCTGCTCAGAAGAGCGTTCGAAGAACTGCGCCCCGGCTTGCGCGACCTGGATTTCGAGGTCGTTGAGCGCGGCCTCGGCTTTCTTTCTCATCCCACTCGCACCGGATCGCTCAACCTTGCCTTGGGCCTCAGTCTCATCCTGGAGCCTCCCCGCCTATATCTCGCCGATAGCCCGCAATCGCTTCCAATCGCCCCCGACTGGCCGCAGATCGATGGCGAAATCATCTTGCCCGTTCCGGGGAAAATTGCTCTTGGCCGCCAATGGTGGCTGGAAACCGCCACGGAATCCCCTCCCTGGGCCAACGAGGGCGACCCCTGGCAGGCCTGTCTGGATGTTGCCGCCATCACCACCCCCCTTCGCCTCCGTCCCCCCCAGCCCGCCGATCGGTTCTGCCCCCTGGGGATGCTGGGCAAATCACAGAAGTTGGCCGACTTTTTCATCAACCAGGGTCTTCCGCGCCGTGCCAGACCCAAATGGCCGCTGCTGCTCTGCGGCGAGTTCATCGCCTGGGTTCCCGGCTTCCGCCCCTCCGAACACTTCCGCACCCATCCCGGCACAACTCAAAGGCTCTACATTCGGCTTCTATCGGTCGAATAACCTCGATATTTAATCTTGCTATCATTTTTGTGGATATAATTACTCTTGAAGAGGAACAATGAAGATCAATTTTATGAGAATATCCCCCTTCGTCCTTCTGGCTGCGATGCTGGTTCTGTCGGCTTGCAACCTTCCCACATCTTCAGAAGCGACCCCAACGGCAGACCTGGTAGGCACTGAAGTCGGTCGCCTGCTCACCGAACAGCCCATTGAACAACTCCCCGGGCCAAACGACACGCCTGTGCCAACGTCTACCACTGCCCCCACCAACACGCCCGAACCCACCGTGCCACCCACACCCGAACCCTCCTTTACGCCCACCACCAACCCCGGAGATCCCAGCCAGGTATATGGCGACCCTTCCTGGAACGACAGTCTGAGCAGTGATAACAACTTCTGGAAAGATGAAAACGACCACACCAAAATCGCCTCTGGCGATGGAGTCCTCTTATTAACTGGCAAGACCACGGATGGCTGGCACGGCTGGTCTCTGACGTATTCTCAAAGCCCCTCGAACTTCTATCTTGAAGGCAAATTCCGCACCCAAACCTGCGCCGGCAACGATCTGTACGGTCTCGTTTTCCGCGCCGGCAAAGAAAGTTCGGGATATTTCTTCGGCTTCACCTGTGACGGCAAATACCGGGTGCGCGCCATCGACTTTAACAACGATATCAATTCTGAGTTAGTTGAACTCAAATCGTCCCCCTCGATTCTTTCGGGATCCAACCAAATCAACCGCGTTGGCGTCCTTGCCCAGGGTAACAGAATCACGCTGTATTCCAATGGCGTCTTGCTCGAAGAAATCACCGACGGCACTTTCACCTCTGGCTACATCGGAGCCTTTGTGGCTGCCAACAGCACCCCCAATTTCACCGTCGAATTAGACGAAATGAGTCTTTGGAATCTACCTTAGGAATAAACCATGACCACCACCCCCGCCCAAACTGCGCAACAGCGCGCCGCCGAGATCGCTCGATCCATCATTCAAAAAAATCCGGTTTACCTTGACACCGAGACGACCGGCTTGAACAGTACAGACGAAATCATCGAAATATCAATTATCGATTCAGATGGTTCTCCGCTCGTCGAAACACTGGTCAAACCCAGCCGCCCCATTCCGGCTGAAGCCACCGCCATCCACGGCATCACCAACGAAGAAGTTGCCACAGCTCGCTCGTGGCCCGTTGTTTGGCCGCAGGTTCGCGGAGCGTTATTTGGCCGCATGGTGGTCATCTATAACTCAGATTTCGATCTGCGCCTGATGGCCCAATCTCATGCTCGCTATAACTTGCCCTGGAAGGAGCGCCTGAACACCTTCGACTTGCTCAAGCTATACGCGGAGTTCCGCGGCGAATGGGATCCTCGCCGGCGCGCCTATAAATACCAATCCCTGGCTGCTGCCGGCCGCCAGTGCAACATTAGCCTGCCCAATGCGCACCGCTCCACCGCCGACACCCTCCTCACTCGAGCTTTACTTCACCACATGGCAGGTTTATAGCCGGTCAGAAGATCTGTCCGCTTGAGCGGGTTTTCTACCGGCCTTTTTAGAGGTAATCTTATGCGGTACAAAGTCCCCCCAATCCCCTCCTCGGAAATCACCCCCGAGCACGTCTACCTATCGCGCCGTAAATTCATGCGCGAAGCCCTGGTTGTGGCCGCGGGCTCGGCCCTGGCCGCCTGCGCTCCCATCCCCAGCGCCACCCCTAACGACGCATCTGGCCAAGAACCAACCCTTTTGCCCGATACACCCAACGATTTCGAGCAAATCACCAACTACAACAACTTCTACGAATTCACCACAGACAAAGAGCGCGTCGCCAGCTTGTCCAGGGCTTTCGTTACTTCCCCCTGGCAGGTTTCCGTCGAAGGCATGGTCAACAAACCCGGCGTCTACGACATTGACTCCATCCGCCAGCAATTCAGCCAAGAGGAGCGCGTCTACCGGATGCGTTGCGTCGAAGGCTGGTCCATGGTTATCCCCTGGAACGGATTCGCCCTCAACCAATTGCTCAAAGTGGTAGAACCCACATCGAATGCAAAGTACGTCCGCTTCACCACTCTCTACGACCCCCAACAAATGCCCGGACAAAAATCCAGCCATTTCGCCTGGCCTTATGTGGAAGGGCTGCGCCTGGACGAGGCCATGCACGACCTGACCCTCATGGCCACCGGCCTTTATGGCAAAGATCTACTCCCTCAAAATGGCGCTCCGTTGCGTCTGGTGGTGCCCTGGAAATATGGATTCAAGAGCATCAAGTCCATAGTTAAAATTGAGCTCACCGACCAGATGCCGGTGTCTTTGTGGATGGATGCTGCCCCCAACGAGTACGGCTTCTATGCCAACGTCAATCCAGACGTATCCCACCCACGCTGGTCTCAGGCCAGCGAGCGTCGCATTGGCGAATCTGGGCGCAGGCCCACGCTCTTCATGAACGGTTATGCCGACGAGGTCGCCAG
>CAZMMI010000218.1:0-7096 GCA_964567255.1 uncultured Anaerolinea sp.
CTTTGGGACGAAAGCACAGCCACTGGGCTAAGGCTGTCCCAAGAAGCCCCGCCGCCTTAGCGGCTGGGGAGTGTCACAGGCGATTATTCGCGTATTTGCGGATCCTCAGGGTCGTCGTAATTCATTCCGGCAGTATGGAGGAGGGGGAAACCTGCATCCAGGAACACCTGAAGAATCATTTTTTGACCCTCTTCGCTGTCCTCATCCAGGCCGAGCATGTCGATTTTCTTGGCCGCCTCTATTCCGGTCTCTTTGAAGCGATTGACATTCTCGCGTGTTTTGGCGAAGTTGAAAATAACGCCAACCGGATATGCGATTCTTGGAGAACCTGTTAGGGCAGACGCAATCACTTCTGGTTTTGCCGATGGGTCGAGGTGATTGCGGAGCGAGTCGGCGAGGACCCACATGATTTGCTCGTTGCTGGTGATATTCTCGCCTTCCACAATGGGGATCGTTTCCTGGACTGCCGCGAGAACGCGCGTCTGAACGCCTTCGGGAAGCTGTCCTACAGCCTTAATCAGTTCTACCATATTGGGATTAAGGTCTTTTGGGAGGGGGCGGGAAATACCCAATACATCATATACTTCATACCCCAATTTCTCAGCAATTTTTGCCACCGAGGTTCCTCTAGGCAAATATTTATTTCCCATCCACTCAGATAGAGAGGGTTGCGGCACGCCGAGATATTCTGCGAATTGCGAAATTGATCGCCGATCTCCTATGGACAACTGCCATTGCAAATATTTGTGTTTTAACCATTCTGCCACTGTGGTCATTTTTGCCTCAGCTCCTGATGATATTGTGATTGGGAAGAGTATTCCCCATTTATAAAGAGTATATCGAATTTTCTTCTCGATGTTCTAATATTATCAGATTTATTATACATTTTCAATACCCAATTTTTAATCAGATATAATAGAATATCGATTGTTCTATTGACACATATGAAAATATTCGTATAATCGAGATGTTTAGACAAGTGACCGAGTGGAAATCTTTCACCGGTAGGACTAGAGGGAGTCAATCGTCCTGTTTTCACAGACAGAAGTGATGAGTCGGCATTGTTATAGCATTTGAATTTATCCTGGACCTGATCCGAGATAAGGCAATTAGCGCTAGCCTCATTCTGTTAGAAGCTGTTGGAATCGGGAACTCCTTGTAGCGTGTTCAGATGTCTGGATCGAGGTGTTCTTCATCTACTCATAGTCCTCCTTTGTTATTGCTATCGACGCGGGATCACGAATGACATGGGGGGAGGTGGGAAAATTTTCAAACACAAAGGAGAATGGTGCGTGGAAGAGATAATCCATACTGCGCGAAAGGCGCAGTGTATAAGTGAAAAACGAAAGATCGACGAATTCCTGGATCCCTTCCCGGGAGACGCTGTGCGCTGGGTGGTTGCGCATGTGGACGGTGTTAGAGCCTTTACAGTCCCTTATGTTTTCGCTCAGCGATACAAAGATCGTCTGGATAGTGTTTTTCCAGGTTGGAAAATCTATTGGGAAACATTCGATTTGGAAGGAATGAGATGCCGTCTGGAGATCGAAGGAGTGGTTCATGAGGGTGTGGCTCTTCCCGAGGAGTCAGATGGACTGAATAAAAATTTTCAAGCAGATAAAGCCTTCATTCGAGCCTGTCAGCAATTTGGTTTAGGTCGATATTTACAATACCTGCCCTGCCGGTGGGTCGATTATGACCCGGTCGCTCAAAAAGTTATTTCTTCTGCTCTGCCTCTACCGGCTTGGGCCTTACCTGGGGGGAAAGGGTATCCTCCGAACCTCCCTGGGAAGCATGAAAATGCATATTCACAACAACGTGAGCCTGTGAATGCGCATGTCAAGCTTGAGAAGCAAGGCGATCATGAGATTGCTAATTCGCAAGCCTTGGATGCCTGGGAAGTTTTGTTCTCCAGGGCTCGTGAGGCAGGAATTTCCGAAATTGAACCGGTAGTGCCGCCGATCAGGGTTGGCGATCTGCGAAAGCGTTACAAGGAACTGAAAGACCAGCTGGGCTGAAATTAAAAATAAGGAGGATTTACCAGAATGGAAACGAATGGTGAAATTCAGGCAAGCGCGCCGAAAGGCATCCAATACGTTGGGACAAACCGGTAGAAGCGATCATGGATACTAAAGATATCCTGAGCATAATTGGCCAAACCGATCTGCTTGCCCTGGTAGAGTCTGCCGGGGCTGTACTTCACGATAAGGGACGCGGGCGCTGGCGGTCCTGCTGCCCCCTACATAATGGGCGGGATGCGTCTGCCTTCTCGATCATCGAGAGCAGCGATGGCAGACTGCGTTGGACATGTTACTCTGGGGATTGTGGCAGCGGAGATGCGATCGATTTCGTCATGAAGTGGCGAGGGCTGGACTTCGTGGAGGCCTGCCGGTATTTGGGCGGGGATCTGCAAATTGATCCGGAGGCCGTACGCAAGATGGCCGAGGAGCGCCGCAAGAGGGCCGAACTGGAGTACAGGGCGGCAAAAGCGCGTCTTGAGAAAGCGATTGCAGACCTGCAAAGCGCAAGAGTATGGGAGTCGTATCATGCAAACCTTGAAGAAAGCCCGGACCTGCGTGCCCTGTGGCGCTTTCGAGGCGTGCCGGATGCATGGCAGGATATCTGGTGCCTGGGATACGCAAGAGACTTTACCGTGTGGGAGCCGGACGATACTGGTGGGTGGAAAGCGGCATGGAACTCTCCTTCTCTAGCAATACCGGTTTTTGAGCCGGGGTGGAAGATTGCCACGATCCGTCACCGGCTGCTGCAACCGAAAGAGCCCAATGACAAGTACCGCCCTGACCGCTCCAGCCTGCCTTCCTTTCCTTTTTTGGGGAACCCCGAAACGGGCCTGCGGGGTCCCGTGCTGGTGGTGGAGGGGGAGATTAAGGCAATGGTATCGTATATCACTGCCGATGATCCGAAGCTGCAAGTGATCGGCATTCCTGGAAAACGGCAGTTCGTCAATTTCCTGAACCTGCTGGCTGAGGCAGAGCCGGTGTATATACTTCCAGACCCGGATGGGGAAGATTTTGGTTTACGCCTGGCCCAGGCTCTGGGTACGGGACGTTGCCGGTTGATTCGACTGCGCGTCAAGGTGGATGACGCCATTGTAAACGGTGTGCTGGATCGGGCCAGCTTTCGCCGGTTGATGCAATTTGCGCCAAAGATCAGAGGAGTATCTTATGCCGCCTAGAATTTCGAATATGCCAGTTTCTGCTTTTTTGGATCAGCGCATGAATGGGACGGCCTTACGCGTCCTGGGGGTGCTGTGCAGTTACACCGACCGCAACGGTGTGTGTTTTCCTTCTCAAAAGATACTGGCCAAGCGGTTGGGGTTGTCCAGGCAGACGGTGAATTATCAGGTCAAGTTCTTGCGGGAAGCAGGGTACCTGCTGGTGGAGCGCCGGACGAACGAACATGGTGGGGAAACCAGCTGCGCGTATCGCGTGCTTGATCCGATGAATTCTGTGACCACTGAAACACTGCCGGATGACACCCCAGAAAAGGATGCGGTGACACCCCCTGAGCACTCAAGAGTGGACACCCCTGAAGCCCCTGATTTTGCGGGGGATGTCATTTCAGATGTTGATACCGCCAGCAAACCCAGGCAGTTGACACAAACGTTTAATTTATCGGAGCAGGAGAGCACTAATACTAATATGAGAGATGTAGTAGCAGGGGGAACGGAAGACTTGAGTCTGCCTTCTGCTGCTTCTGAAACAAGTCTGACCAATCCCCATGAAACCCCAAGACATCCCGGTGGGCAAAGGAAGCGACCTGGCAGGAAACCTGGTACGAAGGGGTATCCACGAACGCTTGTCGAAGCGGGAAAGCATCCCAATATCCTGGTATACAGGCGCGTGACGGGAACCATGCCGATTGCAAGCCATTTTGCCCGTATCGTGGATGCTATTCAATACTTGCAGGAGTCTCACCCGACGGAAGATGCGCTGGTGGAGTATCTGGCCCCTCTATGGGAGCGTTGGAAGGGATCCAGGCGCAAGGATGGACGATCCTACAATCCGAACAACCCGGCCTGGCTGACGGAATGGGCGGTCAGTGGAATTAGCGAAACGGAGAAAAGTATTCCGTTCGAATCCTACCAGAGTGGGTGGGTGATTCCCAACCCAACCCCTGAACAAAGGGCCAGGGCTTTGACACCGAAGCGCGCGGGGGCCAATCTATGAAAACATTGTCCAATCCTAAGCCGCTTTGTGACTTTGAAGGGCTGGTATATGGCCCGCAAGAGGCCGCAGACCTGTCTATTTCTCTGGTGGAAGAGGTGGAGCGCACCCGCGGACAAGGGATACAGTTTGGTGTCAAGCGGTTGGACGATGTGATGAACCCGCTCCGCCCAGGGCAGTTGATCAGTGTGTACGGGCTGCCCGGCCATCACAAGAGTGGGGTGATGAATTGGCTGTCCAAACGGGCCTTGCAGTTAATTGGACCGGAGGAGGACAAGATCGTGGCTCGGGTGACCTGGGAGCAATCGGTCGAAGAAGACACGCTGGCCTGGCTGGCAGGCGATAGCAATATCCCCGTATCTCAAATGGTGCGAGGTGAGCTAAACGGCGCCGAATGGGAAATGCTGCGCAATTCTTCGGCGAGGCGGGCCGCATGCCCTATGTGGATCATCGGTCATTCGCTGATTGAGTCCCAAAAGAGGCGCAAGGCCCGCCCGCGCATGACCATGAGCGACGTGGCGCTGGCGCTTGAATATATTTGTGAGGACGTGACGGATCGGAAGTTAGCGCCTTCGCTGGTTGTTCTGGATTACCTCCAACGCATTCGCCCTGATCCCAAAGATGGTGGGGACCGGCGCGAGCAGGTGATGGAGATGGTCAATCGCGCCAAAGACGCTGCGATCTCCTTTGGTTGCCCTGTTCTCCTTGGCGTTCAGGCGAAGCGCGAAGTTGAGGACCGGCAGTATAAAATGCCACGTCAAAACGATGCCCAAGAATCGTCCAATGTTGAGCAGACATCCGACAAGGTTATTACGCTTTGGTACCCGCATAAGACTGAAGAGCCTGGCTCCATTGTGGGCACGATGCGAACAAAAGGGAAAGTGAGAGTCAAAGAGGAATGGGAGGTCAATCCTAATCTGTTGCTGGTGGGTTTGCCCAAGCAGAAGATGGGCGGGACCTTGGATGCGGTGCCTGTGTTCGTGGATCCTGCCCGAGGGAACTTCTCGGACATGACCTATCCGCAGGGATCCAATTAATGGGATGAGGAGGGAAGATTGAACGACACACAATTTTTGAACATTGGCGCTGGTGTTCTGACACCCGGCGGCAAGGGGCCCATGGGCGGCTTCGATCTGGCGGAAGATAAACGGGACGACGGTTTGGCCTTCTCACGGAGTGTCCTCAGTTCTGCAGCGCGGGTGAAAGTGGGCGCGAAAGACGGCTCGAGTTTTATACGCGAGCTCGTGGAAGTATTGATAAACCTGTTGATAAATCTATCCAATGAGGAGGTGCGAAGTGCGTAGAGCTTACAAGGTGTCCAGGTCGGCAGAGGCGGTCTTCAACTATATCGTGAAGTACAAGTTGGAAAACAATGATAGGTCTCCGAGCGTCCGCGAAATTATGAGGGGCTGCGACTTCCGGTCAACCTGCGTGGCGCACTACCACCTTAGGCGACTCGAGTCCGCGGGTTTGATTGAGCGGGATGCCAAAAAATCGCGGAGTATTCGTGTCATTCGTGAGGCCAGTTCGTGTTCTTCCGGCAAGGAAGCAAATGCTTAGTCGAATGATCCCAGTGGTGTACCGCGACCGGTGGTTTGATTTGGCAGGCGCAGTGATCCGTCAGGCGGTTCAGGACCTGAACGACCTGCAAGAGTGTGAAGATGCGACGCTGTGGCTGTTGTCGGATGATTTTCTGGCTTATGCGGAGCCGTTAGGGATCGAGCCTGACCGGTTTGCCCGGAGAGTATTGGTGAGGCAATATAGAAGGTGGAGGAGATGGACAGATATGGTGAAAACATTCAAGCTCGTCCGTGATTGTGACGTTACGGGCGTTTCCGGCACAGGAGTCGTAGCCGAAGGCGTGACCTTTAACAGCGGGCAAACGGTGATCTGCTGGATGCGCCCGCCGTACACAGTTTCGGTTTTCTCATCGCCGGATGCTGTCTTGGGTGTGCATGGGCATGGCGGTAATACCCGAATCGTTTGGGATTCAGGCGCGCGTGTCAAAAAACGACCTGGAAAAGGATGTTTACGGGATGATCTAAAAGCAAAAGACTGTGGAAGGGCGGCGATTTGAAAGAGGCATAACGGGGTATCCAATGCATAGAAATTGGTTTTAGGTTGTCGAACATGGGGCGATTTGTCGCCTATAAAAAACGATAAAAAATTGAGGAGATACACAATACATTATGACTCGGAATAACAGCTGTCAGCATGTAATCGATATTACAGGAGACATCTTGTTCTCGCGCATTTTGCTAAATGGCAAAGAGGTCGCGTTTTTGCGAATGTTTGGATTTGTGAAGGCGACTGCCGGCGCCGCCGGCGTAGAAGGGATGCGCATCCTTGCTTACGGTCCTCTTGCCGAACTGATGTATGCCCACGTCCAGAGGGGCTCGCGACTCTTCGTACTGAGTCACGTTCAGCAGCGCGAAGTGGGCGACAAGATATTAACGGAGTTCGTGGTCGAGGAAGTCCAGTATCTGCGTAATATCGACTGGGAAGCCGGCAAGAATAAACGCACAGAATTGGTGCAGCGCGGCGAACTGCGCCCGGGCCGTTATGCCGACGATGACGATTGGTTGGTCAAGTAAATGCGGGCAGCGAAGTTGGAATTCTGCCGGTTTGCGGTTCTCATACTCGTGTTGGCTTTGGGGCTGTTGGGCTGGGCTGCCTCTCCGCTGGACGCGGAGGGGCGACCAGTCCTGCTGCTGCCCGACGTAAAACGGATTGAGGACTACCGAGGGAAGGTGCGTGACTGGAAGTCTGAGCTGCGCTTGCTGGATGGCCGGCTGACGACACTGCTCGCCGGCGGCGGAGATTTGCTCTCTCAATCGCGCGACGGCCAGCGAGCCTTCGAAGGCAGCTTGAGGATTGCGAAACAAGTGGATGCCGAAGAGGCCCCGGCAACA
>CAZMMI010000219.1:0-7085 GCA_964567255.1 uncultured Anaerolinea sp.
GCACCCGCATCAATCTTAAATTGGGAATTTATTTCATTCGCAGACGGGGGTTTTGCTCCAAAGTCATGCGCAGCCCGTCGGTCAGTGATACCGTGGGGCGATACCCCAGGTATTGCTGCGCCAGGGTCAGGTCGGCGCACATCCGGCGCACCCCGCCCTCGTTGCGCGGATTGTAGATCACCTCGGGAGAGCCACCGGTCACCTCGATGACCTGCCGAGCCAGTTCCTGCACCGGGGTCTCGATTCCGCTGCCCACATTAATGATGAGCTGGTTGATATCGGGGGCAGAAGCAGCCGAGACTGCCGCTTGAACCACATCATCTACATACACATAATCGCGAGTCTGGGAGCCGTCGCCGTGCAACACCAGGGTGCCCTGGTTCCAGGCCTGGCGCAGAAAGTAAGGGATGATGGGGGCGTGAACGGGGGGCAAATGCTGGCCCGGTCCATAGGCGTTGAAGACGCGCAGGCAAATAGATTCGATGCCCCACAGCAGCCCGATGGAACGAACATAATATTCGGCGGCGACTTTCGAGACGGCGTAGGGAGAGCGCGGGTTGGGTTGCAGCGACTCGGAGAGGGGCTGGTCTTTCTGGTCGCCGTAAACCGTTCCAGAAGAGATGAATACCACTCGGCGGACGCCGACGTCACGCATGGCTTCCATCAATGTGACCGTGCCGCCCACGTTGACCAGATTATATTCGCGTGGGTAGAGCACCGATTCGGGCACAGAGACGCGCGCCGCCAAATGGTAGACGCAGTCCACGTCTTGCATCAGGGTCCATAGCTTGGGACGGTCGTTGATGTCGCCCCGCGTGAGGAACACATCCGGGCGCAGCACATCAGGGCTGCCGGTGGAGAGATCATCCAGCGCGCGCACGGTGTGGCCCTCGTCCACCAGCCTGTTTGCCAGGGCTGAACCTAAGAATCCAGCCGCTCCGGTAATTAGAAATCGCATGGATTTGATTATAATGCGTGCCCGCGATCTGGGGCCTTACAAATAGCAAACCATCTGCGCTGAGGGTGTGTCGAAACCGGAGTTTCGTCAGGCTCGATTGGTGACAGTTTTAGTAGGCACATGCCTGTCAGGTGATATAAAATAAAGGTAACAGTTAAGGAAGTGGGGTGAGTTTTTAAATTTGAGGTGTGTGAGGTGCGAAGCACCTCACACACCTCAAATTCAAGCCTCTTCCACCTCTGGCTGAGTAGTTGCAAAAAAAAAGTATCACATCCATTTGCAAAATTCTGGAGGAAGTTACGATGTCAAAAGCAATAGAAGGTTTGGAAGAGGCTTTCGCGGGCGAATCGCAAGCGCGCAACAAGTACATGGCTTTCGCCAAGAAAGCCGATGAAGAAGGCTACCCCCAGGTAGCGCGGCTGTTCCGCGCCGCCGCTGAGGCCGAGTATATCCATGCGCAGAATCACTTCCGCGCGTTGAACGGTGTGAAATCAACCGCCGAGAATTTGCAGGAAGCCATTGGCGGCGAGAATTATGAAGTGGTTAGCATGTACCCGCCCTTCATCGAGGCTGCCGCGGCCGAAGGCAACAAGAAGGCCGAGATCACCTTCAAGTGGGCCTGGGAAGTGGAAAAAGTGCACGAGGCGCTTTACCGTGGTGCGCTCGAGTCGCTGGGCAAAGAGGATGAGAGCTTTGACTACTATGTTTGCCCCGTCTGTGGACACACCCACCCGCGCAATGCTCCCGACAAGTGCCCCGTGTGCGGTACCCCCGGCAGCCGCTATATACAGATGAAGTAATTTGCACTTCTTAGATCCCAACAAAAAATGCGGCCCATTCGGACCGCATTTTTTGTTGGGATTTTTTCTTACTTCCGCAAGGTCAACACCGCCGGGACGCGGTCGAACATCCAGAAACCGACCGGCAAACCGATGATGGTCGCGCACAGCGCATAGGCTGTTTCCATCCAAAGGGCAGAGAACCACCAGCCGACCAGGAGGAAATAGATTGAGCGCAGAATAATGTTGATCTGGGGCGGCTCCACCGTTTGCTCCATCATATTGCCGTCTGCGCGGCGATAAACGCGCACCTGGCGGGTGGGTTCGCGCAGGGCAACCACCTTGGGGATCATGTTGAGCATGGCAACGCCCAGGGGGATGCCGATGATGGTGATCATCAAAATCCAGGCGATGATCATCCACACCTGGCCCAGCCAGACGCCGATGAAGGCAAACCACAAAAGCTGCAAAAGACAGCCGGGCTGCCGCTGAGTTTCTACAACGACTGTTGAATTGTTCGACATGGTTAAGCTCCTTCTCTCGCACCAACCGTTTAAGTGTGTTCCTGCGACGGATCTGGGTTTGTTTTCTTGCCCAGGTCACGTTGATCTTGTTTCATAATGCTATACGCGAAAGAAAGGGAAAAGTTGCGACCCTGGGGGCCGGGTAGCACTGCCCCAAATCATAAAGAAGAAATAGGGAGTTTTGTCGCACGAAGTGCGACAAAACTCCCTGATACCCTTTTTTCTTAGGCGCCCGCAGGGCGCGATGCCGTCTCTACGCTTAACTGTGGCGCTGCCAGGAACGACACAGTCCGCGATCAAGGTTCGTAGCAGGCTATCTGGTTTCGTCCGGCGGTCTTGGCCTGGAACAGGGCTTTGTCGGCCTGATCGAGCAGCTCTTCCAGCCCGATGTCCGCCCCCTCCAGAGAAGCCAACCCGATGCTCAGGGTGATGTTCAGCGGGCCGACTCGGGTTTCAAACGGACGTCTGCTCACTTCGTGCAAGATGCGCTCGGCAGCTTTCATTGCGCCTTCCAGGTCGCTTTCAGAGAGCAGGATGCAGAACTCTTCTCCGCCGTAGCGGCAGATCAGATCGATTTCACGCAGCACTTCCCGGAAGCGGTCGGCCATTTGTTGAAGAACCACGTCGCCGACCGGGTGACCGTGGGTGTCGTTCACCTGTTTGAACCGGTCGATATCCATCATGAGCACAGATAATGGGCGGGTGAAGCGACGGCTGCGGTCCAGTTCGTGGCGAGCCAGGCCAAAGAAGCCCCGCCGGTTATACAACCCCGTCAGCGGGTCGGTCGTGGCCCATTGTTGCAGTTCGGAGTGCAGGAGAGAGTTTTGCAAGGCCACACCGGCCTGGTTGGCGAACACCCGCGCTGCAAGGATCTCTTCGGCTGAGAAAGGCTGAAGGATTTGCCGCCCGACGTTGACCAGGCAGACGACATCGTTGCCCGCCAGCAGCGGCAGGCTGAGGAAACTGTGGGTGAGCTCAGGCCGGTCCCAGTGCCTGATGCGCGGGTCAAGCTGTGCATCATCCACGGCCAGGGGTTGCTTGGTGCGCTTCACATGTTGGAAGATTTCATCTGTGATGGGCGCTTCTAAGCCTAGGAGTTCATCTCCGCCGGGAGCATTGTGCTGGGCAACCATCTTTAGGGTGTGTTCGTGAACCTCGAAGATCACCAAATCGTCGAATCTTAACAACGTGGGCAAGTGCAATTTGATCCTGCGGATGACTTCGGGGTAATCCAGGGTGGTGGTGAGGGCAGCCGTGGCCTGGCGAAGTTTTTCAGACTGAGCCAATTGAGCTTGCGCCATTTCCAGGGATTGGATTTTGGCCAGCACCAGCGCAATTTGGGCGGCAGCCTGTTCCAGCAGAGTCGTTTCGCGACGGGTAAAGTGATGCAGCCCGTTGAAGCTGACCAGAATGGCGCCCAGGGCGATTCCGCCCGAGATGAGCGGCGCGCCCAAGAAGGAGGGCAGCGGGAAGGATAGGGCCCAATCCAGGTCAATCAGGTTGGCGGTGAGCACATCATCCAGCGCCAGCGGACGCCCGGCATCGACCAGCGCGGCGGTGAGCGTGCGATTGTCCGACCCGCTGAGAACTTTGTCAAACCCTTCCAGACCGATGCCCCATTTGGCCAGCGGCGTAGATTCGCGGGTCACTTCGTCCCAGGCAGCGATATAGCACCCGTCGGCTGCCAGCAATGCCCCCACGCGCTCTGCAATCCCTTGCAGGGCCTGTTCCGCCTGCCCTGCCTGCAGCGATATTTGGGTGATCTGGTTGAGGATTTCGGTTTGGCGGGCGTTGCGGCGCGTGTTTTCTAGCAGGAAGTGGTTTTCAAGCACCAGGCTGGCCTGCTCAACCAGTGACACGATCACCTTACGCATCTGCTCGTCAAAGTAATCGAGTTCTTCTGATTCGATGTTGAGCACGCCTAGCACACGGCTGCCGGATTTGAAGGGGATGGCAAATTCGCTGCGCGTGCTTTCCGAACCGGCAATGTACAGCGGTTCCTGGCTGACATCCGGCGCATAGACGGGCCTTCCAGAACGAGCCGCCGCTACGGTCAGGCCGTTCCCGGCAATCAACAACGGGTGGGGAGGTTTGAGGTTCCAGCCGGCTTGCTGGATGATGTTCAATCGCTCGCTTTCTTCGTCCATGATGAGCATGGAGCAGTGACCGACGTTGAACTCTCGCCGGACGGCATGAACAAATTGTTCTGCCAACGCATTCAGATTGCCCCCAGGAATGAGCAGTGGAGTGAGTGCGCGGAAAAGCGAGCCCGCTTCGTTCATCTCTCGGTGGGCCGTGGCAAACAGGCGGGCGTTTTCAATAGCCGAAGAAGCCTGATCGGCAAAGGTTTGCAAGATCAGCCCGTGGTGAGCGTTAAAGAAACCGACCTTCCGGCTGCAAACGTTGATGAAGCCTACAACCTGCCCACGCGCTCGAATCGGCGCCGCTGCCCAGGAGCGAATCCATTCGGCGTTCGGAAGCCGGATCCAGTTGGAACTGCGGTGGGTATCGGGGATGACCATGCTCTGACCGTTTTCCGCAATACGCGAGTAGGTATTAAACGATTCCAATGCTTGTGGCCACAAGCCGTCTAAAGACGGAGTCCCTTCAGGGTAGCCGTGCGAAGCGATGATGTCGATCTTGCCGCTGTCGATCATCATGATATCGGCAGCATCATGCGGCACCACCCGCCCGAGGATGGTTAAAATTCGATCATTGACCTGGCTGACGGTCATGGTGCTGTTCAAAGCAGAGGCTACGTCGCGCAGGGCTTCGGCCAGATTGCGGTTATCCCGCTCCACTTCGATCAGTCGAGAATTTTCCAGGGCGATGGCTGCCTGGCGGGTGAAAGCCTGAAAGACTTCCAGTTCAATCCGTTTCCATTGCGCCGGTTGGCGATAGAACACCAGAATCACCGCGCTGACGCGTTGTTCAAAGATCAGGGGCAGCACCCCCGCTGCCGAAAGGTCTTGCAATTCGTCATTCCAGTAGATCCAGGGCGGGGATTCGGCTGGGTTGGAGAGATCGTCAAGCAAGAGGGGCGATTTGAGCGAAAGGATATCCTTGTTCTGTGAGCCGTGCAGGTGGGCGGTGATCGTGGCGACGGTTTGCGCGCTGATGCCCGTGTGCCATGCGCAGGTATACTGGTTGCTCTGTTCGAGCAGGAACATGGCGGCTTGCTGCACGCCGGTCAGTTCCTGGGCGGCTTTGCCAATGGCCTTCACCAGGTCAGAGAGATTGTAGTTTCGGTTCAGGCGCTCGCTGTGGATGATGAGCTTGGCCATCAGCCGGTTGTTCAACTGCGAATCCTCAAACACGCGGATGCGTTCCGCGGCGGCGCCCAACTGCCGGCAAATAATTCGCGCCAGGTCCAGGTCGCGCTCTTGCCAGCGATTGGGCAGCGCGCCGGCCAGGCTCAACCGCCCAACCGCTTCTCGACCAACCAGAATGGGCAAGCTGATGGTGCTGTTAATGCCCGCGCTTTTCAGCGAGTTGCCCACTTCCAGCAGCTTCGGCGGCAGGGTCAGAGACTGCCAGTCGTGGATGAGGATTTCTTGCGCAGGCTGAATGCCGTACACATCGGCAATGCCACTTAAAAGCCGGCTGCCGTTGGGCAAATTGTAGCTGGCTTGAATGTCATTGAGGGTGATTTCCCCGGCGTTGGCTTGCATCAAACGCACGGCATCTCGCACCGCGCGATCGGTCAGCTCGGGCAGGCTTTCGGCGCTGAAGGCCGAGTTCATCAGAATGTTCAGCGAGTTCATCTCGGCGGCGCGTTGCTGCAAAGCCAGGGTGGCGTTGTGTAGCTCGCCGGTGCGCCGCTTGACGCGTTCTTCCAGTTGCCGGTTCAAATCTTCCACGGCGTTTTGTTGAGCAGTGATCTTTTCAATCATCTGGTGGATCGATTGCCCAACTTGATCCAACTCCACGGTGGGCATTGCCGGAACGCTGACCGCTTTGCCTTCGTTGGATACTGTTTCGGCAAGCTCTCCCAACTGCTGCACCGGCCGGAAGTAGAAGAACCACAGCGCCAATGCCGCCAGGGCCGTCAACGTCAGGGCAAACAAAGCGTACAAAAGCATATTGGCCGTTTGCTGCTGCCGGATGGCCGTGATGCTTTGCTGGTGATCCACCAGGCGGATGAATATCGGATTGTCTTGTGTGGTTGCGCTTGACGCGGGGAGTGCTGTGAAAGAAATGAATTCACCGGGAAGCCACAAAGATTGGGGCTCGCCTCCGGCAGCCTTGTTTGCCAGAATGGCAAGATCAGCCGGGAGCGCGGGCTGACTGCCCGAATCAGCCAAAATTTTCCCCTCGGCGTTGACCAGTAGCAGGCGCGAGGGGAGTACGGTGTTTTGAGCAGCGGTTGGGCCGGGGAGGAAGGAGTCCCGGTTTTCGGACTCCAGTTGGGGTTCCAAACTGTTGAGGATGGAGTTGGACGCCGCAAGGTCGGATTCGAGGATGGCTTGACGGGCTTCGGCTAGCCCGGCGCGAGACATAGGAATATGCAGCAGCAGCGCGGCAGCCAGGATAATGAAAGCTCCCCCAAATGCCAGCCAGGAGGCGCGAACATGCAGCCTGATTCCGGCCAGCTTGTCCAGTAAAGCGCGCATTTCGCCTTCCCTACGGTCTAATCTAAGAGAATACAAAGATGAGTATAACATAGAACCAAATTGGCTCACCCTTTGAGGTGAGGGCCTTATTGGCAACTGGCGAGGTGGAACATACCACAGCGAATCCCAAAGACCCCTTGTGCTTGACTTTTGTGACGCGCCGCGTTATATTAATGATACCGAGGTTATAGATTCCTCGGGTTGAGTAGTT
>CAZMMI010000220.1:0-5401 GCA_964567255.1 uncultured Anaerolinea sp.
CGGGTGTATGCCGGGTGGCACGGCATTGAGGGTGTGCTGAAAGAGGAACTGCTGGACCTTTCGGCTCAGCCGGAAGAGGAAATCGCCCTGCTGGCCACCACCCCGGCGGCGGGCAGCATTGGCACTTGCCGCTACAAGCTCAAGTCCAAGCAAAACGAGGACTTTGAGCGGGTGATCGACGTCTTCAAGGCGCACGACGTGGGTTATTTTTTCTACATCGGCGGGAACGACTCGATGGACACGGCGCACAAGGTGGCAAAAATGGCGGCGGAGCGCGGCCTGGAACTGGTGGCGACCGGCGGACCCAAGACTATCGACAACGACGTTGGTGACAGCGAGTTCAAGCTGATTGACCACACGCCCGGCTACGGCAGCGTGGCGCGTTACTGGGCGTTGAATATGCAAAACGCCAATGAGGAAAATGCCGGTTCTTCTCCAGCCGACCCGGTGCTTGTGGTGCAGGCGATGGGCCGCAAGATCGGCTTCATCCCGGCGGCGGCGCGGTTGGCCGACCCCAACCGGGAGATGCCACTGCACATCTACCTGCCGGAAGCAGGGGTGACCCTGCCCGAGATGGCCGATTTAATCAATGATGAACTTCGGCGCAGCGGGCGCTGCGTGGCGGTGGTCAGCGAGGGCCTGGATGTGGGCTCGCTGGGCGAACTGCGGGACGGTTTTGGGCACGTGGAGTACTCTGCCAGTCAGATGACCGCGGCGCAGATTGTGGTAAACTATCTCAACAGCGTAGGCTTGGCAACAAAAGGCGCCGCTCGCAGCAACGTGGCCGGAACCGACCAGCGGCACAATATGATCTACGCATCGACGGTGGACCTGGAAGAAGCGTATAAGCTGGGCCAGCAAGCGGTTTTGGTGGCGGCTCAGGATGGCGGCGGGTACATGAGCACGCTTCTGCGCAATCCGGGGCCGGTGTACAGTGTGCGGTATGACAAGGCGCCGCTGGAACTGGTGGCCAATTCGGAGCGCAAGTTCCCAGCAAATTGGATCGCGCCCAACCGTATCGATGTGACCGATGATTTTGTGCGCTATGCACGTCCCTTGATTGGCGATTCCTGGCCCAGCATCCCGATGGTAGACGGCAGGCAGCGATTTGCCCGATTGCAACCCATTTTTGCGGCTCAACAACTGCCCGGTTACATTCCTCAGGCCCAACGCTAAAGATACTTCCTTGAATTGAGAATGTCATTGCGAGCGAAGTGATCTCCAAACTCGCAGGAGATTGCTTCGGTCAGAGCAGGAAAACAGTCCGCTCCTCCGTCGCAATGACACCCCTTCGGTTTTTGGATAGGTAAGATAAGAAGTAACTACTCAAGCTCTGGTAGAAATGTCCCGAATTTGTGGTGTTTGGCGGGGCGAAGCCCCACCAAACACCACAAATTCGGCCTCTTCCCCAAAAGGGGCTGAGCAGTAACGATAAGAATTGCTCTTCAGGAGATCGGTATGGCGTTAACGTTGGAGGATATTGCCAGGATGAGCGGGGTTTCCCGTTCGACTGTGTCGCGCGTGATCAACGAAGACCCCAATGTGAATGAAAAAACGCGCCAGCGGGTCCGGGATATCATCCAGAACATGAACTTCCAGCCCAACCTGGCGGCGCGCAGTCTGGCAGCGGGGAAGACCAACGTGCTGGGGCTGGTCATTCCGGTGGGCGTGCATGCCATCTTCTCCGACCCGTTCTTTCCACTGTTCATTCAAGGCGTTTCTGCCACCTGCAACGCATCGGATTACTCTGTCATGCTGTGGCTGGCAGAACCGGAATACGAGCGGCGCACCATCCTGCAGATTTTGTATAACGGGTTGGTGGATGGCGTCATTGTTGCTTCCACGCTGACCGATGACGCCATCATTGAGCACCTGGCAGAGAGCAAGCAGCCGTTTGTCTTGATTGGGCGGCACCCAACCCGGCCCCAATTGAATTTTGTGGATGTGGATAACCGGATCAGTTCGCGCAACCTGGTCATGTATCTCTTCCGCCTGGGGTATAAGCGCGTGGCGATGATCACCGGACCCCAAAACATGATCGCCGGGGTGCATCGATATCAGGGCTACGAAGACGCTCATCGAGAGGCCGGGCGGGCAATTGACCCCGACCTGGTGGAGAATGGGGAATTCAACGACAACAGCGGTTACTTTGCCATGCGGCGTTTGCTGGGGCGCAAGCCAGATGCTGTGTACGCTTCGTCCGATGCCATGGCCCTTGGCGCTATGCGCGCAATTCAAGAGGCCGGGTTGAATATTCCCAAGGATATTGCCATTGCCGGCTTCGATGATCTACCTGCGGCTGCCAAGGCGTCTCCGCCTCTGACCACCATCCGCCAACCCATTCTAAAGTCGGGCATGGTGGCGGCGGAGATGCTCATCGACATTATTCATCACCCAGAAAAGCAGCCTTGCCATCAAGTTTTAGCCACCGAGCTGGTGATTCGCCAAAGCTGCGGTGGATTGTTGAAGCGGACGTAGCTGCCTTATGGCAGGATTTGACCATTTCAGCTTCCTGGCGCCTTTTTACGAGCGAGTCATCAGTGGGCGCTTGTCGGCTGAACTGCGCGCGCACCTGGCGATCACGCCAGGCTGCGTGGTGTTGGATGCGGGCGGCGGCACGGGGCGCATTGCACAGTTGCTGCGCATGGAGACAGACATTGTGGTGGTGGCAGATGCGTCGTTGGGCATGCTGCGTGAGGCGGGCCAAAAAGAGGACTTGAGGCCGGTGGGCGCGGAGATCGAAGGGTTGCCGTTTGCCGACGGGACATTTGACAGGGTGTTGATGGTGGATGCCCTGCACCACGTTCGCAATCAACGTGCGACGGTAGCTGAGATGCTGCGCGTGCTCAAACCGGGCGGGCGGTTGGTGATTGAGGAGCCGGATATCGACACATTTGCGGTGAAGCTGGTGGCGCTGGCTGAAAAGTTGGCCCTCATGCGCAGTCATTTTCTGCGCGGTGAGGAGATCGCCACTTTAATGGATGGTTCGAGGGGAGATGTTCGCGTAGAACGCGGAAACCATACCGTGTGGGTGACAGCGGAAAGACAATTTTAGGAAGATGCTATAATGCAAATACGGGGGAAGAGAGCAGTTTTACAGGCCATCTATTGGTGAAAATCGAATCCATGAGCGGCTATGCGAGGAGGTTCAGATGTTTCACCGATTCTTGCGGGTTGCGTCTGTGGCAGTCTGCCTGCTGTTCGTAGTTCCACCGCCTGAATTAGACAGCACCGTGCCGGTGGAAGACAGTCGCTGGCATGATGACAGGCTTCAGTCAATTTCAGTTTCCGACGGTTCCGACCTCGGGGGATATCCCTCCATCGCGATTGATCCGGTCAGTCAAGATGTGTATATCAGCTATTACAACGCCCAGCAGCAAAATCTGATGCTAGCCAACCGCGCAACTCCGGGCACTGGCAATTGTGGCAAGAGTTTAGGTTGGTATTGCGGCATCATCGATTCGGATGGAATGGTCGGGCCGTATAGTTCTATTGACGTTTTCAATAACGGCAGCAACCTGCGCATCGGGATTGCGTATCACGACATGGGTAATGAGCGGCTGAAATACGCGCAGATGTCAGCCAGCCTGGGTCTTATCCAACCACTGGCAGGTTGGGCCATTCAGGTTATTGACGATGGGAGCGCCGGGGTGGTGGCTGGAAAGTACGCATCCCTCAAGTATGGGCAGGATGGGCGGGCTCGTATCGCTTACACCGAAGAGGGTAGCGGGAATGGAAATTTGCTCTTTGCTTCCCAGCTCAACGCAGGCACTGGAAACTGCGGACCGAGCAATACCTGGCAGTGTGACACGATTGATGTGGGGAGCAATGTGGCCTATGTGTCTTTGGATTTAGACTCTTTCGATGTGCCGGCGATCGCCTATTACGACCGGACGGCGCAGAGCCTGAGACTGGCCTTAGGAAATCAAAGCGGCGGGAACTGCGGGCCTGGCAACACCTGGCGGTGTTATGTGATCGATGATAACGCCACCGACGATATCGGCAGGTATGCTTCTTTAGCGGTTAGTGATGACCTGAATGTTCCATTTCACATCGCTTATCTCAATGCCACGACCGGCCAACTGCGCTATGCATATTCGCGGATTTCATCGCCCACCTGCGGCGGCGGTTTGCCGTTTCACTGTGTAGATATCGAAGCGATGGACGCCAACACGGTTACACCCGTTCAGGATCCGGCGGGGATTTCCATCGCGGTGGACGGAGCCAGTCCTGTGATTGCCTATACTCGTTTTGGATTGACGACGATCGACCTGAAAATGGCCCGACCGGCGTTTTCCCTGAAAATGCTGGCGGGGAACTGTGGCCCTTCGGGGACGTTTGGACACACCTGGGTGTGCGGTTTCATTGAGAGAGGGTATGAACAATTCATGCCGGGGAGCCCCGGCATGAATGTAGGAGAATATACGGACCTGGCCTTGATGCAAAATGGGTTGGCCGCAGCGGTGTATACGGGGTGTTTTACAGACGATAGCGAGTGTTCCCTGTACTTTTCTAACCAATTGCTGCCTTTGTTTTTGCCATTGGTTCAGAGGTAGTGACCGCTCAACGGGTGGGGAAAGTCCTCAAATTCTGGGGCGTGGAGCCAGGGGAATGGATTCTGCTGATAGAATAGAGGCAGAAAATCTTTAGGAGCGCACCACGCACGGAACGACCCATCCGGAAACCGCATGTTCAACCTGAACTCCATTGTCCACCTCGCGCCGCTGGAGGCGTTGTTCGAACAGTTGGTGAATGACCGCCCGGGATTGATCCTGGTGGCGGGGGCCGATCCGCGCGGGCTGCCGGAAGGCGGGGGGGCGCGTGTGCTGGCCTCGGGACGCGGGATGATCTTTCGCATCCTGCTGCAACGGCTGCTGGAAGCGCACCCGGACATGGCGGGGATGATCTATTCCGCGGAGGAGCCGTTCAAGCCGCCGAGAGATTTGAAGAAGCGCTTGACGTCGATTAAGGGCGTGCCAACGGCAACCTCAGCGGCTTTGCGCGGCAAGGTCGGCTTGATGGCTCTGGAACTGCTCTCGGCTGAGACGGCAGAAGCGGCAGCCCAGGCGGCGCTGCAGGGCGCGCGCGTGTTGGCGCAGGTAGATACAGTCCGCCGGGGGCCGGGGGTGGCGCGGCACCTGGCCTCGTTGGATTTGAACGAGGCACAGGTTGGGGCGCTGACCTGGGTGATATCCGTGCTGCGGGTTCCGGCGTTGTGCCCGCATTGCCGGCAGGCCAGCCCGGTGGAAGGCAAAAACTGGTACAAGCCGGGCGGCTGCGCGCGCTGCGGGTTCACGGGGCGCTCAGGAGAAGTGATGGTCTTCGATGTCTTCCGCAATGATCCCGAGTTTGGCGACCCGATGACCCAGCGCAGCCTGCTGCCCGCCGCTGAGTATGCCCT
>CAZMMI010000220.1:5501-6976 GCA_964567255.1 uncultured Anaerolinea sp.
CTGGCTTCGGTGGATGAGATTGCCCGGCGGGTGTGCCGCTTTGCGCACGACCTGTGCGGGGCGGAACGGGCGGTGGTGTACCTGCGCCATTCTCGGCAGCAGGCGCGGGTGCTGGCGGTTTTGGGCTGGGATGGAGCCCAGACGGGGGCCCTGGTGGATTCATCCCAACTACCCACCGTAGAAGCGGGTGAAACTCAACCGTTTGTCAACATACCGCCGGGCCTGGCAGGGGAGGATTGGCGTTCGATTCCAGCCGGTCTGTGCGTGCCGCTGGCGGCTCAAGGCCGGTCGGATGGCTGGATGATCATTCAGACCTGTCATAAACAGAGCTTTCAACCGGGTGAAACGGCCATGTTGCGGGCTTTTGCTAACCAGGCGGCCCTGGCCATTCAGCGCATGGGTCTGGTGGAACAATTGCAAGCCAAAATCGCCGCACTGGAGACCGCCCAAGCGGATTTGGTGGTCAAGGAGCGCCTGGAGCGAGAGCTGCAATTGGCGCATGAAGTGCAGCAAAGTTTTTTGCCCAAGGAATTTCCAGCGGTGCCGTGGTTGGCGCTGGCGGCGATGAATTTTCCAGCCCGGCAGGTTGGCGGCGATTTTTACGATGCTATCTGGTTGGACGATGATCACATTGGACTGGTCATGGCGGACGTATCGGACAAAGGCATGCCCGCGGCGCTGTATATGGCCTTGAGTCGCAGTCTGATCCGCGCAGAAGCGCAGCGGGACCTGGACCCGGCCCGGGTGCTGCGCTCGGTCAACCGTTTGTTGATGGAGTTGGGCGAATCGGGCATGTTTGTGACCGCGGTGTACTGCGTGATTGAGCGCAGCAGCGCTAAGATGCGTTATGCGCGAGCAGGCCACGACCGCCCGGTGCTGCTGCGCAGGGGAGCTGCGCACGAACTGAGCGGGACTGGCACAGCCCTGGGAGTGGTCGAAGATGAACGCTTCCAATTGAAAGAGGAGTATGTCCAACTGGAGCCGGGTGACCGGCTGGCGCTGTATTCAGATGGCCTGATGGATGTGCGGTCACCGGCAGAAGAGCGCTTTGGGCGGGAACGGCTGATTGCTTTATGGTCAGGGGATGCCTCGACGAGCACGGCGGAATTTTGCACGCGCACATTCGCCGCCTTGACCTCTTTCCAGGCCGGCGCTGAACAAGCCGACGATATGACCCTGCTGGTGGCAGAGTTTAAACCCGTTTAGACTGTGTCTGTCACGATGGTTGCAAGCGAATGCTTGCGCTTGCAACCATCGTGACTTTTAAGAAACTGTTATCTTCTCACCATCGGTAAGAAAATCTTGTGTGCCACCGTCCATGTGAACGTGGCAGGTGAAGCATCCACATGACCGAGTTCGTCGATGGCCCGAACCTCAAAGGTGTGCTCGCCGATGGCTAAAGTGGTGTAGGTTTTGGGGCTGGTGCAGGTTTCAAAGGCGCCGCCGTCCAGGCTGCATTCGTAGGTCAGGTCGGC
>CAZMMI010000221.1:0-6959 GCA_964567255.1 uncultured Anaerolinea sp.
ATCGACTCGGGCCACACCATCTACACCGTCAGCAAACTGCTCATGGACCGCAACCCGCGCAGCCTCAAGATCTGCGCCCTGCTGGATAAGCCCTCACGCCACAAGCGCAACATCACCATCGATTACTGCGGCTTCTCCATCCCCGACGAATTTGTGGTGGGCTACGGTCTGGACATCGACGAGAAAGGCCGCAACCTGCCCTATATCGCTGCTGTCGACCTCGAACGCTACAAAGCCGGAAACCAGATATAAGTCAACTCACAACAAAATGCGGCGCGAGCGCGCCGCATTTTGTTGTTCTACAACCCCTTTTCAGCGATCATCTTTAGCGTACGCTCATACACCTCAAAGCGCTCACCTTCTAGCTCATCCTCGGTCACCTTCTTGAAGAACATGGCCTGCTCCGGGTGTGCCCCAGCCAAATCCCGTCGGCTCACGCGGAAATAGCCGTCTTCCGAGGCCATTTTCACTTCGTTCATTTGTAGCAAGATGTACTGCCCGGCGTACTTATCCAGCAATTCTTTGCGGTGATCGCGATAATACAGGCCCTGCTGCGCCATCGTCTTCAACCAACTCACCACCATCTCCTGAGAATCGGTGATGTTGGGGAAAAAGTGTCCAATGGGGGCTTGTGTCTCACTCTCAAAGTCGATCTGATCCAGATCCACCGTGCCAAAACCGCTTTCCGCGGCAATGCGTAGCGCGTTGCGGTCTCGGTAATATGGCGGGGTCAGCCAATCGGCTGTCGGGTCGTGGCCCATCAAATGCGCCCCACAAGCATCGGTAGCAATCACCTGGTCGCCCGCCACAAGGGTGTTGCAAATGCGCGGGTGGTCGCCCGGCCCCCACTCACCGCCCGCCTGGGTCACCATGCCGTCCAGAATGTTCAACGCCGGGTTATAAATGCGCCCCAAGTCCGCCAGCATATAGGGCATGCGCACCAGGTGGTGATAATACATTCGCGGGTGCCCGGCAGCACTCTGCGGCATGAGTCCAAACAAATTCTTCAAGCACAGGGTGATGCCCATGAAATTGTGGTTCTTGATCTTCTGCACGTCCACCAATTCATCCGCGTCCAAAAAAGGAACCGGCACGGGGTAGCGTTCAAACATCTGTCCACCGCCCGGTACCGTGCGCCATTCCACCGGTTCGTCCTGACACTCGATGAACGGCACGCCATATTCGCGCAGCGCCGGAGCGGCCTGCGTGCCCGATCCATCTTTGACCCCCGCCCAGTAGCTTTCTACGCCAATGTCGATGCACACCAACTCTGCCGTGGTGCGTTCGCGCAGCAGGCGCAGCACGGCCTTCATCAACTGCACACTCACCAACTGCTGCAGATGCCCCTGGTGCGTCACCAGGCGCTTCACCGTCCAGTCTTGATTGAACTTGACGGCGATACGGCGCGCCTTTTTTAGCTTTTCCCACGAGCGTTCCAGCGGGTCGGTTGCCCGCCGCAGCGCTGCGTATATTTCTTCATCGCTAGAACGGTAATCACAGTGAACAGCTCGTACACGATAAGATGTAGCGGGTGTATCTACCATGCTTCAACCTCTCAATCCACACCACTCGAAAATTCGCGCCTTACGAAACCAGCCGCCGGCGCATGTTAACCATAACATAATCGAGTATCCATCAGAATCAGAAAAATGTAAAGGTGTTTGTCCTGGCGCAAAGATGTAAAGCGACTTAAATTATAGAATTACAATACGTTTGCGCATCAGGCTAATCCCCTTACCTGGAGAGAAGTATGAAGAAAATCATGTGGATTGTTCTTGTATCGATCGCCTTAATAGCTCTCGGCGCTTGCACCGGCAACAAGGAAGCTCCCAATCAATCCGGCGGGCCTGAAGAAGGTTTATACGACCCGGTGATTGCCGCGCAAGCCTTCCAGAACGGGGGCTGCACGGCCTGCCACACCATTCCAGGCGTTCCGGGCGCGATTGGTACCATTGGCCCCGATTTGACCGAAATTGGCAAGTTGGCCGAAGAGCGCCTGGCCAGCGGCGAGTATACCGGCAAGGCGAAAACCGCCGCAGATTACATCCGCGAGTCGCTTGAAGACCCCGACAAATTTATCTCCCCCGCCTGCCCCAACGGACCCTGTCAGGCCGGGTTGATGTCTCCTGAATTGGTCGAAGAATTCACCGACGTAGAACTGAACGCTGCGGTCACCTACCTGCTGGCCCTGCGCGGCGGAGAAGTGCCCGTGGTGGGCGTCCCCGAGGGCGAACTGCCCGTTAGCCTCGCCCCGGAATTATCGGATGAAGAGTTCACCTGGGCCAAGCAAACCTACTTTGAGCGCTGCGCCGGCTGCCACGGTACGCTGCGCAAAGGCGCCACCGGCCCCGGTCTGACGCCCGACTTAACCTTGTCCAAAGGGACCGCCGGCCTCTCCGCCATCATTTTCAACGGCACCACCCGCGGCATGCCCGATTGGGGCAAGCAGGGCTTCATGACTGAAGAACAAACCGAGATCATGGCCAAATTCCTCCAAAATGAGCCGCCCACCCCGCCCGAAATGTCCCTGGAACAAATGAAAGAGACCTGGAAGGTCTTGGTTGCTCCTGCCGACCGCCCCACCCAGCCCCAAACCACCCGCGATTGGGAGAACTACTTTGTGGTCACCCTGCGGGATGCCGGCCAGGTAGCGATCATCGACGGCGACACACACGAAATCGTCAACACGGTCAACAGCGGCTACGCGGTGCACATCACCCGCATGTCCGCCACCGGCCGCTATGCCTACGTGATTGGTCGCGACGGCAAGCTGGCCCTCATCGACCTGTGGATGGAAAAACCCGACAAAGTCGCTGAGGTTCAGTTATGCTATGATGCCCGCTCTGTCGAAGTGAGCAAGTACGAAGGCCCAGAAGGTAATTTCATCGATAAATATGCCATCGTGGGCTGCTATTGGCCGCCTCATTTCGCCATGCTGGACGGGCAAACCCTGGAACCCTTCAAGATCGTCAGCACGCGCAGCTACACCTTCAACACCGAGGAATATCACCCCGAGCCGCGCGTCGCCAGCATCCTGGCCTCGCACTTCAAGCCCGAATGGATTGTGAACATCAAGGAAACCGGCCAGGTGTGGATCGTCAATTACACCGACCCCATCAACCCGACCATCAAGATGATCGAGGCATCCCTCTTCTTGCATGACGGGGGTTTGGATTCGACGAAGCGCTACTTCCTGGTGGCCGCTAACCAATCCAACCAGGTTGCGGTGGTCGACACAATGGAAGGTGAACTAGAGGCCGTGGTCGATACACCTGCCATTCCCCACCCCGGGCGCGGGGCCAACTGGATCGACCCCGAGTTCGGCCCGGTATGGAGCACCGCCCACCTGGGCGACCCAGCTATCGTCTCCATCGGCACCGACCCCGAAGGTCACCCGGACGAAGCCTGGAAGGCCGTGCGTGTCACCCCGCTCCCCGGCGCGGGCAGCCTGTTCATCAAGACCCACCCCAACAGCAAGTGGATTTGGGTCGACATGACCCTCAACCCCGACCCGGTGCTGGCGCGTACTATCTGCGTGGTGGCCAAGGATAATCCCACCGAGGTGTACAAGTGTTGGGAAGCGGCCACTTATGGCCGGGCGGTGCACTTCGAGTACAACCGTCAGGGCACGCAAATCTGGGTCAGCATTTGGGGCGAAGCCGACAAGCCCGGCCAGCGCGGCGAGATCGTCATCTACGACGACGCCACCCTGGAAGAGGTAGCCCGCATCCCCGATCTGATCACCCCCACGGGCAAGTTCAACGTGTACAACACTATCTACGACGTGTACTAAACCACGGTTGCCATCGACAGCCAACATAGGCTGTTCAAGTAGGAAGATTTCACAAATTTACCGCCAGCAGACATCCTGGCGGTAAATTATTTTATATTGTGCTGTGTTGAGCCAGCCTGTGTATACGATATTCCGCAACATTTTTCAGAAAACACCTAACGGGGTTACTCGCCGGTGGGGCCGTCTAGCGCTATATGGTTGCCTAGCATAATTCCGTTCTTCGACCTGATCTGCTTGCCAACAGCAACCCAACAGTGGTTAGTTCGCCACCCGAATCGAAGGAAAGCCCGGGTTTCTGAGATTTTCAATTTACCATTCTTTTCTAGCATGTACACCCGTATACTTCAAACGAAAGCCGACGCTCTCATAAAGAGATCGAGCATTTGTCAGGTTATCATTGACAGCTAAAGTAGCTTGATGCACCTTCTTGACTTCAAAGAGCCATAGCAATGCAGTTTGCAAGAGTTGCCGGCCAATTCCCTTTCCTCTAGCGTCCTCTCGCACACCGATAAACTCTACCGAGCCATCGCCAGTATCTTCTTCGATAGCCGCATATATATAACCTAGAATTTCATCTCCCTGAGTATAAACAAATACTTGATGATCGCTGCCAAGTTTATCCAAGATTCTTTGACCTGTTGCATACGTTTGAGTGAAAATACTCTTGTGTAAGTCAATGAAATTTTGCGCCTGAAACGCCTCAATAGATTTACAGGCACTCAGGTCCTCCAACGGACTTTCAAAAGCTTCGGCGACATAAACATGAGCGAGTCGAAGTTGGTGAAAGCCGTGTGCAAAATAGAATTTGTTGCCTCTTTCATTTTCAATGTCCAAAAAACTGTCCAGCCAATGAATAGCAGGCGGCAATGTATCTTGCAAACCTTGCAGAAGGGATACTGCTACATTTTCCCAAGGATCAGCATCCGCAATAACAAAAGGTCCTCTCACCCAGCCTCGACCTAACTCTTCATCCAATTCACACCCAAGGGTTCCGATCAATTGATTATCTTGAAAAGCGACCATGAAACAAATCCCGGAATCCAAATCGAGACGGACTATCTCATTTTGAATACTCTGGTAATCCTTGCCTGTGTCGCTTTGAATGCAATGGGTTTCAGCATTTTGGTTCTGATCTGCAATCAACTTCGAAATAATTTCAAAGTCTCCTGCGTTGGCTTGTTTGATGGTGATGTTGCTCACTGTTTTTTGCTTCCTGTATATGATAGAGCGGGCTACCAAAATTATACAACCAGAGGAGGAAAAGGCCCGAATTTAAGGTGTATGCAGGGTACTTTGCACCCTGCATACACCTTGTATTCGGGAACTTACTTCACCCCCTAAGTAGTTTCGCATTGGGGAACTGTTACCCAATTGCCGGACCGCATGCGGCGCCTCGTTTCCTACCCGCGCTTCTGGCCCTTGCTGCCTCGCAACAGTGAGTACACCGTCATCCCCAGGAACACAACAATCGCCACCGAATTGATCATCCCGCCCCACTTGCGCAGCAGAACATCGTTCGCCAGGTTGCCAACCAGCCGCACCGCTAAAGAGGCGTGCAGCAACGCCAGGTGGATATAAAACCAGCGCGAGAAGACAATCTGCGTTTGCAGCAGCGCCGGGAAAATGATCGGCGCGTGCCCAAAAATCATCGATATCACGAAGCCGACAAACACCGCGTGAATGGCCGCGTCATACAGCGGCCCGGCGACCAGACGGCCATAAAACAGGTTGATCCCGCCAGCCACGCCCATCCAGACAAAGCCCAAGAACAAACACCACGCAATGTAGCGCGTCAGGGGCAGGCGGTGGCGTAAGTTGCGGATGGCAATATCATAGCGCAGCGACCACACGGTCAGCAGCAGCATCCCCGCCCCGCTCACCCGCGCGCCCCAACCCAAATCCACCACCGAAAGGATCACTCCGCCCAAAAAGATGCCCGCCGCAATTTTGAACAATAACAGCGCCCGCGGGGTGGGCCGCAGCACCCGGTTGAGTTCCAACCGCTCGCCCACAACGGTCAGGATGAGGAACGCCTGCCAGGCGAACACAATCTGGAATATCGGCTTGCCCGACAGCCATAGCAGGTTGCCGGCAAACCAGACCACCATACCCACCAACATCGTCACCGTGTAGATGTGCGTTTCGCGCCGCACGATGACCACCAGGATGGCAATCCCGCCCAGGCTGCCCAGTGTGAACAACAGCGCCCCCAACGGTTGCCCAGGCAGCGCCAGAGACAGCATCCAGCCCAACCCGGTCAGCGCCGGTGGGACGAACATCCAGCCGCGCCGCAGGGCAACTGCCCGTTCCAGCATCACCAGGGTTCCCAAGAACCCCGAAACCATCAGCGGCCCATGCGCCAAAGCCAGGTTCATCGCTGGAAGTGACCAGCCCATGCGCTGCAGCCCGGCCCACATGCCCAGAATCAACGCCAGAAGCGCCACGGGAATCAAAGGTAAATAGAATTTATTCTTCATGCAGTCATTTTACGAACTGAACCGGCTTTGTGCATTGCGCAGTGTCAAAGCTCAAAAACCCGCGAAATTCCAATGTCAGTTATAATTTCACCACTGGAGACGCCCACATGACCCTCTTGCCCGAAGATCTGTTAAAAATCGTCCTGGCGCTGATCGTCGGCGCCGCCATCGGCCTGGAGCGCGAGTTCCGCGACAAACCCGCCGGTTTCCGCACGATCATCTTCATCACCCTCGGTGCCACTCTCTTCACCATCTTCTCCCACCACCTGGCCCCCGACAGCGACCCCAACCGCATCGCCGCCAACATCGTCAGCGGCGTGGGCTTCCTGGGCGCGGGTGTCATTTTGCGCGAGCATGGCAAGGTGGTTGGGCTGACAACATCCGCCACCATCTGGCTCGCCGCTGCCCTGGGCATGGGCATCGGCGGCGGGCAATATCTCCTCTCCTTCAGCGCTACTGCCGTCATCTTGCTCGTGTTGTGGGTCTTCCCGTTGATCGAACGGCGCATCGACTCTGCCCGCGAGGAACATACCTATCAAATTGTCTGCGACCTGGATGTCGAATTCCTCACCCAATTGGAGACGATTTTTAAGGAAAGCGGCTTAACCATCCTGGAGCATTCCAAGGTGCGCAAAGACCAGACCCTCACCTGCGCCTGGACCACGCTCGGCTCGCACAAGGCCCACAAC
>CAZMMI010000222.1:0-6930 GCA_964567255.1 uncultured Anaerolinea sp.
TTGGTGAAGGAACCCGCGTCGAGGTCTGCCTGAGTGACTGTGTAGGCACCTGTCAAGGTGCAGGTAGCTCCTGGGACAACCGAAGCGCAGGTGTTGCTGCTGGGGGTGAGGAGCGGATCAGAGACGACCACAGTGGTGAGAGTGATGTTACCGGAGTTGGTAGCGACGACCGAGTAGGAGATGGTGTCGCCTAAGACATATGGGCCGGTAGAAGTCACAGACTTGGAGACCGTTATGGCCGGAGCCTGGGTGAAGGTGACCGTCTCGGAGTCACTCACGGGTGTGGTCTGATTGGAGTCCGCCGTGGCAGTATTGGTGAAGGAAACCGCGTCGAGGTTCGCCTGGGTGACCACATAGGTAGCCGGGCAGGTCATGGCAGCCAGGGGGGCCAGGGAAGAGCCCTGAACAGGCGAGCACACACCGATGGTAGCAACCGGATCACTTACCGTGACATTGTCGAGGGTGACGTTGCCCGAGTTGGTGACCAAGATGTCGTAGATAATCGTTCCACCGACAGCATATGGGCCGGTAGAAGTCACAGACTTGGCGACCGTCATGGCCGGAGCCTGGGTGAAAGAGACCGTCTCGGAGTCACTCACGGGTGTCGTCTGATCGGAGTCTGCGGTAGCAGTGTTGGTGAATGAACCCGCGTCGAAGTCTGCCTGAGTGATTGTGTAGGAACCCGTCAAGGTGCAAGTGGCTCCTGGGGCAACCGACGGACAGGTGTTGCTGCTGGGGGTGAGGAGCGAGTCGGAGACGACCATATTGGTGAGAGTGACGTTACCGGAGTTGGTGGCAACGATCGAGTAGGAGATCGTTCCACCCACAGCGTACGGGCCGGAGGAAGTCACAGACTTGAGCACTGTTATGGCCTGGGTCTGGGGGATGGGAGTGTTGACCGAGTCAGTGACCGGCGTAGCGACCTGATCAGACACAGCCGAAGCCGTATTGAGGAAGGCTCCCGTATCGACCTCTGCCTGAGAAACGACGTGGGTACCAACCAGAGAGCAGGTGCCTCCAGGAGCGACAGACGCGCAGGTGTTGCTGTTGGGTAAGAGGAGCGGGTCGGAGACGACCAAGTTGGACTGGGTGGTGTTGCCGTCGTTGGTAACCGTTATGGTGAAAGTCAGAGTATCACCCAAGGAGACGGTTCCGGAGGCGTCCTGGTCGGCATTGGAAGTGAGCGCTTTGTCGATAGCCAGAGATGGTGTACCCAAGATGGATACCGTATTATCGGCAGTGTTGTCATCTTCCACAGTCTCAATAACATGAGAGTCAGGGTCAACTGTAGCTGAATTCGTGAGCGAGCCGAGAACTGTTGAGGTAGTTGGAATCGCAACCGTGAAGCTGCCGCCTGGATCGATCGTCACGTCTGCGCCGCTCGCAGAACAAGAAAGTACCCCTGCTGTGTTCGAACAATTAATATTGGCGGAGTTCGTGATGCCGGTAAAGTTATCAACAACTAATGCTTCGTAGGTTGCATCTGCAGGGAGAATATCCAAAAGGAGGACCCATCCGTCGGTGAAGAGCGCCGGATTTGTACCTGTGTTCGCAATCGTTAGTGTCCAAGTGAACGATCCTCCTAGTGTGCTCGAACCGGCTGTATCATTGGTTTTTGTGATCGTCAGGTTGGGTGCATCCAACGCGTAGCTGGCGGTGGATTCCTCTGAGTCATAAGTGAGACCGTCGTAGCGGTAAACTCCGTGGGCAATGGCTGTATTTGTGTAGGTGCTAATGATTGTTTGTGCAGTGATCGGGCCGACGACGCAATCGGTTGTGCCTGAAGGGAGCAGCGGATTGGTAAAGGAGCATGAAGCTGTGTTGACCTGGGGATCGGCGACACTGAGTGGTCCCAGTTCAACATTACCAGTGTTGGTTATAGTGAAGCGATAGTACACGCTGCTGCCTGGGAGAATGCCTTCCAGAGCTGTTGTCCACGGACCAGTGGCTGAAGAGGATATCTCTTTGAGTAAACTCAGGGAAGGAGTTGCGCCAGTATAAAGGGCAGAATCGTTTAATGGAGCGGTCTGGTTGCTGCCAACCGTGGCTGTGTTGGGCACGTTGCCGGTTTGGGCTGTGATGGGACCGACGACGCAAGTGGCCGTGGGGTCGTCGGTGATTGTGCCAACGGGCAGGCTAGCCGGCCAGGTGCAGGATGGGTTTACTGTGGGATCGCTAATCGTCAGGCCAGTTAACGGGATGTCTCCAATATTCTCAAGGAGGAAGCGGTAATACACTGACGTTCCGGGCGTGACGCTTACATAATTCTGCCAGGGGCCGGACGAACTGGTGGCAATCTGCTTGATAAATGCAAGAGCCGGATTGGGAGATGTGACAACAAGATCATCAGATGCAAACAATCCTGTTCCACCATTCGAGGACGTAATGTTGCCGCTGGTATTTGTGAAAGTGCCAGCAGCCGGTGCGGTGACGGTGACCGTGATTTGGCAAGACGCGCCGCCGGCCAGCGTGCCGTTTATCAACGAGATGGAATTTCCGGTGGGAGTGGTGACGCTTCCCCCACATGTGTTGGTGATGTTAGGTGTAGCTGCATTTACGAGTGCGCCGGGATAGGTGTCTGAGAAGCCGATTCCGGTCAAGATATCATTCTGGTTGGGATTTGTAATAAGGAAAGTTAAAACAGAATTGCTGCCCGCCAGGATGGGTGAAGGTGAGAAGGATTTCTCCAGGAGGGGTGGGCGGATGGCTGTGAGCGAAGCAGTACCATAACCAGTGGAACCGGTGTTGGTGAGGACCTGGGCGTCTGCGCCTGTTCCAATGGTGGCGGAGATGAATCCGCTGACGTTATCGTGCGGTCCTGCAGTGGTTGCCTGGATATTCACCGAAGCCGTGCAACTCCCGTTTGCTGGAATGGTTCCGTTTGTGAAGGTCAACGCGGTGGCGCCGACAGCCGGCGCAAAAATGGCCCCGCAAGTGTTGGTCGCGCCTGTAGGATTGGCAACCTGAAGACCAGTGGGAAGCGCATCAGAAAAGTTGGCGGCGGTCATGGGCAATCCGTTGGGATTGCTGAGCGTAAATGTGAGCTGCGACACGCCATTCAGCGGAACAGGATTGGTGATAAAGGTTTTTGATAGCGTTGGAAGTTGTGGAGTCGCACAGCCGGTAAAAACAATGTTGTCCAAAACCAAATCTGCGCCTTTGTTGCCATTGCTGGCATCTGACCCATATATGCGAATATATGTTATTCCGGTGGTGCTGGTTACCCCTGTCAGGTCAAAGGAACGAGTAACCCAATTCGTTGTGGCTGTGGTTGTAAAGGGGCTACCGGGCGCATCCGTAGTAAATGGTCCAGAAACGATGGTGCTATAGCGTACGTAGACATTATCGGGGCCAGGGTTTGGAACTTGCGCATCGAAACTAATGACCACTCCCGAAATATTCCTTGTGTCAACACGGAGTTCCATGTAGTCATTGTTAGTGAGATTGAGCGCGCCATTCGAAAAACCATATCCCAGCCATGAATTAACTGGATTCCCATCTGAAGTTGACACCATCGTCGTCAACCCCGCACCGCCAAGTAAGGTTGCAGATGGAACATAAGGGTCAATAAACGATGCGCCAGGAGGATTGGTCGTGCCTTGACTCGGATCCATGATCCAGCGGACCATGGGCAAGCCACAGATTGGCGTTGGAGGAGGCGGAGCATTGTTGACCGTTAGCGTGTCTTCGGCGTAATTGCCGGTATCGATTGTCGTTGTTCCATCTACCAAACGAACAGTTCCAGAGGTGTTCTCATAAGTGCCGATCACTGGAACAGTCACCTTAACACGTACGGTGCAGGTGCTGTTGGGGGCCAGCGTTCCATCGGCAAAGTTTATGATGTTTGTGCCGGGAGTCGCGGTAAGCGCGGGTGAACCGCAGTTGGTGGTAACGGCTCCGGACGGATTGGCAATGAGCATCGCGCCGGGCACAGTGGGCAATGTATCTGTAAACGACACTCCACTAATGGTGGCCGGTGTTGGATTGCTGACTGTGAAGGTTAAGGTGGATATGCCGCCTGTATTGGTTGGGTCGGGCGAGAAATTCTTAGAGATGTCGACCAGGTTGTAGTCAACAATCGCAGCGTAACGAGTATTGACGGAAAAATCGCTGTTATAGTGGTAGCTGCTGCCTGAGAAGTCGTAGAACAAAGTAGAAAGAGGTTCCGGGTTAATCGACCCGACCTGTAGAATACGGACCTGGTAGGTAGTTGTGACCATGCCACCTGTTTTTCCGACGGCGGTACAGGAGCGGTAATTCAGGCTGGTGGGGTCGGGATCCCAAACGCAGGCATCGGAGTATAGACTGTTAATATTGGAAGGGGCCGGGGGTGTAATGGTGGTGTAGGTTGAATTTACCGATAGAATTTGGAAGATGGTGTTAGGAAAATTAATAAAGGACTCGAGTTGCTCGTAACCGGTAGCAGTTTGTCCAACGAGTACGATTTCATACTCCTGGCCGACCATCAAGGTTAATGTACCACCAGCCGGGATAGGTGTGCCATTCAAGTATACGTTTGTTACGGCATTGCGCGCTTGGGAGACCAATTTTTCAACGTAAATTTCTCTTGGCGTGGGGCTGCTAGCGGTCAGCACTACGTTGCCGGGGTCGGTGGGATTCGGCATGGTATTCGCCTGCGCCGTGATTGTGTACCGCCTGGTATTGTCGTAGGCAGCGGGGTCTCTTGTGATTTCTACCTCATAGTAGAATTCGGTACATTCTGTAGGGGCGAGGTCAATACCAGGGGCTGCGAAGCTGCTTTGAGTTCCTGGTCTCAGGTTGATCATCGAATTGCTGGATGTCCAGTTGAATTGAGAGGTGACATCGTAAAGTGTCTCTCCTTCTGTGGAACGGTTACAGACTTCGACCCCTACAGGAAAGTGATTGGGGCCTACGGCCACGTTGTTGCTATCCAGGCCAACCACGTTCCAGGTGAGCGGATTCACCATTAACGCGGCAATGGCTTGTACTGAGTGAGTGGGAAGAAGAAGGCCGGTTGCGAGCGTTGCCAGAAGAAAGGCGGATAACAATCGGGAAAGTAGGAGGCGCGAAGGGTACATGGTCTCTCCTCAAAAAGAGTCTATGAAATCTTTGGGGGATGATTGAAATATAGTTGTCTCATCAACAACAGGTTTGGTGAGTTGCTCTACCTTAATGCCGGATAGGTCAATTAGGGCATCGATGAATTCGCTGCAAGAAACGGATCGTGACAATATCCGAATTTTGCCCCATTCTTTTGCAGAATGTTCCTGCTCAGGCGAATATTGGTTGGCAAGAACGACAATAGGGATATCCGGTAAGGTTTGCCTGAGACGGCGCAAGCTAAGAATATCTTTCGCAGTTAGGCGTTCCAGCGAGAAGAGGATGACACTGGGCTGAGTATTTTCAAGCGAACTTGCTTCTTCGCTGCTAGAGAATTGCGCGGCAACATTCAAGAAGGGGTCCTCTTGAATTGCGGTGCATATAGCTTCGCGCATGAGAGGATGTTTCTCGACAACCAAAACAGAGGCCTGCGGGGAGTCCATAGGTGAAATGTATCACTGGCTTTTGATCTGCGCATCCGCAAGCTGTGGATTTTTTGTGGATTTTTGTTTAACGGAATTTAAACGAAGCGGGGAGTGTACCCGATAGTGCTATTATTGTCGTTTATTCGCATAGACAACAGCTTGCGAACGGTTTTGAAACCCCAACCTCTGCAAGATGTGATGAATGTGCGATCGGACGGTTGCTTCTTCAAGGTGGAGAAGTTTACCGATTTCTTTATCAGTGCGGCCTTCACCCAGTAGAGTTAGTATTTCTTCCTGACGGCCAGTGAGGGGCTCGGAAATTGCACTCTGCTGAGCAGGTTTAATCGCGCGGATGCTCTTGAATAATTTTAGAGTAATCCCTGAGGGAAGGTAGGGTATGCCATCGGCAATCTTCCGAATTGCATCCAGCAGATGTACTCGGGAAGCAGTTTTCGGGAAGTAACCCAGCGCGCCGGCCTGTACAGCGGCCAAGATTTTTTCCTCGTCTTCTATGCTTGTAAAGACAAGGATACGGGCGGATGGATTCAGGGCGATGATTTTTCCAATTGCTTCCAGGCCGTCCATGCCTTGCATGAGCAAATCCATCAGAATGACGTCCGGATTACAGGTTTCCATTAGTTGAATCGCTTCGTGACCTTCCGATGCCTGGCCGACTACATTCATGTCTGCTTCTTCCATCAACGCGGCTGTCAGTGCTTCGCGCATCATGGGATGGTCGTCAACGACTAATATCTTGATATGGTCCATTAGCTTTCCTCTATCCGCTTAGTAAACAAAACCCGCGTGCCTTCGTCGAGTATTGAGGATATCTCGATTTTACCGCCTAATTGTCGGGCTCGTTCTTGCATGTTTTTTAGCCCGTACCCCCCCTCTCGTGGTTTGCTTGAATCGAACCCCTTCCCATTGTCTACAATTTCAAGTTCAAGGTGGGAATGGGTGTGGCGAATGAAGATTTTAATGCTGCGAGCTTGAGCATGCTTGAGTGCATTGTTCAGCGCCTCAATCGTAATCCAGAATAAATTCTCATTCCATTCTCGAGGGTAAGCATCGAAGGAACCTTCCTGGATGATTTGGGCTTTAACACCGGCATACCGTTCGACGGTGACCAGGCGAGCCTCCAGATCAGGAATCAGGTTGATGGTCCGGTCGGGGTTGGAGGGTTGAAGCTCATACAACATGAGGCGGGTCTCTTTGAGAGCTTGACGAGCACTTTCTTGCATACGTTCAGCTAATTGCATGGCGCGATCCACGTTGTTTTTTTCGAGCGTTGATGTGAGCGTTTCTGAAAACAGTACCAGACTATGAATAGACTGATTGGCCGAATCGTGCAGATCGCGGGCCATACGTTGACGTTCTTCTATGGTGGCCAGCTTGACCAGAGCCTTTTCGGCTTCCAGACGAT
>CAZMMI010000223.1:0-6917 GCA_964567255.1 uncultured Anaerolinea sp.
CAGGCGCTGCTGCCGGGCTGCCCGGTGCCGGTGCTGGAGGCGCAGGTGGAGCGGCACGCCAGCCTGCCGCGGCTGTTTCAGCAGGCTTCACGCACCTTCCCCGATTTGCAGTATGCCAACGCGGATGTGCCGCTGAGTTTGCGCTACGCGGCGGCGACGGGCGTGGGGCCGCTGCTGCGCTGCCGGGCAGAGGTGGGGCCGGGCGGAAGAGTGACGCGGATGGAAGGGTTGTCGACGGCCTGGGAACTGGACCCGGAAGAGCCGCCGCTGCGGGTGCTGGAGTTGACGCCCGATTGCGACCCCGGGCACGCCGAGCCGCGAGGGGTGATTGTGCGCTACGAGCGACGGGAATGCGTGCTGCCCTTCGACCCGCCGCGAGCACTGCTGGTGAACCTGCGGGCCATTTTGCTGCGCTGGGACCCGGATTTGATTCTGACGGATTGGGGCGACACCTGGCTGCTGCCCAAGTTGGATGAATTGAGTCGGGCGCACGGGCTACCGCTGCCGCTCAGCCGTGAGGACCGGCCCTCGGCGCACCGCCCGGCACGCAGCTATTTTTCCTATGGGCGGATTGTGTACCGTGGGGCGCAGGTGTTTTTGTTTGGGCGCTGGCACATTGACCGCAAGAACGCCATGCTGTGGGAGGATTACGGCCTGACGGGCGTCTTGGAATCGGCGCGGGTGACGGGGCTGCCCGTGCAGGAGGCGGCGCGGGTCTCGCCGGGCACGGGCATTTCGGCCATTCAGATGTTGACGGCGCTGCGCGACGGGGTACTGGTGCCGTGGCAGAAGCAGCAGGTGGAGGGGTATCACAGCGCGGCGGGTACCTTTCAGGCGGACCAGGGCGGGCTGGTGTATCAGCCGTTGGTGGGGCTGCATTACAACGTGGCGGGAGTGGATTTTGTGTCACTTTACCCGGCCATTATGGTGCATTTCAATATCTCGCCGGAGACGCTGGGGCCGCCGCGCCCGGGGGCCGAAACCGTGCCGGGGCTGGAGGTGGCCATTCAAGTGGGAGGCAAGGGGATTGTGCCGCGGGCGCTGGCCCCGCTGCTGCAGAAGCGCGTGGCCTTGAAGCAGCGGCTGGCGGGGCTGCCGGCCTGGGATCCGCGCCGCAAGAGCGACAAGCAGCGCGCCTCGGCGCTGAAGTGGCTGCTGGTGACCTGCTTTGGCTATTTGGGGTATAAGAATGCGCGCTTTGGGCGCATGGAAGCGCACCAGGCGGTGACGGCTTTTGGCCGAGAGATTCTGCTGCGCGCCAAAGAGGCAGCGGAGGATGCGGGTTTTGAGGTCCTGCATCTGTATGTGGATGGGTTGTGGCTGAAGCAGGATGGGTTTTGCGCGGAAGAGCAATTCGGCGAGCTGCTGGCGGAGATCGAGGCGCGAACCGGACTGCCGGTGGCGCTGGAGGGAGTGTACCGTTGGGTGGTGTTTCTGTCCTCGCGGACGTACCCCAACCGGGCGGTGGCAAACCGCTATTTTGGCGTGTTTCGGGACGGGACGATCAAGGCGCGGGGGATTGAGGCCCGGCGGCACGACACGCCGCCCTGGGTGGGGCGGACGCAGATGAGCCTGCTGGAACTGCTGGCGAAGCCGGGCGACCCGCACGAGGCGCTGCCGGAAGCCGACCGGCTGGTGCGGCGGCGGCTGGCGGAATTGAGCGGGGGGCAGGTAGCGGCGGAGGACCTGGTGGTGACTCACCGTTTGAGCCGGGCAGTGGAGGCTTACCGCAGCCCATCTCCGGCGGCGCGGGCGGCGCGCTTGATGCTGGCGCAGGGCAAGGAACTGCGCCCGGGCCAATCGGTACGTTTTGTCTATACGCGTGGGGAGCCGGGCGTGCGCGCCTGGGACGCGGGCAGCCCGCCCACCGGGGCGCAGGTGGACACATGGCAGTACCGCAAGCTGCTGCTGCGCGCGGCGGAGGCGGTGTTGGGGCAGTTTGGCTGGGAGGGAGTAGGGCCGAAGCAGGGAAAACTGTTTTGATGTTAAAATAGAGTGTGTTTCCTGGGAGGGAATGTGAAATGAAATTTAAAAAGCCTTTTGCTCGTTTTTTGTTTGGGCTGGCCTGCCTACTGGTTTTGCTGGTGGCGGGCTTTGTGTGGGTGGGGGCGGTGATTCCTACGTGGAACGCGACGGATGAGGAGATTGCCCTGGCGCTGCCGGGCGATGAACTGGTTCCGCAGCCCTGGTTGAGTTGGAATCACGGGATCACCATTCAGGCCCCGGCGGAGGAGATTTATCCCTGGCTGATCCAGATGGGCGATACACGCGGGGCGTATTACAGCTATACGTTCATCGAGAATATGTTCATGATGGTGGCAAAAACGGAAGACCGCTACGTGAACGCCGACCGAATCCATGCTGAGTGGCAGAATCCGCCGGTCGGACAGGGGATGATCATGGATATGTTTGCATTGCAGGACTACCGGGAGGGGGAGTACGTGCTGGCGGGGGCGACGGAAGCATTGAATGAGATGGGCATGAACTGGACGTGGTTGTGGTATCTGCGCCCGGTGGATCAAGACACGACCCGGCTGATTGTGCGGCACCGTTTTATCTTTCCGGAGGACGCGCCAGAGAGAGCTGTAAAGCTGGTTCTCAATTCTGGGTATGTGATGGAGCGGGGGATGATGCTGGGAATCCGCAACCGGGCCGAAGGGCGTATCCCATCTGCGCTGACAGAGCCGTTTGAAATCCTCTTATGGCTGATCGCGCTGGCGTGCGGTGTCATCTCAGCGGTGAGTTACGTGCGCAAACCGGGGCGGCTGCACCCATTGGGGATTGGCCTGGAGGCGGTGGTGGTGTTGTTCATCTTCACATTTATCCAGCCGGCCATGTGGGTGCGGATTGTACTGGACGGTATTTTGATTTTCAGTGTGTTGATCACGCTTTACCCTGGAAGGATGGTGCGTTGGATTAAGAGCATTTAGGGAAGTTCACCAGAAGCGGGTGTAACCAAAACGCCTCATCGCGCATCTATGTTTCTAGGAGAATCAAAAATGGCCAAGAAACCTGTTAAACCTGTAAAAAAGACCTCGACATCCCTGCCGTGGAAATGGCTGGCGCCTGCATTGATTGTCGTTGCTGCGATTGTGGCGGCGTTTGTGTTTTTTCAGCCAGATCAAACCGCGCTGGCATCTCAGATATCGGTAGCGCAGGCCGCCGAGCTACGCGATAGCGGTGCTTTCGTCCTGGACGTGCGCGAGGTGGATGAATGGAACCAACTGCATGTGCCCGGGGCGACGTTGATCCCGCTGGGCGAGCTGGCCAGCCGGGTGAACGAAGTGCCGCGCGACCAGACGGTGGTGGTAATGTGTCGCTCGGGCAACCGCAGCCAGGAAGGGCGCGATATCCTCAAAGCAGCCGGGTTTGAGAATGTGACCAGCATGGCGGGGGGAATCAACCAGTGGATCGCTGCCGGGTACGAGACGGTGACGGGGCCGTAGACGGGGATCTACCCTCACCCGCGCCGCCAAACTTGCCTTCACACTGCCTGCCAGGGAAAGTTTGGCGGCGCGACCTCTCCCTGAGAGGGAGAGGTTCAGAGGGAGCAGAGGAGTTCCGCGAGGCTGGAGAAGCGCCAGACGTTGGCAGGAAGCGGCTCGGGGACGGGCGGGTGGATCCAGGCGACGGAGAGGCCCGCGGCGAGGGCGGCCTGGAGACCGACCTGTGAATCCTCGACGGCCAGACAGTGGGTGGGTTCGGCGTTCAATTGACGGCAGGCTTCGAGATACACATCGGGATGCGGCTTGGGATGAATAACCCGGTCGCGCCCGATGATTGCTTTAAAATGCGGTTCGAGAGCGATGGCGCACAGAACGCGACGGACATAATCCACCGGGCTGTTGGAGGCCACGCCCAGGGGAATTCCTGCAGCGGCGAGCTGGTGGACAAGTTCCACGGCCCCTGGAAAGGGGGAGAGTTCGACCGAAAAACGCTGGTAAAGGCGGGAAAGATGCTTTTGGAGGAGTTCTTCGGGAGACCAGGTCAGGCCGGTGGCCTCCAGCAGCAGGCGGGCTGTGCCGGGCATGTCGACACCGATGGTGGCGGCGGCTTGTTCTTCGGTGAGGGTGATGCCCTGTGCGGAGAAAATTCCACAGTAGACGTCCCAGGCCAGAGGCTCGGTATCTACCAGGACACCGTCGAGGTCGAATACGATTGCGTCGAAAGAAATTTGGTGTAGCATAGTATGAAATTATAACTGGCCCACAGTGGAGTTCAGCTATAATTTGCTTATTCAGCCCTTGGTTATCGATGAGGTTTGTGATGTCAAATCTTGAGTCCCTTTTGCAAGCGATCGAGTCTGCTGCCGGAGCGCGCGCTTTGATGGAATTGTATGGAGCCCATGCAGAGACGCTATCGCTGCAAAAGCAGCGTTATCAGGATTTGCTGGGCCGGTTTCAGACCGTGTTTCCCGACACCCTGGAGGCGGCCATTTTTAGTGCGCCGGGGCGCACCGAGGTTGGCGGCAACCATACCGACCACAACGCGGGGCGGGTGCTGGCGGCGGCGGTGGATTTGGATTTGATCGCCGTGGCGGGGCCGGCGCATCACGGCGTGATTCGCGTGGACTCGGAGGGCTATCCCCAGGTGACGGTGAATTTGAACAACCTGGAGGTGGTGGAGGCGGAGAAAAACACCTCGGCGGCGCTGATTCGCGGAGTGTGCGCCCGATTGAAAGCGCTGGGTTACGAGATCGGTGGGTTCAACGCTAGCATGACCAGCGCGGTGCCCAAAGGTTCGGGTTTGAGCTCGTCGGCGGCTTACGAGGTGATGCTGGTGACGATTCTCAGCCACCTGTATAACCACGGGGGGATCGACCCGGTGAGCGCGGCGCAGATTGGGCAGTACGCGGAGAACGTCTATTTTGGCAAGCCGAGCGGCTTGATGGATCAGACCACTTCGGCGGTGGGCGGGTTTGTGACCATTGACTTCAAGGACCCGGAGAAGCCGGTGGTGAACAAGGTAAAATACGACTTTCGCCAGTCGGGGTATGCGCTGGTGATTGTGGAAACGGGGGGCGACCACGCCGACCTGACCGAAGATTACGCCGGGGTGGCGCAGGAGATGCGCTCGGTGGCGGAGGCGATGGGCGGGCGCGTGCTGCGCGATTTTTCGCGGGAGGAGCTGCTGGCGCAATTGCCCGAGCTGCACGGCAAAGTGAGCGACCGGGCGCTGATGCGGGCTTTTCACTTCTATGACGATGATGCGCGCGTGGCTGAGCAGGTGGCGGCGCTGGAAAGCGGCCAGTTTGGGCGTTTCTTGGAGCTGGTGGTCGAATCGGGGCGCAGCTCGTGGATGCAATTGCAGAACTGCTATTCGCCGCGCAAGCCGCTGGAGCAGGGCGTGGCCCTGGCGCAGACGCTGACCGCCGACCTGCTGGGCAAGAGCGGGGCATGGCGGGTGCACGGGGGCGGGTTCGCCGGAACGATCCAGGTGTTTGTGCCGCAGGCGCAGGTGGCGGGCTACGTCGAAAAGATGGAGGCGGTGTTTGGTCAGGGAGCCTGTTACCCAATCTCCATCCGTTCGGCGGGGGCGGTGAAGGTGGACTTCGGCGTCTAGCGCCAGAACTGGGGCAGGTGCTCGCGGTAGGTGGTGAGGTAGTCGTCAAGCACCTGACGAGCCACGTCCAGGTCGGTGATGACGGGGTCGAGGAGCAGGCACTGCAAGGCCAGGTTGCGGTCGCCGCTCACGGCGGCATCGACGCACAGCTTGACCACGGCGGCTTCGCGGCGTAAGAGTTCTGCCACGCCTTCGGGCAATGCGCCCATCGACACGGGACGCGGGCCCATGCCTGAAAGCACGGCGGGGGTCTCGACGATGGCGTTGAGGGGCAGGTTGCTGATCTGGCCGGTGTTGGGCAGGTTGACTGCCAGGTGGTAGTCGTTGCCCGCGCCGGAGACGGCCTCGATGACTTCCAGGGCGCCTTCGCTGTCGGCGTCCTTGAGGTGATCGATGCTCTTTTTGCCTTCGCCCATCAGGCCAATTTCCTTGTGGCCTTCCTGGCGGTGGGCGGCGTTGGCGTCCCAATCGTAAAGGCTGAGGTCGTATTTTTCCCAGGGTTTGGTCTGGGGGTCGCTGCACCAGGGCAGGTACTCGTCGAGGTGCTCGTCGCCGGGGACGGGCATCCAGCCGAAAGCATCGTAGACACGGCGGGTGAGCGGCTCGAACCAATCGGGGGCTTTGTCCCAGCCCTCGCGGAGCGCGGGGTAGAGGTCTTCGCCGGTGCGACGGTCACGGATGTCCATGATCCAGGTGAAATGGTTGAGGCCGGCGGCTTTGATATCGATGAGGGGCACGGTGGCGCGGATGAGTTGGAAGATCTTGCCCCAGTAGGCGCGGTCGGCGTGGGTGCTGACGAAGCCTTCGGGACGCTGGATGCCAAGCTTGTCGGCGAGGATGTACCCGGCCATCGCATAGCCTTCGTAGATTTGGTGGCACAGGCCGATGACCTTGATTTTGCTGTAGCGGTTGATGGCGTCGCAGATGCGCACCATGGGGTTGGTGAAGTTGATGTAGTAGGCATCGGGGCACAGCGTTTCCATATCGTGGGCAATCTCGAGCACCGGGCCGACGTTGCGAGCGGCGTGTGCAAAGCCGCCGGGACCGCCGTTTTCGGCGTAGGGCTGGCGCACGCCGTACTTGAGGGGGATTTCATAATCCATGCGCCAGAGTTCTTCGCGCGGGGGAACCTCGATGGCGGCGACGACGAAGTTGGTGTCGGGGAGGGCTTCGGTGTGGTGGGTGTGGGCGGTGAGAGTCATCTGTGCGTCCCAGTCACGGTTGAGACGTTGTGCCAGGCGGTGCATCAGCCCGAGGGCTTCGGGGTTGCGGTCCACCAGGGCAATGTGGCTGCCGCGGAGTTTCTTGCTTTTCATCAAAGAGCCGATGGTGTTCAGGCCAAAGCTGGCGCTGCC
>CAZMMI010000224.1:0-3527 GCA_964567255.1 uncultured Anaerolinea sp.
GGGGCTGAAAAGATTGCGCAATCCCCGTGCCGCTACGCAGAGGTGAACTTGCCACGTTTGGAGAAATAGCAGGCTGTTTTCTGGATTCTGTGCCATACTCATAGGTAGCTCCGCGCTGAACGGAGAAATTCACGGATGAAGGATGACACCTATGACTCCTTTGCAGTATCTCAGCCCTGATTGGGCCTTTGAGGCCCAGAAACAACTGCGCGAGCAGTTGACCCCGGAGATAATGAAATATGTGACCTCTTCGATGGTTACGGTCTATAGCAATTGCCCCGACGGCAACGACCGGGCGCTGTTCTACAAGATTGTGGACGGCGTCTTCCAGGAAGTGTCGGTGAGCGTTGGGGAAATTCCCAACGCCGAGTTCATCATCACCGGCGACTATGACACCTTCGCCAAGATTTCGCGGGCCGAATTGGGTTCGCGCTCGGCGCTAATGAGCGGCAAGCTGAAACTGAAAGGCAATATGGTGAAAGCGCTCTCCCTGGCTTCCATCGTTGACCGCCTGAACAAAGTTCTGTCTGAAATCCCCTGCGAATACTAACCGGAGGCAACTTCATGACCAACGATCCTTTCTACATCGATCACCCCGCGCGGGTGCGCGCCATTCAGCAGGAGATGGCCAGGGATGGAATCGACGTTTACATCGGCTCGCGATTGCGCACGCTGTCCTTTATCTCCGATGTGTTTTGCCCGTGGCGTTCCTACGTGGTCATTCCGGCGGAGGGCCTGCCGACCGTGTATACCTTTGTCATCGACGCGGCCCGCGTGGCCGACGAGACCTGGCTGGATGAAGAGCATGTGCTGGGGTTTGCGCCGATGGGCGGGCAAGACCAGATTACCCTGGTGGCGGACAAAGCCGCCGAGTCGTTGAAGGGCGGCAAAGGCCGGGTGGGCGTGGAAGCGGGCATGTCCAACTATCTGCCCGAAGGCAACCTGACCCATTATGAATACGAAGCCTTCCGCGCCGCGCTGCCGGACGCCGAATTGGTCAACGCGCTGGATATCATCGATCGCGTCTCGCTAATCAAAGATCAGGGCACCATCAATCGCTTCCGCGAGGCTTCGCGTCTGGTGGATATTGGCCAGCAGGCCGTGATGGATGCGCTGCGGGCGGGCTACAAAGGCATGACCGAGACGGAGATCGGCGGGCTGGCGGCTTATGCCATGCGCAAAGCGGGTAGCGAGTGGGAATGGTCCTTCACCGGTGGCAACGAGATTGCCTCGGGCTACCGCACCGGGTTGGCAGGCGGGGCCTGCACCCCGGCCTCGCGGCGCGCCCTGCAGCCGGGCGAGCCCTTGATGGTCGACCTGCACGCCATGTACCGACTGTGCCTGGGCGACCATACCCACAACTATCTGCTGGGCCCGGCCACCGACCGGCAGCGCTGGCACGCGCAAAACTTTGTCGACCTGGTGTCGCTGTGCCTGAAAACCTATAAAGCGGGGGTGTCGCCCTCCAGCCTGGCGGATGAGATGATGATCTTCTGCGAAGAGCGCGGTTTTGCCGAGTACATGGTGCCGGGCTTTGAGCACGGTATTGGCATGTTGGGCGACGAGTGGCGCATTGGGCGCAACGACGGTCCCTTCCCCTATTGGACCAACCCCGACCATATCTACCAGCCCAACGAGATGCTCATCTGCGCCATCCAGTATGCCTGCCCGGAAGAGAAGATTGGCTTCCGCTATGAGAACCCGATTTTGATCCTGCCGGACGGCTGCGAGGCGATGTCGAAATTCCCACTAGCCATCGAGGAGATATAGGGAGATGCACGACGAGACAGAAGACCTCTTACGAGCTTACCGGGCCACGCCCGAGATTTTGCGGGGATTGCTGGCCGGGCGCACCCCGGCGCAACTGGCCGCGCGCGGCGGGGATGAAGGCTGGACGGTGGTGGAGGTGATTTGCCACCTGCGCGACGCTGAAGAGCGGGGATTGCAACGCACCCAAGCCATGCGCGACCAGGATAACCCAACGATCCTCGGTTATGACCAGGAGCAACTGGCGCGCGAGGGCAACTACGCGGCTGTGAAGCTGGAAGACGCGCTGGCAGCTTTCTTGAGCTTGCGCCAGGCGCATGTGCGCGAGCTGGAGGATTTGAGCGCGGAGGGGTGGATGCGCACAGGCCAGCATAACGAAGTAGGGCAGATCACCATCCGCTCGCAGATCGCTCACCTGACGGCCCACGACGCGGTGCATCTGGCACAGATCGCGCGGCAGATCAGGGGCTAAAGCGCTTTTCATCCTTTTACGGAGAAACTTCCCAATATTTTGCAAAAATGTGCGTGGAGAAACTACGCACATTTTTGCAAAATGCGGTATATATAGCCCTTATATCCAACCCCCGCGGAGAAAGTGAATATGCCCATATTGGTAAGAGAAGTGACGACGTTAAAGGATTTAAAGACCTTTGTTCGTTTTCCGAAATCGCTATATAAGGATAATCCTTACTGGGTGCCTGCCTTGACAATGGACGACATACAGACGCTGCGCCGCGACCGAAACCCGGCCTTTGAGCATTGCTCGGCGAAATATTGGTTGGCGTACAAGGATGGCAAGGTGGTTGGGCGTATTGCCGGTATCATTAACCAGATGCATATTGAGCGTTGGGGGCAGCGCTATGCGCGCTTTGGCTGGATTGATTTTGCCGATGACCTGACGGTGGCGGAGGCGCTGCTCAAAGCGGTGGAGCAGTGGGCTCGCACTCAGGGCATGACGGCCGTGCATGGACCGCTGGGTTTCACGGACCTGGACCGGGAAGGGATGCTGGTGGAAGGGTTCAACGAGCTGGGGACTTTTTCTACAATGTACAACCACCCCTACTATCCGCGGTATATGGAAGCGTTGGGGTACCAGAAAGATACCGATTGGTTGGAGTATGAGATCAGCGTGCCGGACGAGCCGCCAGATAAGGTGGCAAAGATGCGCGAGATTGTCTTGCGCCGCTGCAACCTGCACATGCTGGAAACCAAATCCAAACGAGATATTTTGAAGTATGCCGACCAGATCTTTGAGGTGCTGGAGGAATCGTACCGGCACCTGTATGGCGTGGTGCCGCTTTCGCGCAAACAGGTCGACAGCTATGTCAAGCAGTATTTTGATTATGTATCTCCCGAGTTTGTGCCCATTGTGCTGGATCAGTCGGGCCGGTTGATTGCTTTTGGGCTGGCCTTGCCCTCGCTTTCCAAAGCGCTGCAAAAAGCGCGCGGAGAGTTGTTCCCGTTCGGTTTTGTGCATATCTTGCGGGCACTTAAGAAGAATAACCGGGCCGATTTGTACCTGGTGGCGATCAGGCCTGAATTCCAGGGAAAGGGCATCAACGCGCTGATGATTCACCAGATCAACCTGGCTTTCAACCAGCACAACATTACTCTGGCCGAATCGAACCCAGAGTTGGAAACCAACCAGGCCGTGCAGGCGCAGTGGAAGAATTTCAAAACCCGTCAGCACAAGCGCCGCAGATGCTATATCAAGCATCTGGAGCCGGCCAGTTAATTTTGCTTGAGCCGGCTGAGGGGGA
>CAZMMI010000224.1:3627-6886 GCA_964567255.1 uncultured Anaerolinea sp.
AGTTACAGACTTTGCTTACCTGAAAAGTGTGCCCTTTATGATCTGTGCTACAATAACCGTATCAGGTTGTACCTACTTGGTCAAAGGTGATAGACGCCACTTGCTTCACCTTATGCGTACGTACATCAGGTTTGTCGGAGGATAGAGGAGAAGCCAGCATGGAATTTACAATCCCTGGTATCCCGGTTCCTGCGAACTGGCGCAACCAGCCCGAATCATGGGAAGTTCTCCCCGATCAGCGGTTGATCATCAAGGCGGGCGAGCGAACGGATTTGTTCCTTTCACCTTCGGGAGATTTGCGCAGCGATAACTCTCCGGCGGCATTGTTCATGGTGCCCGAAAAAGATTTCATCTTGAGCGCAAAAGTGACGGTGGATTTTCGCTCGGCTTACGATGCGGGAGTGCTGCTTCTTCATATTACGGATACCCTGTGGGGAAAATTGTGTTTTGAATTTTCTCCACAGCGCCAGCCGATGATTGTTTCGGTGGTGACGCGTGGTTTATCGGATGACTGTAACTCACAGACGGTTAATGGCAATACCGTTTACTTGCGCATTGCGCGAATCAAGGAAGCCATTGCATTCCACTATTCGCTGGACGGTTATCGCTGGCAATTTGTGCGTTTCTTCACCTTGGGGCGTTGGGAGCATGTCTGGATTGGGTTTTCTTCCCAATCGCCAACCGGGAATGGCTGTACGGCAGAGTTTTCGGATATTCATTTCCTGGAGAAAACGTTGGGCGATTTGCGCAACGGTGCTTAGTGTTTCATCATTAAAAATAAATCGCGCGGTTTGGCCGCGCGATTTATTTTTATTAAGCTAGGCGCACATCTTACAGCCGCGGCGCTCGGCCTCTACAATCGCCTGGTCGGAGCTCCAGAAGAAGTTTGCCTCGCCAATTTCTTCGACCAGTCCACCGCGCTGCATGATTTGCAGCACGTTTTTGTGCACGCCAGCCACCATGAGCGTAGCGTTTTGTTTGCCCAAACGCTCATTGAGGTGCTTGAGCACCTCCAGACCGGATGCGTCCATCATCGGCACGCCGCGCATGGAGAGGATTAGCGTCTCCGTGTTGGTGAGGTTGTTGAAGGACTCGGTGAACTGTCCGGTGGCGGCAAAGAACAGTGGCCCGGTCAGGTAAGCCACACGCACATGGGAGCATCGGTTGGCCATAATGATCCCTTTGGCGCGCAATTTTTCGACATCCACTTCTTGCATCTCGATATCCAGCGCGGCGCTTTGATTGAGGAAGATGACCGCCGATAAGCCCACACCGATGAGGATGGCGATGGTCAGGTCAAAGGTCACCGTGGCCAGCATGGTGATGGTGAAAGAAACCATAGCGGTCTTAAAGCGGTGGCCGAAGATGAAACGGATGCCTTCCCATTCGTTCATGCGCCAGGCGGTGACCATGAGCACGGCTGCCAGAGCGGACATGGGGATGCGGCTCATCACAGGGGCTAATGCAAACATGCTGACGAGCAGGCCCGCGGCATGGATCAGGCTGACCATGCGGGTTTGTCCGCCGGATTTGATGCCCACGCTGGAGCGGGCGATGGCTGCGGTGGCCGGAACGCCCCCGAAGAAGGGGATGACAATGTTCCCGATCCCTTGGGCGATGAGTTCCTGGTTGGTCTGCAAGCGCACGCCGGTCATGTTGCCGGCCACCGCGCCGCACAGCAGGCTTTCAATGGCTCCAAGAGCGGTAATCGTCAGAGCGGGGGTGATGAAATCTTGCAGGCTGCCCCAGGGAATTTGAGTCAGATCCAGACGGTCGGCCAGGAACAGGGTTTGGGGAATGGCGCCAATTTGGGCCACGGGCCAGTTCATCAAGGCGTTGAAGGCGGTCGCCAGGATAATCCCTAGCAGCGAGGAGGGGAAACGAGCCGCCCACTTTTTGGGCCAGAAGAGCATGGTTAGAACAACAATCAGGCCGATGACGATGGCGTGCCAATCGGGGACGAAAACACCCTCAAAATAACCCAGTAACTTGAACAGGGCGGCGTCTTCGGCAGGCGTTTTAATGCCCAGGAAGTTGTCGATTTGACCGATGAAGATGATGAGGGCGATGCCGGAGGTAAAGCCGGTGATGACCGGGGCGGGAATGAAGGCAATGAATCGTCCCAGCTTGAGCAAGCCGATGACCAGCAGCAGGATCCCCGCCAGGGCAGATGCGATCCACACGCCCTGCAAGCCATAGCGCTGGGCCAGCACAATCAAGATGGCTGACATGGCGCCGGTGGGCCCGGAAATTTGATAGGGTGCTCCAGAGAGCAGCCCGATGACAATTCCGGCAACAATGGCGGTAACCAGCCCGGCCGAAGCTGTTGCACCGGAAGCTACTCCAAAAGCCAGTGCCAGTGGCAGAGCCACGGCGCACACGGTCAAACCTGCCAGCAGATCCTGGCGGAACTTGGCCCAGGAATAACCGCTGAATTCATCAATATACAATTTTTTTAACGAACGTCTTGGCATGTTAACAGATCACCTGATTGGAACCCCCGGTCGTTACAGGCTGGAGGAAGAATAAGCCGCTATCATACTACCGAACGCGGATCCAGACAACCTTTTTTAGTTTGCAAATCAGATAATTGTGGATAGTGATTAATTTTCGTAATTTCAGACCTCTTCCACCAGTTGCCTTTTTTAAGGCATTATGCCTTAAAAAACGTTGCTACTCAGCCGGAGGTGGAAGAAACCTGAATTAGAGGTGTATGTGGGTGCGAAGCATCCCACATACACCTCTAATTCAGGAACATTTCCCACCCTCTGAGCAGTTACAAAAAAACTTGATATTGCGATCAATTTCAGTATAATTGTCTACGTTGAAGCGTTTGAACCGGTGAAATTCGGATTTGCCTTGCTCGGAGGAATCCTGATGAATGACCTCAATGGGAGATTGGAATGTCAGAAAACAAGACACAAGTAACTGACGCCAGCGTCGATACGTTCATCGATTCAGTGTCCGATGAGCAGAAACGGGTCGACAGCCGGGCACTGGTGGCACTGATGACCCGCTTGACCGGACATCCCCCAAAGATGTGGGGTGATTCGATCGTTGGCTTCGGAAGTTATCATTACAAATACGCGAGCGGGCGGGAAGGCGACATGCCCTGGACGGGGTTTTCACCGCGTAAGCAAGCCATGACCGTGTACCTGTGGTACGGGTTTGAAGAAGATCAGGCGTTGATGAAACAACTCGGAAAATACAAGGTAGGTAAGGCTTGCCTGTATTTTAAGAAACTTGAAGATATTGATCA
>CAZMMI010000225.1:0-6851 GCA_964567255.1 uncultured Anaerolinea sp.
CACGTCAATTATTGATGACCAACGATGCGATGGGGTACATAAGGCTCTTCCAGGAGAGTACACTCTTCTGTGGAAATGCTCGTGGACAGCGCGCCGATGGCCTCTTCCAGGTGCGATATCTTCGTTGCACCGATGATAGGCGCGGTCACTGGCTCCTTCTGTAACAGCCAGGCTAGCGCGACCTGCGTGCGGGAGACCCCAAGTTTTTGAGCGATTTTGGCTACCCGTTCTACAATCTTCCGATCGGTTTCCGCGGTCGAATCGTACTTGCCAACCGCGACCCGGTCAGTCTGAGCGCGCAGCGAACTTTCAGCGGTCCATTCGCGGGTCAGGCGCCCCGAAGCCAGCGGGCTGTAGGGAATGCACCCAATCTTTTCCGCGCGGCACAAAGGCAGCATCTCGCGTTCTTCTTCGCGGTAGATCAGGTTGAGATGGTTCTGCATGGAAACGAACCTTGTCCAGTTGTGTTTTTCGGCGGTGTAAAGCGCCTTCTGAAACTGCCAAGCAAACATCGCCGAGGCGCCTATATAGCGCGCCTTGCCTGCTCGCACCACGTCATTCAGCGCTTCCATGGTCTCTTCGATGGGGGTTTCATAATCCCAACGGTGGATCTGGTACAGGTCGACATAGTCCATTCCCAGCCGCTTGAGGCTGTGGTCGATTTCCGTTAGGATGGCCTTGCGGGATAAGCCACCACCATTAGGATCTTCTCTCATCTTTCCCCAGACTTTGGTTGCGACCACGATTTCATCCCGCTTGGCGAAGTCCCTCAACGCCCTGCCAAGGATTTCTTCGCTTACCCCGGTAGAGTAAATGTTGGCGGTATCAAAGAAGTTGATTCCCAAATCGAGGGCCTTTTGGATGATGGGCCGACTGTTTTCCTCATTCAATACCCATTTGTGTGAACCATGTTCCGCATCACCAAAGCCCATGCAGCCCAGGCAGATGCGCGATACTTTCATTCCAGTGTTTCCTAAGCGAGTATATTCCATCGTTTTTTCTCCAACGAAAAAGTTAATTCAAATAGGGGTCACAATGAAGACACATAAGCCCGATTCAAGCCTAGAACTTCTTCCACAACCGGTAGCCAGGAGCTAATCGGGATCTGCTCGGATTTACCAAACTTTCGATATTGCATTTGATTTCCTCCATGTTCTCTACACCGCTATTCAGACTACTATCGATGTAAAGCATCCTCAATCAATGTGTCATTGACTCCTACCAGGCGTAGGCGTTCGGCGCTTCGCCGCCGGGGCCGGGCCAAATCTCATCCAGGCGCTTGAGGGTGTCGCCCGAGAGGGATACATCCAGGGCTCGCAGGTTGCTGGTCAACTGCTCGACGGTTCGCGGCCCGATGATCGGGGCGGTGACGGCCGGGTTGTGCAGCAGCCAGGCCAGCGCGACATCGGAAGGCGCTTCGCCCAGTTCCTGGCAAAGGCCCTCGTAAGCCTCGAGCTGCGGGCGGTGCTGCTCAATCTGCCTGGACAGGTGGCCGCTGGAGCGGCGGCCCTCATTCGCCTTGCGCAGCGCCCCGCCCAACACTCCGCTGGCAAGTGGGGCGTACGGAATGAGACCCACGCCGTAGTGCCGGCAGGCCGGGATGACCTCAAGCTCGATGGTGCGCGCTGTTAAGTTGTAAAAGCTCTGCTCGGAGACGATGCCCATGAAATGGCGCTCCCGGGCGGCGCACTGTGCGGTGGCAATGTCCCAGCCGGCAAAGTTGCTGCTGCCAACATAGATCACTTTGCCTTCGCGGACCAGCTGTTCCATCGCCTGCCAGATTTCCTCCCAGGGCGTTGACCGTTGAATATGGTGCATCTGGTACAGGTCAATATGGTCGGTCTGTAACCGTTTCAGGCTGTCCTCGCACGCCTTGCGGATATGGTACGCCGACAGACCTTCCTCGTTAACGCCCTCACCCATCTTGACGAAGACTTTGGTTGCCAAGACAACCCGGTTTCGACGCCCTTCCTGGGCCAGCCAGCGCCCGATAATCTCTTCAGTTAGCCCCAGGTGAAGGTGGGATGTGTCCCCCGGAGCAGTGAAAACGCCATAGGCGTTGGCGGTATCGAAAAAGTTAATTCCATTTTCGAGCGCATGGTCCATGATGGCGGCGCTTTCAGCCTCGCCGGTCTGCGGGCCAAAGTTCATCGTGCCCAGGCAGAAGCGGCTGACCTGTAAACCGGTGCGTCCGAGAGATGTGTACTTCATGTTTTCACTCCTTCAGAAATTGAATTAGATGTCTAAAGTGTGCTGACCGAACCATTTAGCGTTAGCGGGATCGCGGTGATCCAGGAACAGGCTGGATTTTGTGTCCAGGGCGGCAGTCTGATCCATGTCTTCAGGCATCAGCTCAAAGTCGAATACCGAAAAATTTTCGACAATCCGTTCTTTGCGCACCGATTTGGGGATCACCACCACATTGCGTTGGATCATCCAGCGCAAAATCACCTGGGCGACGGTTTTATGGTGGCTATTCGCGATCGACAGCAGGACTTCATTTTCAAAGATTCCATTCCTGCCTTCCGCAAACGGCCCCCAGGATTCGATCTGAACCTGGTTTTCCTGCAAGAATTTTTGTGTCTCGATCTGCTGGCAAAATGGATGCACTTCGATCTGGTTGACCGCCGGGACCACTTTGTTGTGCACGATCAGGTCCATCAGCCGGTCCGGGTAAAAGTTGCTGACCCCGATGGCTCGGATTTTGCCCTGCTGGTTCAGTTCTTCCATCGCCCGCCAGGCGCCGTAGATATCGCCATACGGTTGGTGGATCAGGTATAGGTCCAGGTAATCCAACTGCAGCCTGGCTAAAGACCTGTCAAAGGCCTTTTTGGTCTTCTCATATCCGGCATCTTGCACCCAGAGTTTGGTGGTGACAAAAATGTCTTTGCGGGGCACGCCGCTGTTTTTGATCGCTTTGCCCACCGCCTCTTCGTTCATATAGCCGGAGGCAGTATCGATCAAACGATAGCCCGTTTTTAGCGCTTCCGATACGCATCTTTCGCATTCAATGGCGTCTGTGATCTGAAAGACGCCGAACCCCAAGATGGGCATTTCTACGCCGTTGTTTAATTTTACGACCTGCATCATTACCTCTTATTTACGGGTCAGCAGTCTGATGAACAATAGTGAACTTGGTGCTCAACTTCTGTTAAGCGACACATACATCTCAGTGATGGCAAAAGGATTCGCAACCCTGTTTCCGCTAACAACTTCGGTGAGTCGGATCTTGTTTCGTCGACCTTTTCGTGGAAGAGCCCGGACAGAGAATGCACAATGCAAACCGACATCCAGCGCGATTTCCCTTTCGAGAGGTCAATTACATCTTGTTCCGAGTTCGCACCCCGTATCGTTTATTCTTTTCGCGCTTTCATGTACGCTACCATTGTACAGATCTTTAGATAAATATGATTGCAGAATCGTGCAAGATGATTGGATGATTCTGCTCCTTGTTTTTTTGGGTCACAAAGCACCTAACGGTGTGCGTTACCCGCGGGTGGGCGAGACGAGGGGACGCCGTTTTGCCGGAACCAACCTTCAGCCAGCAAACTGCCGAAAAACGCGGTGACTCCCACCCGTCGGGTGCACCTCATCAAGATAGTAGACCATCATTTTTCCCAAAAGGACACGATAGTGTCCTGAGAACGCTGTGTTGGGCAGCGATTCGCTTTGACCGCATGTCACTAATAATACTAATCCGCAGACTGTTTATAAATAAACTCATTGCGCATTTTATTGCACTTGGCGATCTGACTATCATCATATTTTTCACTATCAGGTGAGCCTTCTTCCCAGTGCTTTTCACTACCTATTATCCTGATGGATTCAATATATTTTGCCGGGAAATAGCCAGCGCCTTCCGGAAAATATGTTTTTGTTTCGGCGTATTCAACTATCAGCGTCTTATCCTTGTTTAGCGCCAGAAAACATTCTTCACTTGAAGTACGAGAGAAAAATGAAATTGTATTCCCTTGATCTGTTTTGATCACTGTATGAGAATAATCACCATATTCAAATCCAACGAATTTTCCGGTCACGGTTCTTAAGGTTGTGAAGGGAGAGAATAGTCGATTGCTACAGTAAACAATCAAACCCATCAGCACTAATGCTGCCACAACAGTCGCCTTTTTTCTTGTTGTTATTGTTTTCATGTTGATGCCAATCTCATGCTTTTGCGTTGTTCATTTGTAACTGCTGAACGGTTTTTGTTTTGCTGGCTGCCCAACGATAGGCTTCAGCGGCAGCGACGGTGCGGGCGGAGGAAGAAAGACAACCAGAGATGATTACTGGCGAAGCACACATACCCTGAGCGGCGAAGCCGCTGTCCGCTGCAAGCCGTGGTTGGGCGGGGTTTTATATGGAGATAGCTGTTATTGGTATGCAATTCATCGGTGGGCGATTTTGGCTTGTATAGTTACTGGCAGTTGATGAGCAAAATAGGGGACGATTATTGTTTTCCATTTTTCCTTGTACATTCTATGCCCCCCAGGCCATCACCACAGAATTTCCTCATCGACTCTTTGTTTATTCATCTTTCCAAGGTAACAAGATTATACTAACCTTGGTTTTATCACTGTTGCCGTCAAGTGTCATTTGCCCTCCGAATTGCTCAATTACAAGTTGCGCCATATCGGCCCCAATGCCAGCACCCCACAGCACCTGTTCTTTCTGCGACTTGGTAGTGTTAATTCGGAATAACACGAAGCCATTATCTGTGATTTCGGCACTGAAAGTATGGACGAGTTTCTGTTCAAAAGGTCTGCCTTGATAGCTGAGATCGGCTATGCATCCGAGAATCGCCCGCTCCAGCCACATGGAGTTGCCTTTGATCTTTGGTAGATCATCAGATGTTGTGATTTGTACATTAGAGCCATTTTTCTCAAGGGAATTGCCTACCTGGGTAATAACCTCATCAAGATGGACCGGCTCAAGCTCTATTTTCTGCCTTCCATGCTTCAACCGCAAGTAGTCGCTTATTATTGACCACGACATATCAAGATTCGATGCTATCCGAAAAACTGCCTCAATAATTTCTCGACGATTTTCATCAGATAAAACAAAGTCTTGACCGTCATTGCGAAGAAACCAGATGCCATTAAAGAGACATAATGACTGTATGCGGACGATTTGCTCCCATGTACCAAACCAATTCCAAAAATCACTAGCAGTTTCATCTTGTTGATGAGTTGCCATAGCATCTGTCTTTTCAGGTTGATCTAAGGGCATTGTTATAGGCTCCATTCTACTCTACGCCCAACCGCCTGCCATCAGCCGCCCGGAGCGGCGTCGCATCACCACCACCTTTGCGAGTGCGTGATGTTGGCTGTGAACCCGTACCCACAAGAGAGCGAAGCGAACGGGTCGGCTGCATGGCGTTGTTGGGCGGAGCAGTCTTAGCGTCGGGCAAGAGCACATGCCATTTGTATATGGAGAAACATCCGGGGCTAGGCCGGAGAGACCATCCCCGTCGTATCCTATGGATTAAGCTTTTTCGCCAACTGCGCAACACGTTGCCCAAGCGCCCGACAGGCGGCGAGCGTTTTGGGCTCATCTGGCCTCTCATCTATCGCTACGGGACCAAAGTGGGGTGAATTGGCTTGCCCTTGAATCACCATCCCGTGCACCAGCATGGCTTGGAGAATAGAGATCACCGTCGTCTCGTTCCCACCCCCTACCCCACCAGAGGAGGCGAAGGCGCCGCCCACTTTACCTTCCAGCCTGCCATGAATCTTAAAGGTCTTATCCAGAAAGCTTTTGAGCCGACCAGCCAGAATACCATACGAAGTATATGACCCCATAATACAGCCCGCCGCATTTTCAACATCTTCCAGGGTAGCCTGTGCCACCGGAATTACTTTGGCTTCCACCCCGGCAGCTCTTACGCCTTCAGCGACCCCTTCTGCCATCGCGGTTACATGCCCAGTCAACGATTCATACACAATAGCGATATACATTCTGGTTCTCCTTTATGGTTTTTAGGACACACATTGACCATACTGCGCTCCGCCCAACGGCTTGCGTTACCTGCGTGTGGGCGGGCGTGGATTCTGCTTGGGAGGAGGACAAACTCGAAGCCAGAAAAAAGCCTGAAAATGCCGCCGACTCCCACACGTCAGGTGCACCTCATCAAGATAGCAGGCCATCATTTTTCCCAAAAGGACACGATCGTGTCCTGAGAACGCTGTGTTGGGCGCTTTATGCAATTTTCAAAATCAAGACCAAGTCAAAAGTAACTGATTATGCCAGCCAGAATAAGGAATATGGGAACTATCGCAATCAGTGCTTTTGCATGTCCTTTAAAGTGATGTGAGAAGTCTCGATAATCCTCCTTCTGTGTCCCAGGGATAATCACAAACTTAGGGGTTATTCTGCTGACTATGAGCCAATCGAGTATCAATAAATCTCCAACCGTTGCAAATAGAAATAATACCGATAGATTGAGAAATGCTATCCACATTGAAATATTATTGGGAAGTTTTGCCTTCAATATTAATGTTGAATAAATCGGAAACCCAAATGCAAAGATAAACCAAGGCAATGCCACCAACATTGCCAATCTCCTTTCACTTTTTGTTTGGGGCGAGACCTTATCCTTTATGGATTGCGGGTAATCGTTGTAACCCCAAACACGCGGGCTAGTAGATATCATCATAATAAAGAGATAACCAGTCACAATAACCGCATAAAACAAACCGTGTGTCAGAAGATGTTCGACAATCATGATGGCTTTCTCCAATTAGTCTTTTTATCTCAATGCTTCGGGATGCGCCCAACGAATTAAGGATTGATGTGGCGATCATAACCTAAGTCGAAGCCCGGATCAACGCGCCGCCACATCGATCCGAGTTGAA
>CAZMMI010000226.1:0-6839 GCA_964567255.1 uncultured Anaerolinea sp.
ATCCCCTCTTCACCTCTCCCTGCCGCTTCGGCCACCCGCAGGGGTGCCAGGGAGAAGGTGGGGATGAGGGTGGTTCCCGGTCTACCACGATATGCAAAAAGCCGGCCCATGAACCGTTTTTTTTGCATAACCAAGACTAAAAGGTGCTTTATAATTTCACTCACCTTTAACCCTGAATCGACAAAGGCTTAAACGATGCCCCTTCCCCGCGCTACTCGAATTCTGCTGGCGATTGAACTCGCTGTAATTCTGATCGTCACAACGCTAAACTACCTGCCAAATCTGTCCAAAGCTACCATTTACCGGGATGATTGGTACTACACGATGGATCGCATGTTGGGTGGACCAGAAGCTTTTCATGTCATGTTCAGCATTGACCGCCCGGCCCGGGGGTATTTCTTTGAGACGTATTACCAGTTGTTTGGGGTCGATCCAAGACCATACCATGCAGTTGCCTTTGCATTTCGCCTGCTGGTTGGGACAGCCGCGTTCTGGTTGTTCCTGATCCTGTATCCCAGAAAGTGGCAGGCCGCGCTGGTCTTCAGCCTGCTCTTTGCCCTGTTTCCCGGGTATACCCGCTGGATGGAGGGCTTTGAAAACCAGCCAAATATTGTCAGCCTGTTCTGCGAGGTTATGTCCATCATCCTGACATTGGAGGCAATGAAAACGCGCCGGACGGCGTTGAAAGTGCTCTACTGGGGCGGGTCGATCCTCTCCGGGCTGATCTATATCCTGCTGATTGATTATGCCATTGGCATGGAGGCGTTCCGCTGGCTGTGCGTGTACCTGGTTATTCAGCATCAGGATAACCGGCCCTCGCTGCTTCAAAAAGGGGTCGCTGCCCTGCGCGCCGCGCTGCCCGCCCTTTTGGTTCCTGGGATTTTCCTGTTCTGGCGGTTGTTCATCTTTAACAATCAGCGTCCGGAAACCGATATCAACTTGCAGCTCAGTGTGGTCACTCAATCCCCGCTCAACGGCTTGGTCTCCTGGATGATCGGCCTGGTGAAGAGTGTTGGCAATACCGCCATCATCCCCTGGGCAGGGCCATACTTCAGCGACCTGTTCAACCTGGAACGGCCTCAAATCCTCACAGGGCTGGGGATCGCTCTGGCTGCGCTTGCATGCATTGGCCTGGGTCTCTACCTGGTCAGACGTCTGCGCAGTGCCCCACCGGATGAAAGCGAGAGCTGCCCAGAGGCCTGGGCCCGAGAGGCCATGCTCATCGGGCTGCTGGGCACGACCGCCGGCGTGCTGCCGGTGGTGATGGCAAACCGCTCCGTGGCGCTCGGGATTTATTCTCATTATGCCGTGCCCGCCTCGCTCGCTGCCGCGCTGGTGATCTGCGGGCTGCTCTATTGCATTCGCTCGCAGCAGGTGCGCCTCTCACTCTTTGGCGTGCTGATACTGCTTGCCGTCACCACGCACTATGCGGCTTCCGCCCGGGTTGTCGTCGAGGAACAAACGATCAGCAACTTTTGGCAACAGGTGGTCTGGCGCGCGCCGGGTATCCGCGAAGCCACGGGGCTGATGGTCTATTACCCGGGAGTCAATTACGGCGAAGATGTGGATGCCGTCAGCGGCCCGGCCAACTTTATCTACTTCAACCAGCCGAGCAATGAACTGCCCGTGCGTTACAGCCTCCAGGCGATGAAGCAGTATCCCTGGACGGTGACTGAGTATCTGTCTGGGCAGAAACAAACCCTGAGCTACCGCACGCATTACGGCGTGATCGACCCAGGTCACTTATTAGTGATGAGCCAGCCTACCCAGGACTCATGCGTTCATATTATTGACCGGACCAATCCCTGGTTCTCTTTCGATGACCCCAATATGGTCGTCACCATTGGGCAAAATTCCAACCTGAAAACCATTCTGCCAAAGGCCACTCCGCCGCAGCTTTCCAAAGTCATTTTTGGTACAGAGCCTGCCCATGGTTGGTGTTACTACTTTGAAAAAGCAGAGCTGGCTCGCCAGCAGAATGATTGGGCCAGGGTCTTGAGCCTCGCGGCAGAAGTCGAGCGCGGCGGGCTGCAGCCCGGCCAGAACCAGCCCCTGGAATGGATGCCATTCCTCCAGGCATACGCCCAGCAGGGCGATTTGGAACACTTCAAGTCACTTGCAGCCCAAACGACCCAATCAGCTTATAACAAGGTGCAGACCTGTAATGTGCTGAAACGGATGCAGGAAAGCGGCAGCACCTTCTCGCAGGATATTCAGTCTGAAATTCAAAAGACCATTTGTCCCCCTCCAGAATCACCAGCGAACTAACCAGGCCGCAAAGCAGATGGGTGGCTAGTAAACATCTCCCGGCCCTCGACAGGGCGCTGAAGCAGGGCTCTCGTCAGAGCGCCGAAGCGGGGCCCTCGACAGGGCGCCGAAGCGGCGGGGAGAATCGAAGAGAAGCCTCTGCCTCTGACCCTCGCCCTCCGGGAGAGGGCAGGGTGAGGGTGGAAACTATGTTCACCCTGGCATCAGATTGTGGTAGGCCGAGATTCACCCTCATCCTGGCCGGGGCCAGGGCTTCCCGCGCCGCCACACTTGCCCTCCCGGTAGGACACCGGGACGGTGTGGCGGGCAGTGCCAGGGAAGCCCGGCGCGACCTCTCCCTGGCACCCCTGCGGGTGGCCGAAGCGGCAGGGAGAGGTGAAGAGGGGATTCAATCCCGACGAGAAGGAACCGTCCCCGAATGGGAAACGAAAGGCCTCTCTTCGTAGCGCGGGAATCCTTTCCCGCGGTCTTGGGTTTGAGAAGATGCCGGGTAAGAAACCCGGCCTACTATCCGGCGGGGGTTGAAACCCCCGCCTCAGTACATAGAAGCCAGGTGGGGCAACCCCGCAGGGGTTTCCGTGTACTGAGGAGGGATTTCAATCCCGACGGTATATTCGCGATCACACCCGCCCTGGCCTTACCAGGGAACGCGGTTCGCCACGGGCGCAGCTCGGTCGTGGTTCAAAAAGGTTATCTTTTGCCACTGCTACGCCCCTACGCAGATTTTCCGCAATTCGTGTAATTCGTGGAGAAATTCTTGCCCTCCCGGTAGGACAGCGGGACGGTGTGGATGCAAGAGACAGAAGGGCGGCCCCAAGGGCCGCCCCAACAAATCATCTATTCGTCTTTATTCTCTTTCTTCCATTCGCGTAAATTCGTGTCATTCGCGGATAGTTCTTCTTTCTTAACACTCGCTGAACCCGCAGGCGTAGCACTTGCGGCAGCCTTCTTCGTTGACGACGGCTGCCTGGCCGCATTCGGGGCACAGGTCGCCGATTTTCATCAGGCTGGGCTGCTCGACCATTTTCGGCGCGGCGGCGGGGTGATGGCCGTTGCCGTTAGAGCCGTTGCCGCCAACCACCAGCGGGTGGGCGACGTGCTCGCTTTGGCGCATATCCCACATGTCGAGGTAGCGTTCGAGGATCTGGGCGATGCCATCGGGCAGAGAGCGGACGCGGTTGGGGCCGAAGCCCAGGGGGCGCCCGCCGCCGATGCCGCCGAGCTGCTTGGTAATCTCGCGCAGGCGCACGGAGGGCTCGATGGGCGAGGACATGCGCAGGATGTAGGAGATGAGGCGGCCAATGGCTTCGGAGACGGCGGCGGTGTCGGAGCCGGCCTTGGCCGAGTTGAGGAAGACTTCGAAGGGCTGGCTGCCGCCGTTTTCGTTGACGGTGATGTAGGTGCGGCCGAGGGGCGTTTCGATGGAGTAGGTGTAGCCGGGCAGGTACTGGGGGCGGGGCTTGCGCATCTCGTGCCAGATCATGGTCTGCTCGGCGGGTTTCTCGGGGGCGGCTTCGCCTTCTTTCTTCTTGGCCGTGGCGTGCGTTTCGAGGACGACCTTGTCACGCGAGCCGGTGACGTAGACGGTGATGCCCTTGCAGCCCAGCTCCCAGGCGAGCATGTAGGCGTTGGCCACTTCGTCTTCGGTGGTGCCGGGGGCGAAGTTGATGGTTTTGCTGAGGCTGTTGTCGACGAAGGCCTGCAGGGCGGCCTGCATGCGCACGTGCTCGTCGGCGGTGATGTCGGCGGAGACGGCGAAGACCTGGCGCACTTCTTCGGGGAGGGCTTCCACGTTCTGGCAGGTGCCTTCGCGCATGATCTGCTCGAGGATTTCTTCGCGTTTTTCGGGCTCGATGCCGGCTTCGAGGAGGGCTTCTTCAAAGGCGGGGCTGGCGTAGGTGAGTTGCAGGTCTTTGCCGTTGTCGTTGACGTGGCGGATGTAGGCCAGGGCGAAGACGGGCTCGCAGCCGTAGCCTTCGCAGCCGGCGACGGTGGCGATGGTGCCGGTGGGGGCGATGGTGGTCTGGGCGGCGTTGCGGATGCCGTGCTGGAGGATGGACTGGCGCAGAGTGGCCCAATCGATGGCGGGGCGGCCGTAGTTGTGCTCGTAGGGCACCACGGACTGGGGAATCTCCCAGGACAGGGCCTTGGGGTCGTAGATGGAGCCTTCGATGGCGGGGAAGGCGCCGCGCGCCTGGGCCAGTTCCATGCTGGTGAGCATGCAGTGGTAGCGCACAAATTCCATGACCTGGGCGCCGAACTCCTGGCCTTCGGGCGAGCCGTAGCGGATGCCGCAGTGGTACATCAGGTCGGCCAGGCCCATGATGCCCAGGCCGATGCGGCGGGCGCGGTGGGCGGCTTCTTTGAGCTGGGGCACCGACGGGACGTAGGCGTTGGCGTCGATGACATCATCGAGGAAGATGGTGGAGAGGACCACCGAGCGGCGCAGCTCTTCCCAATCGACGCTGCCGCCTTCGCCGAGGTGCTCGGCCAGGTTGACGGAGCCCAGGCAGCAGTTCTCGTATGGGCCCAACCACTGCTCGCCGCAGGGGTTGGTGGCTTCGAGCTGGTAGAGGTGGGGGACGGGGTTGGAGCGGTTGGCGGCGTCGAGGAAGAGGACGCCAGGCTCGCCGTTGTGGTGGGCTTGTTTGACGATCTGGTCGAAGAGGTCGCGGGCGCGCACGGTTTTGTAGGTGCGCACGGGCAGCCCGGCGGCTTCGGCCTGTTCCAGCGTGCCGCGGAAGGATTTGTAGACCGGGTTGGCCACGTCGGGGAAGCGCAGGTCCCAATCGGCGTCGTCTTTGACGGCGCGCATGAAATCGTCGGTGATGCCGACGGAGATGTTGAAGTTGGTGATGGCGTTTTCGTTGGTCTTGCAGGCGATGAAATCTTCCACGTCGGGATGATCGACGCGCAGGACGCCCATGTTGGCGCCGCGGCGGGTTCCGCCCTGGGCCACCTCGCCAAAGGCGTGATCGTAGACGCGCAGGAAGCCGACCGGGCCGGTGGCTTTGCCCGCCGAGGATTTGACCATTGCGCCGGCGGGGCGCAGGCGGGAGAAGGTGAATCCGTTGCCGCCGCCGGTCTGCTGGATGAGGGCGGCGTCGCGCAGGGTTTGGAAGATGCCGGCGGAGTCGCGGCCCATGTCATCGACGATGGGCAGGACGAAGCAAGCCGCGAGCTGGCCCAGGGGGGTGCCCGCGCCGGTGAAGGTGGGCGAATTGGGGAAGAACTTTTTGGAGGTCAACAGGAGATAGAAGTCACGCGCTCGCTCCATCACCTCGGCGTCCCAGGCGGCTTCGACGACGGCAATGTTGTAGGCCACGCGCCAGAACATGTCCTCGACGGTTTCGACGGGCTGGCCGTCTTCGCCGCGGCGAACGTAGCGACGCAGGAGCACCTGTCGAGCATTCTCGGTAAGCTCGACGGCAGGAAGGTCTTCGGGGCGGAAGGGGATGGTCAATAAACCGGACTGCACGTAACCTTTATCATCGTTTGTTGACATTCGGAGTCTCCTCATCGCGTAATAATCGATCGATTTCGTTGCGGATGGCACGTAAATCGTCTAAACCTAAGTAAACAATGCCGTAGCGGATGTAAGCGATATGATCCAGTTCTTTCAGCCCGGCGACGACCATGTCGCCTACCACGCGGGAGCTGACTTCAGAGCGGCCCATGCGCTGGAGGGAGGTTTCAATCTCGCCGACGAGGCGGTCGATGGCGGCGGCGGAGACGGGGCGCTTGGCGCAGGAGATGCGAATGCCGCGCATGAGCTTCTCGCGGTCGAACTCTTCGCGGGTGCCGTCTTTTTTAATGATCAGCGGAATGGCCAGCAGCGGGCGCTCGATGGTGGTGAAGCGCTGGTGGCAGGCAATGCATTCTCGGCGCCGGCGGACAACGCCGCGGCTGTCGTGGGTGGTATCAAGCACCTTCGAGTCTTCGTTCTGGCAATATGGGCAACGCATCAGCATCCTCCAGCAGTAAGTTCCCCCTACCGGGACTAAAAAACCACCGTATATATGGTGGTGTGACTCTCGGATAGCCGTATATCTACGGGCTAATCAATTCTAGCACAAAGGGGAAATGAGGGCAAGCGATTTTCGGGGTTGTTAACATTAAAATTCCGACATGGAAAACTTGTTCGATAATGCCCAACCATCCCCCACATTTACCGGCTGCGGACAGGTGGGATACGCATAGTCCTGTGCCATATACAGGCGGGCAGCCATAGAATAAGCAGATTGCTTCCAGATATGCGGTTGGGGAGAAAATTTGTTAACGGAATGTCCGAATAATGTTAAAAAATGGCGTGTAAAGAAGCGCAGAATACCCGGCGAATTAAAAGACCTGACAGGTTTTGAAAACCTGTCAGGTCTCCACCCCGGTGCTAGACCGGGGCGAAATGGTAGGCGCCAGGGCCGGTTTAGTAGCGCGGGAATCCTTTCCCGCGATCTTCGACCTGAGAAGATGCCGGGTAAGAAACCCGGCCTACGGAAAGCGCTCCACTTCTTGCTGAGCAGGTACTTTAAAAAGATACGCCCCGACGGGTTGGGCCGGGGCGTGTTGTGTAG
>CAZMMI010000227.1:0-6806 GCA_964567255.1 uncultured Anaerolinea sp.
CCGCATCGAAAACACAAAAAGGGACCTGCCTCGCGGCCAGGTCCCTTTTGTTTAATTCTTCGGGCAACTTCCCCCTTGAGCAGCGAACTTGCCTATTTCAACAAGCTGGCAACCAGTTCCATCACCTCTGTCCATTCCTCTTCAAAGAAATGCAGGGTCACGTTGTTGAGTTCGAGGTGATAGGTCGTCTCGCCGTCCGGCTCTTCTGCCTTCCAGGCAAGATAATTCTCGGTTTCGGCCAGCGTCTCAGTCTTGGGTTCCATCGATTTTGCCATAGGGTCTCCTTATCGGGTCTTGATACGAGTTTGAATCCACGCCACAAGCTTGCGCAACCCCGCCATCGCCCGCTCCGGCAGCGAGCCCAGAATGGCGCGCAGCGGTTTCACCGCCGCCGGTGAAGGCGAGTGGATGTAATCCCACGGGTTGCGATCGAGTAGCTTGTTGAACACATACGCAAAAAACAACTTGACGGTGGCAGCCACAGGCGCCGCCAGCACCACACCAGCCAGCCCCAACAGGCTGGCGCCTGCCAGCGCGGCGATTAAGATGATCGCCGGGTGCAGCTTGAGGGCTGTGCCCATCAAGCGCGTCGAAACAAAATTATCCAGGAACAAGTCCACCAACCAGGCCGCCGCCACCACCAGAATGACATAACCGATCGGCGATAGGCCAAAAATGTTCGATTCCTGGAAGAAAGCCACCAGCCCGTACACCGTCCAGGCTATTGTCGTTCCCAGGTAAGGGACGAAGCGCGCCATTCCTGCCAGCACAGCCAACCCCAGCGCGTATCGGGTTCCCAGGATGCCCAGCATGATGATGTAAACGATAATGGTTATCAGGATGATGGTCAACTGCCCGCGCAGGAACGAGTTCCAAATATCACCCAGGTAGCGCCCCAGTCGTTGGATGTCCTCGTTATAGCCGGGTAAGTTGAGATTAAGTATCCGGTTCTGAAAACCACCGCTCTCCGCCAGGATGAAATACCCGACCAGGACGACAAAGAAGAACATCCCCACGAAGTTTACCGCGCCGGAGGCAATGGCTCCCAGCAGCGTCCCTGTCCGTGACAGCACCGGCTGGATCATTCCCAGCAGATCCTGGCTCAACGTATCCAAATTAAGCATTTCGGTCAGGTTCAACTGGAACGTGTAGGGGCCAAAAACGATCACTCGCTCGCTCCAGCGTTGCAGCAGGTCCGGCAGATCTGTCAGCGCGCGCTGCAAGAATTTGACCAGACTTTGCGCCTGGTCCACCACCGCGATTCCGCCCAGGGTCGTCAACCCCAGCACCACGATCACGGTCAGCAAAAATAAAATGGTCACGGTTAGCCGCCAGGACATGCGCGACCATTTCCGCACCCAGGTCGCCGCCGGGTACATCAGATACGCCAGCAGCAGCGCCAGGATGATCGGGCCGATCACATTCTGGAATCGCGATAACAGCCAGGCAACCAGCGCAACCGCGGTCAGGCTGAAAACCAGCTTGGTGGTGCCGTTCCAACGCGGCGAGGTAGAAGTCCCATCAGGAGTAGGGGCGTCCATAAGCTCCATATGCTAAGAATGAGGGGCTCCGGCTGTCAACCGAAGCCCCAATCGATTTAGATCAGGGGCAAGCGCCTTCTGGCCACACCGGTAAGATGCACCACAGTTCTTTGGGCGCAAAGTACAGCCCAATCGCTACGCAAATGCAAAACAGCAACAGCAAAACGATTGCTACAATAATTAACACCTTATTCGACTTTGGTTTCTCCACCGGCTCGCTGTAAGGCACCTGATTGGCATAAACCGGTTCCGCGTCGAACGGCGTCTGCTGCACATACGCCGGGGGGACCTGCGGCTGCTGCTGCACATACGCCGGAGGAGCCTGAGGTGGTTGCTGAATAGGCGGAGGTGGCGCGAAGGGCTGGTCCATCTGCCGTGCAGTCGTAGAGACCTGGGTGGCATCCGCGTCCACCATCGCCACCTCAAAAGCCGCGGTGATCCGCTCGCCAAAGGTGATCACCTCACCTGGACGCAGCATGTGCGGGCCGCTCAGGCGTTGATTATTGACAAAAGATCCGTTCGTCGAGCCTAAATCTTCCAACACATAGGTATTCCCCTGCAGAAAAAGGCGTGCATGGCGCCGCGAAATTTCCGGATCGTTAATCACGATCTCGGTGTTTAAATCGCGTCCCACAGTCATTTCCGGCTTATCCAGATTGTGGACTTTGCCGGCTGTCGGACCGGTTCGGATCACCAGGCGAAAGGTGGGTGGCATAGTTTCTCCTCCAATGCGGAAAATCAGGGCGCCTGCCTCATCGGACTGCACCCCTGGCAGATAACTGATTCTACCCATCGAAGTCGAAGTATGCTTCCGAATTTGAGGTATTCGTGGGTGTCAAGCACCTACAAATACCTCAAATTCGGATTTTCTACCTTCAACGGTAGTCTCAGATAACCTAAGTGTAATGAAATATGCCTGGGTTGTCAATTTCCTAGGAGGCTTCGTTTTCGGGCCAATTGTTTTTCCTGAACACGCGAGGTTGCCTCCTGAGCAGTCACGATACCCTCTACGAATTCACCAAAATCTTGCAACCCTTTTGGAAAATCCGCGTATATGGTTATAGAACAATGACAGTTGCTTGCGGAGAGGAATCATCCTCTGAGCGATTGTCTACACTAAGAATTGGAGAATGCACAATGACTGCTGAACCTGTTTTATCTGAACCCCGCCTGGTCACCACCTCGGAAGAGCGCACCTGGGCGATGTTTGCCCACTTGAGCGTTTTGATTAACCTGGTAACCGGAATCCTTGGCCCGGTCGTCGCGGCCATCATCTACTTTGCTTACCGCGATCGCTCCCGCTACGTGGCTTACCACGCCATGCAATCGCTGCTCCTGCAGCTCATCGTCTGGGTGGGCGGCGGCATCATCATCGGCGGCGCCTGGCTCATCACCGGCCTGCTCTCTCTGGTTCTCATCGGGCTGTGCCTGATCCCCTTCGCTATCGCCATCTCCTTCCTGCCGGTTGTTGCGCCCGTTTACGGCATTGTTGGCGCTGTCAAGACCAGCCAGGGCGATGACTTCCGCTACTGGTTGATTGGCGACTGGGTCCGCGGAACCCTCGAAGGAAATTAATTAGCCGGCTTTTGTTAGCATAAAAACAATCCCAGCAGAGCGTTCGCTCCGCTGGGATTGTTTGTGTTAAGCGAATAAATCTCGCTCCTTCTTCTCCCCCGCCTGCACCGGCGGATAGGCCCGCATATACAACTCCTTCGACATGAACCACCTCCGTGCCCGGCCCATCAAGCTCCCGCCCGTCAGCGAAGCGCCCCCCTGGCTGGCATGGCAAGCCGATGCCTCGTCTCGGATATCCGCCACGCTGCGGTAGTCGATCACCGCGTGCGTGGGAAAATCCACCTCCACAATCGATTGGATATCGATATCCCCGTTCTTGCCAAACTTGCGCGGGTCTTTGCCTATCAGCTTCATGATGCGTACCGCCCAACGCAGCAAGGTGCGTGGAATAGTCTGAAAATACAGCTTCTGCGGCGCCTCGCCCGTCTTGACCAGCGTTTCAAAGGCCATCACGGTGGCCTTGTGAATGGCAATGTGATCGGGGTGCCGGTACCCGCCGATGGGATCAAACGTAATCACCACCTGCGGCTGCACGCGGCGAATATACCCGGCAATCTCTTCTGCCACCTGCTCCACCGGCTGAGCCGCCAGCGCTTGGGGGTGTTCGTTGTCGGGCGTGCCGGGCATGCCCGAATCGCGGTAATCCAAAAAGTAAACGCCGGCCAACCCCAGCTTTTCAGCCGCGCAGCGCAGTTCTGCCTCGCGCCGCTCGGCAATGCTATTGAAGCCGCGCATATACTTTTCTTCCATCTCGCCCACCTCCCCGCGGGTGGCGCACACCAGGTGCACCGCCGTACCCTGATGCGCATAGAGCGCCAGGGTCCCGCCCGTGCCAAAGGTCTCGTCATCCGGATGGGCCAGGACTGCCAGTAAAACTTTCTGTTCGTTCTTCATAAATCTCCCTCAACAGATAAAACATCTTTCCGCAATTCGTGCGGCAACAATCACAACAACTCGCATAGAGTCTTAATACTTGCGCATCCCTAGGTCCACCTGCTCTGCCCAGGCGTTGATTCCCCCGCGCAGGTTGCTCACCCGGAACCCTGCGGCTTGCAGCGCCGCCGCTGCCCGCGCCGAGCGCACCCCGCTGCGGCAGTAAACGATCCACTCGCGCTCTTTGTCCAGCTCGGCCATGCGCTGCTGAATCTGCCCCACCGGGATCAACACAGCTCCCGCCAGGGTAGAAATTTGCTGTTCCACCGGGTCGCGCACGTCCAGCAGCCCAATCGCCTCGCCTTGAGCCAGCCGCCAGGCAGCCTCCCGCGGCTCAATTTCCGCAATCTCCCGTGAGGGGTGGGCTCCTCGGGCCGGCACGCCGCAGAACTGCTCGTAATCGATTAAATCTGTAACCGATGGTGTCTCTGCGCACACGCGGCAGCGCGGATTCTTGCGCAGCATCACGGTTTGAAAGGTCATTTCCAAAGCATCGTACAGCAGCAGCTTTCCGATCAACGGCTCGCCGATGCCCAAAATCAGCTTGAGCACTTCGGTGCCTTGAATGGTGCCCACGGTGCCCGGCAGCACTCCAAACACGCCCCCTTCAGCGCAGGATGGCACGCTGTCGGGCGGCGGCGGTTCGGGGAACAGGCAGCGGTAGCACGGTCCGCGCCGCGCATCGAACACGCTCACCTGCCCCTCAAAGCGGAATATCGACCCGTAGACAAACGGCCGCCCGGTCAGCACCGCCAGGTCATTGATCAAATAGCGAGTCGGGAAGTTGTCCGTCCCATCCACCAGCACATCGTATCCCGCTGCAATTTCGCGCGCGTTCCCCGCGTGGAAAACGTCGTTGTGCGCTTCCACGCGAATGTACGGGTTCAATTCCAGCATCCGTCTGCGAGCCGATTCGACCTTCAGTTCACCCAGCCGGTCGGTTCCATGAATCACCTGCCGCTGCAAATTCGAATCATCCACTACATCGTAATCCACCAACCCAATCCGCCCAATCCCGGCGGCAGCCAAATAGAGGGCCAGGGGAGAGCCCAACCCGCCCGTGCCCACCAGCAACACAGCCGCGTTTTTCAGCTTGCGCTGGCCCTCCAGCCCCACCTCTGGCAAAATCAGGTGGCGAGAATAGCGGTGCAGTTCCGCCTGGGTCAAATCATTCATACAACCTCACATCTGCGCGCCGAGGTTGAAAAAGTAAAAGTCTTTTTTCCTCTGCGCGAGCAATTTCAAGGGTCACTGGGAATCGGCGTGGTGAAATCCGCATTTTGGGGTGTGAGGGCGACGAAGCCGCCCTCACACCCCAAAATGCGGCACCTACCACGGCAGATCCCAAAGAGCCCAATTTCAATGCCTCATTGTCCACTCAGCGGGAAGGTAAAGTTTAACGACCCCACCTCCCCCACTGGCTCGTATATAAAGGTAATATTATCGATGGGCATTTCCCAATGCACCGGCTCAAAAGCCAGTGCTTCGATCACACCGCCGATATTCTCACGCGTCACATCCTGATAGGCCAGGCTGACGTGCGGGCACCAATTATCCGGGCTGTAATACGGGCTGAGTCCCTCGCCAACGCTTTGAAAACGATCCCAGATGATCTGGTGCGCCTCCAGCAAAGCCCGGTCTTTGACCAGTGGAATGAAGATGACCGGTTCGGGGCCGGGGAAAATACCCAACCCGACTGCCCTAACCTTTAATGGCGAAATCCGGGCGGCCACCTCTTGCATGGCGGGTTCTAGCTTTTCTTGTGGGTAAACCTCGCCGATGTTCCACGAGAAATGCGGCAGGGGCGTCACGCGGATCCCGCGCAAGCCAAATCGCCGTTCCAGGTCATCCCAAATGCGCTCGACCATGCCGTAATAGGGTTGTGGGAGAAGGGAAACCAATCCATGCATTACCGGCTCCTTTCACGCGCAAATGTCATCGGTCAAAGGTTTGATCTCGTATCGCTCAATTTCGCCGTCTCGATATACAAAGTGATATACCTGCGGCGGAGCGCCGTCAAAAACCAATGGTCCGAAGATGTGGATATTGGAAACCACCTCCGGCGCCCGAAAAACCCACTCCCGCGGCTGCCAGTCCATCTCGCCCTCGTCATTCGGGCAAATCTCACGCTGCGGCGCCTCCGCGGTGTAAATATACAATCCCCCAGGATCAGTCTCGTACCCTTCCCAGGTCAGCAGCCCTCGAAAATCCACCCGCGCCACGCGCAGCCCGGTCTCTTCCCACACCTCGCGCAGCGCGCAAGCCTCCGGCGTCTCGCCCGGCTCCAAATGCCCACCCACCCCGTTCCACATACCAAGGTTGGGTGCTTTCTTGCGGTGCAACATCAAGATGTCATCGCCAAGAGTCAGGAAGATGAGCGTATAGCGCAGGTCCATAGCATTATTGTAATGCAAAACGTAACTGCTCAGAGGGTGAGGAAAGCTCCCGAATTTAAGGTGTGTGTGGGGTGCTTCGCACCCCCCACACACCTCAAATTCGGACCTCTTTCACCTCTGGCTGAGTAGTTACTGCAAAACACCGTTCCGCTCCTTGCTTCTCAATCCCATCCGGGGAGAAGGCAGGGTAAACGCATCATAGATTCCATTTCTGCTAAATCACCAGACATGGGATCTTTCGACTCCGCGTAGCGGCACGGGGATTGTGCAATCGGTGCAGTTCTACCGAACAAACCCCGTGCCTTCGTTGCAGGCACGGGGTTTGAATATCATTCCTCTGTCCTGGGCAATTCCCCGTGCC
>CAZMMI010000228.1:0-6793 GCA_964567255.1 uncultured Anaerolinea sp.
ATAATGCGGAATTATACCACTCTTCACCAATAAAGTTGTGCGCCCCTGAATGGTTTCATTGGGAATTGGCGTGATGAGACCCACATTTAGGGGTGTAAGGGCGCAACAGCCTTTACTCTTCCATGCAGCAAGCCTTCAGGCGGGCTTCGTCGGCCGGGGTGATGCCCCTGCCGAGTGCCGAGCGCGCCTCGGCCACCAGCAGGGCGGCCTGCTCAAGGTCTCCAAGCCGCGTCTCCACCTCCGCCAGACTCAGCAGCGCCCGCCCGCGTTTGGCCGGGTCGGCCACCTCGCCGAAGCGCTCCGCGCACTCGCTGAAGCTGCGCGCCGCCGATTCCAGGTCGCCCCGCCGCAGGGCAATCTCGCCGTCCAGTTGCAGCAGGCGCGCATAATCCTCCACCCGTCCCGATGCGTCGCCGCCCAGCACCTGGTAACCCAGGCGGGCCTTCTGCGCGCATTCCACCGCCTGCTCCTGGTGGTTCAATCCCAGCCAGGCCAGCCCCATGATGGCCCACAACTCCACTAGGTGCTCCTGCACACCGATGCTCTGGAAGGCCTCCAGCCCCAGGTTGGCGTTATCCAGCAGCGTGCTCCAGTCGCCTTCCGCTTGATTGAGCAGCACAAGGTGTAGGTAAGCCAGCCCCACCTGGTAGGTGTGCCCAATCTGCTGGGCCGAAGCCAGGGCATCTTGCAGGTAGCTGCGCGCCGCCAGCAGGCTGCCGCGGTCGATCTCCAGCAGCCCCATATTCGAGCGCAGCTCGATCATCCCTTCCACGTCGCCCAGGTTCGATTGCAGCTTGAAACTGCGCTGGAAGTTCTCCTGAGCCCCGTCCCAATCGCCTTGTTTCCAGGCCAGCAGGCCCAGATTGTTGTACGTGCGAGCCACCGCCACCACATCCCCAATGCGTTCGCGCAAGGCCAGACTGCGCTGGACGTATTCTTTGGCTCGATCCACCTGGTCGCGCTGGAAGTAAATCCCGCCCAGGCGGTTATAGATCGAAGCGATCACGTCGTATTGGGCAGCCGGTTCGGCCAGTTCCAGGGCCTGTTTGAAAAAGCCCTCCGCATCGTCCAGGTTGCCGCGGCGGAAATCGATCCAACCCAGGTCGTTGAGCACCCGGCCATGCTCCACCGGGTCCATGTCGGGCTCGCTGGCGGCCTGCTGCAAGCGTTGAATGGCCTCGGCATAGCTGCCCTGGCGTTCCAGCGACACCGCCGCCTTGCGCCCCAGGCGCGCGCGCAGCCGCCCCGAGATGTCCTTGCGCGCTTCAACGGCCTGATAATGCTCCAGCGCGGCGGCATATTCACCCGCCGTCACCTGTGCATCCCCAAGGCCAATCTTCACCTGTACGGCCTGCTCGGGGGTATGTTCCACCTTGTCCAGAAGTTCTTGCGCCTGCTGGAAATGGTGCAGCGCCTGATCGTTGGCAAAAGCAGCCGAGGCCTTCAAGCCCGATAAAATCAGGTAACGCAAGGCCCGGTCGAGCATGGAACTGCGCAGGAAATGCCCCGCCAGTACCTCCACCTGCCCCTCCAGGCGGTTGGGGTACAGCGCCTCGATGGCCAGCCCCACCCGCCCGTGCAGGTCGGCGCGATCGCGCTGCAGCAGGGTGCTGTAAATGGCATCCGAAACCAGCGCGTGACGGAAGTTATACATCACCTCCGGCCCCGACATATCTGGCATGAGGAATTCACGATCGGCCAGGAAGGTCAGGCCCTCGGAAAGCGCCCCGGAAGGCATATCGGCCAGGACGATGCGCAGCACCGCCAGTCGGAAACGATCACCGATGACTGCCGCGCTCTGCAAAATGCGCCGCGGGTAAGGGTCCAGGCGGTCAAAGCGGGTCAGGATCAGGCTTTGCACGCTCTCGGGCACGCCGATGCGGGCTGTTTCGGCGCCGGGCGTCAGGCGCCAGCCATCCACCGTGTGGTAGATCACCCCGCTTTCAATCAGGCTGCGCAGGATCTCTTCCAGGTAAAACGGCATTCCCGCGGCCCGGCGAACAATCTGTTCGCCCAGGCTGTCGGGTAAATCGGGGATGGAGAGCAGCGAGTGCAGCAATTGGCGCGATTGATCGGGCTGCAGAGCTTCGAGTTGAATGTGAACAAAGCGCGTCGCCAGGCGTTGTTGGGCACGCTCCACAATGCTGGCCACCGCTCCGCCCTCAAAAGGACGCGAGAGAGTACAGATCACCAGCGCTTCGGTGCGCACGCTTTCCATCAAAAAGAGCAGTAAATCGAGCGACGAATCATCCGCCCAGTGCAGGTCTTCCAGGATCAGCAGCAGCGATTTCCGCCGCGCCTCGGCCACCAGCACGTCGCGCAAGGCCATGAAGATGCGCTGGCGCAACTGCCCTGCGTCCAGATACTGGATGCGGTCGGCGGCATCCCCTTCCGGCTCCAGGCCAAACAAGGCTTCAAGATAAGGCTGCGTTTCCGCGATCCAGCCCGGCAGCAGGTCCTTCAAATAAGCCGTCAGGCGCACGCGCAAATCCACAGCAGGCAAATCGGCGGGCGCGGACAGCAATTGGCGCAGCACGTCCTGGAAGATCCAGTAAGCGATGGCCTTGCGATACGTCAGGCTCTGGCCAACAATGACGCGGATATCATCCTGCGGCACACGGCTGCGGGCTTCAGCCACCAGGCGCGTCTTGCCCATGCCGCCTTCACCCACCACCAGCACCAGGCTGCCCACACGCTGGCCCGCCAGCCGGTCGATCACCGCGCGCAGTCGGGAAAGCTCGGTTTCACGGCCCACCATCGGCGCGCGCAGCCCCTCCAACCCGCGCGATGAACCGGGGCGATCTTTGGAGCCAACCAACTGGTAGGCCGTCACAGGCCGGTTCATGCCCTTCAAGGCCACCGGCGGCAGCGCCTCAAAATCAAACAAGCGATAGGTTTGGCGCTGGACGCTCTCGCTGACCAGCACGCACCCGCCGCAGGCAATTTCTTCCAGGCGGCGGGCCAGGTTGACCGAGTCGCCAATGGCCGTGTAGTTCATCAACGTGTCGGTTCCCACCCCGCCCACAATCACCGAGCCCGAGTTCAGGCCGATGTGCACTTGCAGGTGCTCATCCTTGAGCGCGGGGAAGGAGCGACTTAATTTTTCCACCCCTTCTTGCATATCCTGGGCGCAGCGCAAGGCGCGCTCGGCGTTGTTTTCGTAAGCAATGGGCGCGCCAAACAAGGCCATCAGCCCGTCGCCGGTGAGCTTGTCGACCATGCCTTCATAGCGGTGAACGGTCTCTACCAGCATGCGGATGAAGCGCTGCACCAGCTCGTACAGGTCCTCATCCCCCAGGGATTCGGACAACTGCGTGTACCCGGTCAGGTCGACGAACAGGATGGTCACGCTGCGCCGCTGGCCGCGGGCTTCCACCCCCGCCTTGCGGAAGCGCTCCATCAAGTCGGCCCCCATCAGTACGCCCAGGTTCTCTGCCGGAGTGCTCTGCTCCGAGGCTGTTTCCTCGGGCAGGCGCGCGCCGCACTTGCCGCAAAAGCGCATTTGAGTAGGATTTTCAAAACCGCATTGATCGCAAGCGTTCATCGGCACCCGTTGATGGGATGAAGGAATGAAGCGGGGCAGAATGTTACCTGTTGCGCTTGCGCGAACCTCGACATTCCACCCCTAAGAAGACACCGTTATTGAATTCCCGGCAACGCTATACACGCCAAACCGACCGGGCCATTACCATTAAACCAACTATATTCTAACAGTTTAAGCACGCCGTGCCCCTGACAGATTCGTTAAGAACCGAAGTGCGGGTGGGAGTAGACCTACCACATCTAGAATCAGGGTGAGCACAGAGTCCACCCTCACCTAGCCTCTCCCCGCCGCTTCGGCGCCCTGTCGAGGGCCCCGCTTCGACGCCCTGTCGAGGGCCCGGGAGAGGTCGCGTCGGGCTTCCCTGGCACTGCCCGCCACACCGTCCCGGTGTCCTACCGGGAGGGCAAGTGTGGCGGCGCGGGTGCCCTGGCCGGGCCAGGGTGAGGGTGGATGTCGGTCTACCACAGTTTTTGGTCGTCACCGGAATGTCGGGTTTCGCTGTTAGGATGAAGGGCCGTGGGGCTGGTTCAACCCGCTCAACCCGACCTACGGCCTCTGCTGTAAAGGTCGCAGAAACCCTCTTCTTGAGGGGACATTCCAGTTTTACATGAATTGCATTTCCTCGAAAAAAAATACCCGTGCCCCATGTTACAATGTTTTTACGTTGCATCTCGAACCTGCTCAGGCAGAGTCTCGTTCGGCTCCCATGCAATCGTGACACGCACAGGTTGCCCCTAACAACCTCAAATTCAGGCCCCTTCCACATCCGGCTGAGTATCACCTCAAATTCTACACAATAGGGAAAATGATCCATGCACGACCTTCCGTTGTTAATCAATATCACCCTGGCCTTGTTAGTAGCCTTCATCGGCGGCATTATCGCCCGCCGGCTGGGACTGCCGTCCATCGTGGGGTACCTGTTGGCCGGAATTGCCATTGGGCCGTTCACCCCCGGATTTACCGGTGACACAGAAACCATCCAGCAATTGGCCGAACTAGGCGTGATCTTCCTGATGTTTGGCGTAGGGCTGCACTTTTCCTTTGCCGACCTGTGGCGGGTCCGCGACATCGCTGTGCCGGGCGCTTTGATCCAAACTGCTCTGGCAACCACGCTCGGATTTACCCTTTCTCGCTTCTGGGGTTGGAGCATCCCCGCCGGCATTGTACTGGGCTTGACCATTTCGGTAGCAAGCACGGTGGTGCTGCTGCGCGGGTTGATGGATAACAAATTGCTAAACACTACCCACGGCCAGGCAGCAGTGGGCTGGTTGGTGATGGAAGATATTCTTTCGGTGCTCATCCTGGTCCTCATGCCTGCCCTGGCCAAAACCAGCGCAGAGAGCTTCGACTGGGGCTCGCTGGCAATCACCTTGCTCAAAGCGTCCGCATTTATCGCGATCATGTTCCTGGTTGGGGTGCGCTTCTTCCCCTGGTTGTTAGAGCGCGTCGCCCATACTCGCTCGCGCGAGATGTTCATTCTGGCAATTCTGGCCATCACCCTGGGAACGGCAATGGGAGCTTCGGAACTGTTTGGCGTGTCGCTGGCCCTGGGCGCCTTTGTGGCCGGGGCCATCATTAATCAATCACGCCTCAGCCACCAGGTCGGCGCGGACATGTTCGCCTTCCGCGAAGCTTTCTCGGTTCTGTTCTTCGTTTCTGTCGGCATGTTGGTCAACCCGCTTTTCCTGTGGCAAAACATGGGGCAGGTGGCATCGCTCACCGCGCTGGTCATCGTCGGCAAGCTGCTCATCGTCATCCTCATGGGTCTGGTCTTTCCCCGCCCGGCGCGCACCTTCCTGGTGATCGCGGTCGGGTTGAGTCAGGTCGGCGAGTTTTCGTTCATCCTCGGCCAGGGCGGCGTCTCACTGGGGTTGCTGGCCCAAGAGCAGTACTCGCTCATTTTAGCGGCGGCGCTCATCTCCATCACCATCAACCCATTCATGTACAAGCTGTTACCCTGGCTCGAGCGCACCCTGCGCCGTGTGCCGGGGTTTTGGCGTCAGTTGGAGTCCAATCACCCTATCCCGGAGGTTTCGCCGGAATCTCTGGTAAACCATGTGGTGATTATTGGCTATGGGCGGATTGGCCGCCATCTGGTGACCGTGCTACGCAAGTTGGCCGTGCCCATCCTGGTCATCGAGATGGAGATGGAGGAGATCGACGCACTGAACGCCGGGGGCATCGCTACGTTGTACGGCGACGCGGCCAACTCTGAAGTGATCACCCACGCTTACCTCGGCAAGGCCCGCGCGCTAATCGTTACCGTGCCGGAAGAATCCTCTACCGCCATCATCACGGCAGCGGCGCATCAATTGAACCCCGATCTGCCCATCATTGCCCGCGCATCCAGCGAACCGGGCGTGCGCCTGCTGGCCGATTTGGGCGCGAACCGCATCATCCACCCCGAATTGGAAGGCGGGTTGGAGATCGTCCACCATGCGCTGCTGCTGTTGGGCTACCCCCTCCGCGAAGTGCATGCCTACACCGAGGCCGTGCGCCGCGACCAGTACGAATGGCAGATTAATTCCTCTGCCGAGCACCGCTCGCTCCTCGACCTGATCTCCGCCACCGATTCGCTCGAGATCACCTGGGTTACCCTAACGGATGACAGCCCCGTCACCGGCAAGACCCTGCTGGAGAGCAATGTCCGCGCACGCACGGGGGCTTCGGTGGTGGCGCTGCTGCGCGAACACCATCTCATCGCAAACCCCAAATCCTCTACGGAGTTCTACGCGGGCGACCGGGTGGGAATCATCGGCGAGCAAGAGCAGATCGACGCGGCAAGGGAGTGGATGGCGGGACAGGATGTGGTTGTGGATGCCACACCGAGCGAGACAGAACAAAATATCCCACTTCAAAACCTTTCTTAGATGCCTCAAGCCCAAGCAGACCTTCATTGGTCGGGTTAAGGGGCAGTTTGATGAGCAAGCGAAGTCCTACCCACCTCTCCCCGCCGCTTCGGCGCCCTGTCGAGGGCCCCGCTTCGGCGCCCTGTCGAGAGCACTGCCTCAGTGCCCTGCCGAGGGCCCCGCTTCGGACACCCGTAGGGGTGCCGGGGGGAGGTGAGGAGGAAGAAGCTGGCAACCCCGCAGGGGTTTCCGTGTCTTGAGGAGGGGTTTCAACCCCGACGAGAAGGAACCGTCCACGAATGGAAAACGAATAAACGAAAGTTCCCTCTTCGTAGCGCGGGAATCCCTTTCCCGCGATCTTCGGCCTGAGAAGATGCCGGGTAAGAAACCCGGCCTACGG
>CAZMMI010000229.1:0-6781 GCA_964567255.1 uncultured Anaerolinea sp.
CCTCCAACCCGAAATTCATCCTCTCCGTCTACGGCGGCGGGTATAGGTTTGTGGGATAGGGGAAGCCCTTCTCAATGGCCGACATGAGCCCCATCCCAGCCAGCGATCAGGAAAAAACCGCTTCCCCGTACCAATCGCGGAAAAGGATGCTGCTGTGGTGCGTCCTTTTGCTGTTGATCCTTTTCAATGTCAGCCGGGCGTCACAGATCCGCGAGGGTTTCTTTGCCTTGCAGGACTTTGTGGAATACTGGTCCGCCGTCAGAGTATTCATCGACGGGGGCAACCCTTACAGTGCTCCGGCCCTGCTTGAGGTTCAAAAGAATCTCGGATGGACCGATCCCGAGCCTCTGATGATGTGGAACCCCCCGTGGGTTCTGCCTTTGCTCACGCCTCTTTACTTTCTGCCTTTCCCCCTCGCCCGCCTTTTATGGTTCCTTGCAAGCGGCATTCTATGCGTCTGCGCCGCTGACTTTTTCTGGCGTTCATTCGGCGGACCGCTGCGCCGACGCTATATGAGCTGGGTAGCGGTTGTGCTTTTTCTCCCTACTTTGCAGTCACTGTTGCTGGGTCAAATCAGTCCACTGATTCTCATCGGACTTTGGGGATTCCTTTGGGCGTTAAAAAGAAACCGGCCATTAACGGCGGGCACCTTTACCGTTTTGATTTCCATCAAACCTCATCTTTTATTTCTCTTCTGGGTCTTCGGAGCACTTTGGATTCTCAAAAACCGTAAATGGGGCGTCTTTTATGCCGCCGTAGGCTCTCTGGCAATAGTTTCCGCCATTGTTCTCGCCATAAATCCCAACACATTTAATTATTATTGTCACTCTCTTAACTCAGGTCATGGACCATTGATCTGGAAGACCCCTACATGGGGCACGGTTTTTCAGCTTCTCTTTCCGACAAGTGGAGCATGGATCAGGTCATTGCCCTCATTATTGGGCATTGTTGTGGCTTTTGCTTTATGGAAAAAGTATCGGGGCCTGATATCCTTTGAGCGCTGGTCAATCATGATTCCACTGCTATGCGTCATAACTGGTATTTTTTCCTGGACCTTTGATTGGGTAGTTCTGCTGCCGCTCTTGATCTATCTCCTGATCTGGTCTCAGGACAATGCAGCAAAACGCTGGTGGATGTTCATAATTTTGCTGCTCGTGCAGCCGGCATTGCTTTATTCCATAGCCTTGGCTAATTCAAATCTCTATGGAATCTGGTTCCCCCCGCTTCTGTGGGGACTATATTATTTAGTAATCGTCAACCAGAGCATCCATATTGAAAACACCAAATTCGCATAGCATGGGGCGTTGCCTTCATCATGGCAAAAGAGACGATGCAAGCGGCTCTGAAAATTGTCGGAACCAAAAGGATTACGCTGTGGATTGCACTGATTGTCTTGGCAACTTGGAACATTGAAAAAGCCCCCCATGCTATTGGTACCAGGCTGCCTCTCTATGATTTCATTCAATACTGGTCCGCATCCAAAGCCTTCGTGCAGGGTGACAATCCATTTAATCCCTCCACCATGCTGGATATCCAGAAAATGGCGGGCTGGTCGGCCGCCAAGCCAGAAATGATGTGGAACCCTCCTTGGGTTTTGCCACTATTGACACCATTATCATTTTTTTCTTTTTGGACTTCTCGAACACTTTGGTTTTTCCTGAATAGTATTCTGACGATCCTGGCCGCGGATTGGTTCTGGAGAATCTATGGTGGTAAAACCAACCATCGGTGGGTAAGCTGGATTGCAGTAATTCTCTTCCTCCCCTTTCTTCAGTCAATGATATTGGGCCAGATCAGTCCCCTTGTTCTTACGGGAATATGGGGCTTCCTCTGGGCCCTACGCAAGGATCGCCAGTTTTTATCCGGAAATTTTGCCATCCTGATCTCAATAAAGCCGCACCTTCTATACCTATTCTGGATATTTTTGGCCCTCTGGATCCTAAAACATCACAAATGGCGTATTTTATACGGAGTGGCAGTACCGCTTGCAGTTTTACTGATAATTGTATATGCGATCAATTCTAATTCGTTAATTGATTATTTCCACATCATAAGATCCTCTGACGGCCCCCAGATCTGGCAAACCCCGACATGGGGAATTGCGTTGCATAAGTATTTGCCGTTGAACCTATATTGGGCACGATTCATATCATCAATCTTTGGAATTCTGACCGCCGTTGTTTTGTGGTTCAGGTGGCGCGAAGTCTTTAGATGGGAAGATCGCACCCCGGAAATTATTCTACTTTCCCTTGTTACTAGTGTCTATACCTGGTCCAGCGATTGGATTTTGTTACTGCCCATCTCGATCTGCATCATTGTTTGGTCTCAACATCTGCCTAGGAGGCACAGCTGGATTGTTATGGCGCTGATTCTGATGCAGCCCCTTTTGGCACTCACGCTGTCGCGAACGCAATCAAATTTTTTTACAATTTGGTTTCCGCCGGTACTATGGTGCCTATATCTGATGGCACGAGTTTTAAATTCCAAACAGTCCTGTTACCCACAATATCGATAGGTAATCTATTTAGCGTTTAGATTAGACCTGAGGCAGTCTTTAAGGTTTTGAAGCACCCATCATCCTAAGATATTATCAGGCTGTATTTTTTCCCACAAAATTGATTTTTCATCTTCATAAAGGATTTTCCATCCGGAAGACCGCCGTACGCGACCGATAAAGCCTTTTTCATCCCTCCCCTTGTCCTCCTTGGCAAGCAGAATATAGCGGATATGGTATCCTTTCAACCTGGCCTCCCAATCGGAGTCATTCTGGATACGGAAATAGTTTTGTACAAATTCCTCTCCGTAGAGGTGTACTCTTCCATCAAAAAAGACCCTCTGGTTAGGCCAGAGCCGCCACAGTATGTAATCTCCGTAGATCTGGTGATGAAAGATGTTACCTTTTAGTTTTTTGTCATGTATGTATTCAGCGACAGCTACGGGAGTCTGGATGTCCATAAGTGAGTCATGATTGCGGTGGCTACGCCACCACGGAGATCGAATTAACAAAAGGAAAAAAAGCAATCCAACAACCCCTAGATTGACTTTTCCCATTCTTTTGTCTGAATTGGCTGATAATCTAAACCATGATTTTTGAAAAGTATTGGTACGCCATAGGCCGGTCAGCAAAACCCAGGGGACGGCTGGTAGATAAAGCGCTAGAATGGGCACGGATACCATCTGAAACCACGCGCAGTTTCGCACTGCAGTCAGAGCGAAAACTGCAAATGCCATAAATAGTGTCAAATCTATAAGTTTAGGCTTATTCCTAGATAAAATCAGCGACATCATGGTAAGGAAAAATGGAAGATAGAACAGAAGAACTCCGGCCACGGTGTTGATTGCAGGAGGCTGCCATTCTGTAACAAACAATTGTGATGATGTATCGTTTACAACAGTTTGGATATAGGCATATACTGAATAGCCTTCCGGGTTTATCAGGCTGGCCCCGGTTGTCAGAATAAATATCGCACCCAAAACCACGACCCTTTTAGAACTGGTATCATATCCGGCGCCACGTTCCATCCGGAACTTGATGAACTCCACAAAAAGGAAGATCGCGATCAGCACAAGTCCGAGGATAAAGGCACCGTGGAGATTGACCCACGCGATCATCATGATGGGAAGCCAATATATGCGCTTTCCATCCTCAGAATTGTGTCGCCGGAGAAACCAGTAGAATAGTGCAAACAGAAGAAAGGAAAATATCTGCGGACGAAGATTACAGGGGATACAGATCGCAAACAAAACCGCCGCAAACACACTCCCACACACACTCCGTGAAACCCTTATCGATGTCCAATAAATTATAATGAGAATTGCGAGAAAAATGAGTGAGTTAAAAACGATGAGAGCTTCTAACCCACCGCTTTTGTACACGCTCCAGAAGATGATTTCGCTTAGCCAATTTTGCACGATATAAAGCTTGCCATGCGCGGTAAAGGAAAACTGATCCAAACGCGGAATAACATGCTCTGTCAGGATGATTTCTCCCATTTTTAAATGCCACCAAAAATCGAGAAGCGGGACATCCATTCGGAAGCTTTTTTGCAGCATTACGAAGAACGGTAAACTGATCCAGAGATGCTTGCGCGAAGGAAGAAACCCATAATTATAAAACTTGCCTGCCATTTTTCCTCCCGTTGTTGTTCTACCCGCCCTATATCGTTGCTTTAATACGGCAATTTCGAGCGCCAGCTGCAACTATATCGGCTTGATTTGCTCTTGTATAAAAAAATAAGAAAATCATACCGTATGCCGATGAGTTGCTAAAGGGCAAGAGAGCCAGGGCACCCTTGAATTCGATCTTGTCACCGGGATTGAGAGTTTTGGTGTGGCGCCGCGAAGGGCATTTACAATATTTGACATTAATTTGACATTATCATAAACATTAACATGCAATGATTTGTTACCCCTCATTCCCGATTTAATGAAGCCTATGATCTGTCTGAAGAAAGTAGAACACCAAACAACATAACCAAGGGAGAAAACCATGCTTTCACTGTACGCGAAATATCTGCAAACCAAAGAAGATTTCAAACTCATGCTTAAGCATGAAGAAGGCCAGACAATCGTTGAGTATGCCCTGCTGATCGTGCTCGTTGCACTTGCCGTCGCAGCTGCAAGTCCGAGCATTACCCAAGCCGTAACCGGGGTGTTCTCCAGAGTTATTTTGTCACTGGCCAAAACATAGCATCCATATGGGAGGGGGTAGCGCCATCAATGATGGCGTTACCCCCTCCCATGACCTGCTAAGAAAGAACACCGACAGAAAAATGCTTTGCTACATTATTGATCTCCAATATTCCAAAATTTCTGCCGGAAGGATGATGGGGCTTTGGATGAAGACGCCACCCGCCAATACGTAACGCAAGAGATTGCGATCCGATAAGTTGAATACCAGGTATTTCCTTGGTATTCTCGCTCCATAGTTTATCTATGTGGCATGGATATATGACTTCTACCGCCTCTGGGCATAGCTTGGGGTAATCGAATGAACAGAAATCGCATGCTGGTGCTGGCCGCTGTAGCTCTGATTCTGAGCGGCGCAGTCACCTACCTGGCCTACAGGGTGCTTCAGACCAGGCTGAAGCCGGCGGAAGTCACCGACAAGGTTGTGGTCGCCGCCAAAAAGCTCCCCCTCGGCTACAAGCTCACCAAGGACGACGTCAAGCTGGTGGAATGGCCGAAATCCACCCCGCTCGATGGGAGCTTCAACGATCCGGCCCTGGTCATCGACCGTGGGAGCATGGCCCCGCTTCAGATGAACGAACCGATTCTGGAGTCGAAGCTGGCCCCGAAGGAAGCGGGAGCCGGGTTGATGACGGTGATCCCTGAAGGAATGCGGGCCCTCTCGATCCAGGTAAACGCCATCATCGGGGTGGCCGGCTTCATCAGCCCGGGGGCAAGGGTCGACCTGATCCTTACCGCGGTGCCCCCCAAAGACGCCAAGGGTGCCAAGGACGAGGAAATGGGTTCCAAGATCGTCCTCGAAAACCTTGAGGTGCTCGCCGCGGGACAGAACGTACAGCGCGACGTGGACGGCAAACCCCAGACGGTGCAGGATGTTACCCTCCTGGTGACGCCCGATCAAGCGCAGCGGGTTGCTCTGGCTACACGCGACGGGAGCATCCAACTCGCCCTGCGAAACCCCATGGACAAGGACGCGGCGGATCCCGATCTGGTCGTCCGGTCAACCCTTTATGCCGGCCCGACGATGGCGCAAACCGGGGACGAAAAGGCCCCCAAGCCAGAGGTCAAGACCGCCCCGGCAAGGGCCCCTCGAGCTGCGGCACCACGGCGAAGTGCGCCCAAACCGGTCGTTTCCTCTCCTCCCCCCCCACCCCCGACCCGTACGGTGGTGGTCGAAGTCATCCAGGGTACTAAACGGAGCGAAAAGAGCTTTGAGGAGCTGAATTCCGTAACCAACCAGAACTCCACGAAACCGGACGGGACGATACAATGAATAAAACATTGGCTCATGCGGCAAGGATCCTGCTCATCTTTTCCCTTGGCATCTCACTAGCCATGTTCCAGTCCTATGACGGCAACCGGGCGGAAGCAGCTCAGCTGGACAACGCCCACGAAACCCTCCGGGTCAGCCAGGGAAAATCTTTTGTGCTCAACTCGAACGAGACCATCGTTCGAGTTTCCGTCACCGACGAAGCGGTAGCCTCCGCCATCGTCATCTCCCCCCGCCAAGTCCTGATCCACGGAGTGAAACCCGGGACCGTTTCGTTTATGATCTGGAACGAGGCGGAAGAGGTGCGGGCGTTCGACCTTCAGGTTCTAGCTGTCCCGATGGATTTGAAACCTCTGCGAGAGACGCTGGCGCAATCGTTGCCAAGCCAGGATATCAGTGTCAATCAGTCGGGATCGGCCGTCGTCCTCACCGGAAATGTCGCTTCGCCCGAGGTCGCGGAGCAGGCTACCGCCATCGCAAAAACAGCATCGGAGAACGTGGTCAACTTGCTGGTCCCCGCTCCAATGAAGCAGACCGTTCTGCTCGAGGTCAAGTTCGCCGAAGTCAATCGCAACGCGCTCAGACAGTTAGGATTGAATATCCTGAGCACCGGAGCACTTAACACGCCCGGGTCGGTTACCACCGGCCAGTTCAGCAGCCTTTCCGGAGGATTTGATCTCGAATCGGCTATTGGAGCCCCTTTGAAGGGGTTCACGACCGAAATGGAATTGACCGACCTGCTCAACATCTTTGTCTTCCGCCCCGACCTGAACCTCGGGCTCCTGATCAAGGCGATGCAGCAGCAGGCTCTGCTCCAGACCC
>CAZMMI010000230.1:0-6707 GCA_964567255.1 uncultured Anaerolinea sp.
CCGGAACACCCCATCAAAGTTTTGTTCGTTCCGTCGGTGGATGCCAACATCATCACCACGGGCGGCCAGGTGATGGCCGATGCGTTGAACAAAGCCACCGGTTTGACCTTCGAGGTCAGCGTACCCACCTCTTACGCCGCTACGATTGAAGAGATGTGCGCTTCCCCGACAGACACGATGGCCTTCATCCCCGGTCTGGGCTATGCTCTCGCCAGCCAGTTGTGCGGCGTGGATGTTGCTTTCAAGGCTGTCCGTTATGATTATCCTGTGTACTGGGCCGAGTTCATCGTTGCCCGCGACAGCGAATACCAGACTCTGGCTGACCTGGAAGGCGCCAAGTGGGGTTACGGCGATGTCGGTTCCACCTCCGGTTACATGGTCCCGCTCGTGATGTTCCAGGAACAGGGCATCACCCCGGGTGAAGAGGTTCAGACCGGCGGCCACAACCAGACCGTCACCGCCGTCTATAACGGCGAAGTTGACTTCGGCACCGTCTTCTACAGCGTTCCGCTGAACCCCGAGGGCAATTCTGCCTTCTCGTATGAAGACTACGAAGCCGGCAAGGTCACGGATGAAATGTACGAAATTCCGGAAGAGTCGATCGCGAATTGCGCGCCCGACGCCGAAGGCAAGAAGTTGCTGTGCGACGGATGGCGTGTCCTCGACGCTCGCGCCAACATCCGCGCGGAAGCCCCGGACGTGATGCAGAAAGTGCGCATCCTGGCCATCTCCCCGGCCATCCCCAATGACACCATGTCCTTTGGTCCCGAGTTCCCCGCCGATGTGCGCGCTCAGATCGAAGAGGCTTTGATCGCCTTCGCCGAAACCGAAGATTGGGCGAACTCGATTGGCTCCAATGACTTCTACGGTTGGTCTGGCATTCTGCCCGCCAGCGATGCGGAATATGATTTCGTCCGCCAAATGATTGAAGCCACCGGCCTGACGCTTGAAGGCCTGGGCCAATAATCCGACGTTCTATTGTTACTCTGGGCAGGGCGCAATCCCTGCCCAGAGTTTCAAATTACCCAACCGGTTCGGATTAGTGGTTAAAACCTCTTGTCCGAACTTGTGTTTTTTAGACCGTTCCTTCTGGTATCAATGAATTATGCTTAAAATCCAAAATCTGACCAAGGTGTATATGCCGGCGAACGTGAAAGCGCTGGATGATGTATCTTTTGACGTGCCCAAGGGCCAGTTCCTGGCAGTCATTGGATTGAGCGGTTCGGGAAAGTCCACGCTGCTGCGCTGCATTAACCGGCTGGTTGAACCGACCTCGGGAAAGATCTTCCTGGATGGTCAAGATGTGACGGTCGCGAATGCCGAAGAACTGCGCCGAGTCCGGCGCAAAATTGGCATGGTTTTTCAGCACTTCAACCTGGTTCACCGCTCCAGCGTGCTGACCAATGTGCTGGCGGGCCGGTTGGGGTATACCAACCCGGCCTGGAGCCTGATCAACCGGTTCCCAAAGGCAGATATTGAAAAGGCCAAGTACCAGTTGGAACGGGTTGGCATTGGGGATAAGGCCAGGCAGCGGGCAGATGCTCTTTCGGGCGGCCAGCAGCAGCGAGTAGGCATTGCCCGCGCTTTGATGCAGGACCCCGAGATTATCCTGGCGGATGAGCCGGTAGCCAGCCTGGACCCCGTGCTGGCGCACAGCATCATGCAGTACCTGGAGAAGATCAATGCCGAAGACGGCGTGACGGTAATTTGCAGTTTGCACTTCTTAGATCTGGTGCACCGGTACGCGCACCGTGCCATTGCTCTGAATGCCGGGCGCGTTGTGTTTGACGGGCTGCCGAAGGAAATTGATGACGTGCGGTTCAAAGAAATCTACGGGCAAGAAGCGGAACGCGTTGGCTAAGGGGATCTGTCCATGAAAATACCGAAAATTCTCAAATCCATTCTCCTGGGCGCGGCCATTCTGCTAGCTTTGGTCATTTATGCCTATGGTTTCCAGGTGACGAAAGTGAACCTGGAAGAGACGCGCGAACCGCGCCGCCAGACGCAGTTGACGCGCATTCTGCGCGCGCTGGCCCGGCCCGATATTTTTACCTACGAAAAAGAAGAATTCACTGTCTCTTTGCCGGTTTACACCCCCTGTTCCGCCGAAGCTGAAGCGCTCCCGGAACCAGGCGCGGACAGCCCGTATATGGTGATGTCTCCTGCGTGTGCCGATCCGGCCACCGAGGTGACGGTAGAGGGATTTAATTTTGAACCCAATACAACCGGACCGCTGAACTTTATTCCCCCCAGCGGCGTTTCGCTGCAAATGGGCACCATCACCACGGACAATGACGGGCATTTCGTCGCTACCGTGAAGTTGCCCAAGCGCCCCGATACCGTTGCGCAGGAGATTCGCGCCATCACTCGCCGGAATGTTGGCGGGCCGATGTTCAGCAAGAATGCCAAAGACACCTGGGAAAAGATTATCGAGACGGTTTTCCTGGCATTGCTGGCGACGACTTTCGGCGTGGCAATCGCCATTCCGATCAGCTTTGTGGCCGCGCGCAACATCATGACGCCGATTACCAGTCCCTTTACCAGTATCGCGATTTCGATCTTGCTGATTCCGGTGGGAATCGTCGCGGGCGGATTTGTGGCTGGGAAGATACATGCTTTGTCTGAACTGATGACAGGAAATATCTGGGGGGCGCTGGCCGGTGTGATTGTCACACCCGTGTTGATGTGGTTCATTTTCCGTTGGGCCGTGCCTCCGATTGAGGATGAGCCGCCGACCCGCTTTGAGCGAATTGCTCGCCCGATCGCGATATTCTTCACGGCCCTGTTAGGCATCTTGTTCCTTTACCTGGTGTCCAGCCTGGCCATCCAATTGGGGAAAGCCCTGATCGTGCCTTTGGGTGGTGCGGGCTTCCTGGGCAAGTTCGTCGTCAGCCTGGGCGACATATTGATGACCCTCATCCCGGTTGTGACCGCGCTGGCCGGCGCGGGCGTGCTGGCCGATTTTGCCGGACGGATTGGGCAGTGGGTGGTGGAGCATAGTTCTCACTCGGTGAACCGGGCGACCAACCTGGTGTTGGGTGGTTTGGCCGGCGCGGCTTTGTTTGCCATCATCGGCGCGGGGATCAATTGGCTGTATCAAATTGATAACCTGTGGTTTACCTTTGGTATTCCGGCCATTGTGGGAGCAATCGGCGGGGTCATCCTGGCCGGTTTCCTCTCGCGGAACGCCACGCTGCCGATTGGTTTCTTTATCTACACAGTTACGCGCACACTGCTGAACGGCTTGCGCTCGATCGAGTCGCTGGTGATGGTGATCATCTTCGCCGTGTGGGTGGGTATCGGCCCCTTCGCGGGCGTGCTGGCGCTGGCCCTGCATACCATCGCTTCGAATGCAAAATTGTACTCGGAGCAGGTGGAAGGTATCATGGCAGGGCCGCTGGAGGCCATCACTGCTACAGGCGCCAATCGCTTGCAGACCATCATCTACGCGGTCATCCCGCAGATCATTCCGCCGTATATTTCATACACCATGTACCGTTGGGATATCAATGTGCGTATGTCCACGATCATCGGGTTCGCGGGCGGTGGTGGTATCGGCTTCTTGCTGCAGCAGAACATCAACCTGCTCAACTACCGCGCCGCCAGCACGCAGATGCTTGCCATCGCCATTGTGGTTGCTTCGATGGATTATTTGAGCTCGAAGCTGCGCGAGAAGGCAATCTAGCGATCTGATTACACACTTAAAACACACCGGGCGTTTTCCGCCCGGTGTGTTGGTTAACGGACAGGCTCTCGCATTATTGCCGCTGCGGGGTTGAAACCCCTTGCTCAGGTCTTGGAAGCCCTTCGGGCTATACAGAGACGGCAAATTGAGGCTGGGTATTCAGCCCGCCGGCCCAGGGGATATAAGGGTTACATCGTCCAGGGTTCGGCGTGGATGTCGGTTTCGTCGGACCATTGGCGCTGCAAATGGCTGATTTCGGCGACGATGTCGGCGGGCAGCGGCTGGATGTCAGATACGGCGCGCAGGAATTCGGCCAGGTTTTCGGGGCGGCTGGTGGAGCCGACGGTGGCGCGCACCTGGTGGAAGCTGTGGGCGAAGCGCACGCAGAACTCGGTCCAACTGGGGATGCCGGAGCGCTCGAAGATGGGCGCTACCTGCACGGCGCGTTTTTGCAGGTACTCCTTCCAGGCTGCGCCGGGCACATCGCGCAGGCGGTGCACATTGCCGCCAGAGACCGTGCGCATGGCCACGATGGGCTCGTTGCGCGCGACCAGCTCATCCCACAACTCGTTGGAGGCAAAGCGCTGCAGCGGGTTGAGATAGAAGATGTGCCCATCCACGATGCCTTGCGGATACCCGCCGCGCAGGGCTTTGAGGGGGGTGGCGGAGGTCCAGGGGAAGACCTCGACCACGAAGCGCTTGACCAGCCCTTCGGCCTTGATGCGCTCGAACTCGGCGTAGCAGGGCCCGCCGTTGGCGTATTCCTCGGCCAGATCGCCGCCCAGGCACAACTGGCCGAGTTCTATGCTCTCCACATCCAGGGGCTCCAGGTTCTGGTAGATCACTTCGCGCAGCTCGGGGATGCTGCTCCAGCCAATTTTGATGATGAGTTTGGGGGTGCGGGCGCGGTCTTGGTCAAAGGCGGCGCGCAGCACGCTGAGGGCAGTGTTGTAGGTGTGGGAGGTGTGGAACCACACCCCGGCATCCATGGCGGCGCGGGCCACGCGCACGCGCTCTTCGAAGGGGATTGTGTCATCACCCAGGCGGGTGGTGCCGTAGACAAAGGGGGACAGGTCGGTGAGCAGATTGGCAGGGTTTACCATTGAAGTGTCCTTTCAGAAAATGGTTTTATTAAAGCTATTTTACCGTTTTTGCAGTGGCATTTCGAAAGCGACTATAACTCATCCAAGAGATTGATAAACCATTGTTTAGCCGCGGCGTGGGCCATCTGGCCGTAGTCGAGGGTCTTCCAGTGAAATTTGAGGATGGGGCGGTAATCTGCGGGGATTTCGGCGCGCTCAATTTCATCCTCGATGTTGTGCATGTAGGCTTCAACTAGCTCAATTTTTTGGATGATGTCGCGAAGGATGGCCTTGCGCTGTTCGATGTCCTGGATGAGGCCGAGGAAATATACCTTGGATAGGGCCGTCACTTCCAGCTTGTTCACGGGAGTTTCGGCCAGCATCCAGGCGAAAAAGGCCTCCTTGCCGCGCTGGGTGATGGAGTAGACCTTCTTGTTGCGCCCGCGGTCGACCTTCTCTTCAAAAACTACCAACTCTTTGGCCAGGAGGTTTTTGATTGCAATTTGCAGGCTGCCGTAGCTGGCGCTGTAAAACATGGAGATGCCCTGTTTGAAGGCCTGGTTGATCTCGTAGAGGGTGAGGTTGTGAATGAGGAGCAGTCCTAAAACGACGTATTCCATCAAATTGTCCTTTCGGGTCTTGACAAGTGCCTTGGTGTATATTACTATTAGATATATAACTAAGAGTGATACAATTCTATCATAGATTGACAAGGAGAAGCGCAATGAATCGACAGCAGGTTGAAAGCCATTTTGACCGAACTTTTCAAAAACTGCAAGCCAAAAGTAGCCCCAAGCCAACCCAAATCCGGGTGGCCTCAGAACGCCTGGGCCTGGACTATACTTTCCCGGCGGGATCGGGCGGACGGCCTTATCATCTGGCCAGCATTGGCAAGATGTTCACGGCGGTGCTGGTGCAAAGGCTGGCCGAGCGGGGAGCGTTGTCTATTCAAGACCCGCTGGTGAAGTTCTTTGCCCCGGCAGAACTGGAGCGGCTGTTTGTCTTCAAGGGTGTCGATTACGCGCCGCAGGTGACGATTGAACACTCGCTGGGGCACACCTCGGGGATCGCCGATTATTTTGAGGGCAAGACCAAGGATGGGAGGACATTGATCAAAGACGTGCTGGAGAATCCTAACACTCATTGGACTCCGCAAGCGCTGGTGGCGTTTACCCGGCAAAATCAACAAGCCGTGGGCGTACCGGGAAAGGCGTACAACTATTCCGATACGGGCTATATCTTGTTGGGGCAGTTGATCGAAAAAATTAGCGGGAAAAGTTTTGACCAAAACCTGGCCGATGAAATTTTCCTGCCTTTGGATATGCGCGATTCGTACCTGATGTTTTGCTCGGAACCGGCGAACCCCAGGCAGCCGATCCAACCGATTTATTTTGGCAAGCAGGAAGTGAGCGGGTATGAGAGCCTGAGCTGCGATTGGGCGGGCGGGGGAATTGTTTCGACGACGGACGATCTGCTCAAGTTCGACCGGGCGCTACGCGAGGGGCGTTTGATCCGGCCGGAGACGCTGGCGCGGATGGATGTGTGCCCGCACAAGTTCCAGCCGGGGATTTATTACGGCCTGGGTATGATGGAGATTCGCTTCAAGGATTTCTTCTTTCTGTTGGGCGGATTGCCGAAGGTGAAGGGGCATATTGGGATCCTTTCAACGCATCTGTTTTATGATCCGACCACGGAAACGCACATCGTTATGAATTTTGGCGACACGGCGCGGATGGTGGAAAGCTTTAAGGCTTTGATCGAGATTGTGAGCGTGGTGAAGAAGTTGTGAAAGTGGATGAGGAAGAACCGCAGAGTGCGCGGCCCTGGTAAAAGCCCAGGGCTTAGGACGCAGAGGTACGTAGGGGAAGGAAAAAACGAATGGAACGAATGTACCTTTTTGGGGGTGGTGAAGTGGTGGGAGATTGGAAGAAGGCGGAATA
>CAZMMI010000231.1:0-6707 GCA_964567255.1 uncultured Anaerolinea sp.
GGCGGGGAGGGGAGAAGATTTCGCAAAAGTGAGGGGCTTTCGCCCCTCACTTTTGCAGAATTCTTTCCCTCCCCCGGCAAAACGCCTGAGTGTTTGAGCATCTTAGCTGCCGGGGGAGGGTAGGGTGGGGGCAATACCAATCTCGAATGTTATTTTGTTTTTAATGTGACTTTGTCAAACTACTTAGGCCCTGGTAGAAATGTCCCGAATTTATGGTGTTTGGCGGGGCGAAGCCCCGCCAAACACCATAAATTCGGCCTCTTTCCCAAAAGGGCTAAGCAGTAACTGTGGTTTTTATTATGATAGCACGAACCAGGCGTTTATGGGATGATTACAATCCGGCTCTTTAGGATCTGCCGTGGTAGGTGTCGCATTTTGGGGTGTGAGAGCGGCTTCGCCGCTCTCACACCCCAAAATGCGGATTTCACCACGCCGATTCCCAATGAGCCTACAATCCGATTCTCAAACAGTCTACAACCCATATAACCCGAGGGGATTGGTGCGCAGGGCTTCCTCGTAGATACCGACTACATCGCAGGCGCGGAAGAACAGGCACTTGGCTTCGCCGATGAGCCGGTGGTGGATGAGGCCGCGGCGGTCGGCTTCGGCCTGGATTTTGCCCCAGGCGTCGACGGGCGGAGCGCCCGCTTCGACGTACCATTGATCTGGGGGGTAATCTTTGAGAATATCAGGGCCGGGAGCGAAGATGTCTTTTACGGCCTGGGGCAGGCCAACTTTCCCTTCGGCGTAGTGCATGCTGGTCAGGCGGTGAATGTCGACGCCCAGCAATAGGGCGTACCCGCCTGTGTCGAGCAGGTGCTGGTAACCCTGGGCGTGGATATCTACATCTTTTCCCCAGACGGCCACGCGGTGAAAGCCGGGGCCGGTAACAACGCCGGGCATGCGCCGGAAGGTGTCGGGGATGATGCCCATGCCGGTGGGTTCGTCAGAATCGGGGTCGAGGAGGCGGATTTTTGCACTGATGCCGCGAGCTTTTTCCGAATCGCTCAAAGGCAAAAGTTTGGTGACCGGGAAGGCAGACATGATCAGGGCGCCTTCTTCGCCCACCACGTTCATGAGGGCGCGGATGACCGCTTCGGCGCCGCCAGTGACGTGGCCGAAACTGCTGAGCGAACTATGAACTTCCACGGCCATGCCGCGGCCTAAGCCGAGGGCGCGGAAGTGCTCTTCGAGCATGGTTTGGTCGAGGGGAGCGGGCATTGAGGCTCCTTGAGGCAGTACCCCCACCCAACCCTCCCCCATTTCCTAAGGAAAATGGGGGAGGGAAATGAAACGTGGGCGATCAGGCCTTGATGTTCTTGAATTGGGGCAGGTAGGGCTGGTTTTGGGCCAGCATTTCATTGACCATCTGGCGGATTTCGGCCAGTGACAGCACCGAGGCGGCCATGGGGTCGTAACAGCAGGCGTGGTAGACCAGGGTGGGGTCGCCGGTGAGGGCGGCCTCGACGGTCATTTCCTCGGTCATGACGCTGAGGTGGTTGAGGGCCACCAATTGGGGCGGCAGGGCGCCAACATGCACGGGGTGGAAACCGGCCTTGTCGGTGAAGACAGGCACTTCGACGCAAACATCATCGGGCAGGTTGGTGATGAGCTTGCGGTTGGGCACATTGCCGTTGAACTGGAAGACGTCGCCGCCGAGGACGGCGTTCATAATATAAGCAGCATATTCGTGTCCGCGCTCGAGGCTGATGGGGGTTTCTTTGGCGAACCACTTGACGGCCTCATCTTTCCAGGTGTTCTCGGTTTTCTGATATTCCTTGAGAATGTAGGCGTATTCGCCGGGATTCCAGCCGGTGCCGTCGGTGCAGTATTTCTCGATCAGGTCGGGGCGTTTGCGGAACCACCAGTTGTACTCGGAGTTATGCCCGGAAGACTCGGTCACATAGTAGCCCAGGGCTTTGAACATCTCGTTGCGCACGATTTCTTCTTTGTAGATTTCGGGCTTTTCCACCGCGGCGCGCAAGAGCGGGTAGGCGTCTTTGCCATTCCAATCGTATCTGAGGTAAAAGGCCTGGTGGTTGATGCCTGCGCAGGTATAGGTGATTTCATCCATGGGCGCGCCGATCCAGTTGGCCAGCATGGCGGCGGTGCCCTGGACGGAATGGCACAGGCCGGTGAGCTGGATGGAGGACTCGCGGTTCATGGCGCGGCAGAGCATGGCCATGGGGTTGGTGTAGTTGAGCAGGATGGCGTCGGGGCAGTATTTCTCCATGTCTTTGACGATGGAGACCATGACGGGGATGGTGCGCAGGGCGCGGAAGATTCCGGCGGTGCCGCGGGTGTCGCCGACGTTGAAGTCGACGCCGTATTTCTTGGGGATTTCGATGTCGTGCCGCCAGACCTCGGTGGAGCCGACCAGGATGGTACACATGACGAAATTGGCGCCTTGCAGCGCTTCGGCCCGGTCCAGGGTGGCGGTGACTTTGGCGGGGTAGCCGCCCATGTCGACGATCTTTTGGCAGGAGCGCTGGGCAAAATCGAGACGCTCGGCGTTGATGTCCATCAGGCAGATGTGCGCGTCGCGCATGGTGGGGAAGGTGAGCAGGTCGCGAACCAGCCCGCGGGTGAAGCCAAGGCTGCCCGCTCCAATGAAGGTGATTTTGGTCATGGGGTAATCCTCTTTATAAAATGCGGGGTGAGGGAACGGCTCACCCCGCGATTGAAATCTTAGGACAGCGCGATGGTGGCAACGGCGCGAATATCCTGTGAGGAAGCGCCTGCCAGGAGATCGAACTCGCCGGGTTCGACCACCCATTGGGCTTTGTGGGGGTCGTAGAAGGCGAAGGAGCGGAAGTCGAGGGTGAAGGTGACCTGCCGCGCTTCGCCGGGGGCCAGGTCGACTTTGGCAAAGTCTTTCAGCTCTTTGAGCGGGCGAACCAGCGAGGATTTGCGGTCGGCGACATAGAGCTGGACCACCTCTTTGCCGGCGCGTTGCCCGGTGTTCTTGACGGTCAGAGAAACCTGGACGGAGTCGCCGATGGCGGCTTTGGCCGGGGCAGTCAGACCGCTGTACTCGAAGGTGGTGTAGGAAAGGCCGTGGCCGAAGGGGAACAGCGGCTGCACATCCTTTTTCTCGTAGAAACGGTAGCCGACAAAGATGCCCTCGCCGTAAGAGACGGTTTTGCCGCCGGGGTAGTTGATATAGGCGGGCGTATCCTCGAGGCGCCTGGGGAAGGTGACGGTGAGCTTGCCGGAGGGATTGACTTCGCCAAAGAGCACATCGGTGACCGCAAAGCCGCCTTCCTGGCCGGGATAATAGGCCTCAAGCAGGGCAGGGACTTGATTGGCCCAGGGCATTTCGACCGGAGAACCGGCGAAGACGACCACCACCGTGCGCGGGTTGGCCTGGGCCACGGCGCGGACGAGTTCGTCTTGCCGACCGGTGAGGCGCATGTGAGGGCGGTCTCCACCTTCGGACTCGAAGCCTTCCGGCAAGCCTACAAATACCAGGGCGGCATCCGCTTTGGCGGCGGCAGCCACGGCACGCTCCAGGCGATCATCTTCGCCGGGCTGATAGGCGCGAGAGAAGGCCAGGCGGATTTGGGTGTAATGATCCTGCCCGGTGCGCAAGAATTCAACCGTGATGGGGTAGGCTTTGCCAGCTTCCAGGGTGACTTCGGCAGAAGCACCGGCATCTTCCCAATTCGGTTCATCTCCAGACGGGCTGGCGTGGTCGATGAGGGTCTTGCCATCCAGGATCAGACGGAAGTGGCCGCTGTGTCGCAGGTGGAAGGTGTAATGCCCTGAGGTTGGCACGCTGAGGGTGGCAGTCCCACGGGCGGAATAATTGGGCTGGGTGATGCCGGGGTTGGGGAAGACATTGCCCCACAGCCAAAAGTCCAGCTTGGGCATCACATCAGCGCCGCAGGATTTCCCCGATAGGGTGGGGTTATTGAAGTACTCGACCGCAAAGCCAGGCTTGCCGTCGGCGGTGAGGAGGCCATCGCTGAGAACCGGCGGGTGGACGGCGTTATCACAGCCCTGTTCATAGAGGATGTCAACTTCTTCGCCCAGGAGGGAGCGGAGACCCTGGAGCGGGGAAACGCGGTGCGGCGGGTCGACGAAGGAACTGCCGCCGCCGCCGATATTGCCCTGGTCGGCGGAAGGGCCGATGACCGCCAGGGTGCTGAGTTTGGCTGCGCTGAGGGGCAGCAGGCCGCCCTCGTTTTTGAGCAGGGTGATGGACTCGGCGGCCACTTCGCGGGCCAGGGCCTGGGTGGCGGGGGCGTTGACCGAGCCGGGAATCTGGTCTTTGTCCAGCTTGCCCGATTTGACCACCAGGGCTAACACGCGGCGGGCGGCTTCGTTGACCACTTCTTCATCTATTTGCCAGGTGTTGACGGCATCGACGAGCAGTTTGCCGTAGTACTTGGCCGGGCCGGGCATTTCGATGTCGAGGCCGTTGTTGACCGAGTCGACGATGGAATGGTTGGCGCCCCAATCGGAGACCACCGCGCCCTCGAAGCCCCATTCGTCGCGAAGGATGTCGTTGAGCAGGTAGCCGTTCTCGCTGGCATAGATGCCGTTGATGCGGTTGTAGGAGCACATGACCGTCCAGGGTTGGGCGTTCTTGACGACCATCTCGAACTGGGGCAGGTAGATTTCGCGCATGGTGCGCTCGTCGACCTCGGAAGAGCCGCGGAAGCGCTCGATTTCCTGGTTGTTGAGGGCGTAATGCTTGAGCGACGCGCCGACCTTGCGACTCTGCAGGCCTTTGACCCAGGCCGTGCCGATTTTTCCGGCCACGATGGGGTCTTCAGAGTAAGCTTCAAAGTTACGCCCGGCCAGGGGGTGGCGGACGATGTTGACGCAGGGGCCAAGAAGGATTTCGCAATCCATGCCGCGGGTTTCTTCAGCCAGGGCTTCACCGACTTTTTCTACGAGAGCCGGATTCCAGGTGGCGGCTAGCGAGACGCCGGTGGGGAAGCTGGTGGCGGGTCCGGCGGGACGGCCAAATTCTGAGATGCTGGATCGCACGCCGTGAGGGCCGTCGGTCATGGTGATGGAGGGGATGCCCAGGTGCTCGATGGGGGCGGTGTGCCATACGTCCAGGCCGGAAAGCAAAGATACTTTTTCTCGCAAAGTCATTTTGGCGAGAAGCGCTTCAACACGTTGCTGAATATCTGACATTTTTTGCTCCTTGGGGAATTATGTGAATGTTAACACATGAATTTGGTTTTGGGGATCGTTCTTAACAACGATTTGCCAAGAATAAATGATAGACTAATTGTGCCACGAAAGGGATGTATACTCAAGTTGTTGGAAGAGTTTGAACCTTTTTGTCCATATTTGCGTATATCAATATGAATGCGGCTGTCTGGAAAAGCGGGCCGTGTGAAGATTTCATTTGTGTCGTGGAGGATTAGGATATGAAACCGAGGCTGGTGGACTGGCTGTGGGGGTTGGGTTTGATTGCGCTGGGCGGGGTGTTGCTGGCGCAGAGCATGGGCTGGATTGGCGAAATCCAGGACATGACCTGGGTGATCCTGATGGCTGGCGCAAGCGTGTTGTTCTTTGCGACCTATTTTGTTCAGGGGCGCAAAGAGTTCGGCTGGTTGTTCCCGGCGTTCATCCTGGCGGGGGTGGCAACCACCGCTTATCTGGCGATCAGCGGCGTGGACGAGTCCTGGGTGGCGACGCCCTTGCTGGCCTCCATTGCGATGCCCTTCCTGGCGGTGTTTTTGATGGATCGCAGCAACTGGTGGGCGCTGATCCCGGCCTGGGTGATGCTGGTAATTTCAGCCATCACGCTGCTGGCCGATACGGCGCCGGGAGAATTCATTGGCGCGCTGGTGCTGTTCTCCATCGGCATCCCCTTCCTGGTAGTTTTTGCCATGAACCGGCAGAACTGGTGGGCGCTGATTCCGGGGTTTGTGATGATCGCGATCGGGTTCATTCCCTTGATGTCCAGCCAGCGAGCCAACGAGTTGATCGGCGCTTATGTTCTGGCGGCTGTCGCCCTGCCGTTCCTGGTGACGTATTTGTGGTCCAAGGATAATTGGTGGGCGCTCATCCCGGCGGGGGTGATGGCAAGCATTGCCTTAATGGTGGGCCTGCTGACCACGGGCGTCATTCGCGAATCGCGCTTTGGGGTAGCCAACGGGATCCTCTTCCTGGGGATGGCGGCTACGTTTGGAATCTTATGGCTGCGGCGCTCGGCGCATCCCACGTCCTGGGCGGCCTGGCCCGCGATTGGTTTGGCCATTGTGGGCGTGTCGGCGTTCCTGTTCAGCGGGGCGGTCGATTATGTGGGGCCTGTGATGATCATCCTGGCGGGGGTGCTGGTGCTTTACTTTACCTTGCGTCCGCGCAAGGCTGCCTGATCCATTTGGTTGTTTCTCAACTTGCGCCAAGAACCCTACAGGCTCTTGGCGCAAGTTGTATATAATCGGAATGTAGCTTGCGCGCATCAGGTGGGCGATAAGCATTTCACCCTGTTTTGGGTTTTACAGGCTCCAACAAGCGACTCGGGCGCAACAAGATCTACGCGAGGAACAGCCCATGAACAAAGCCCTGGCAATTCTCTTATCCACTATTCTGCTGGTAACCGGGTGCAGTCCATCAAAGGGCCGGGGGGTGACCGCAACGCCTGTAGAGGGAATGACCGCGACCAGTATTCACTTCACAGCCACTTCTGTGCTTCCCAGTGCTACCCCGACGATTTTACCCACATCGACCGTGACACC
>CAZMMI010000232.1:0-6674 GCA_964567255.1 uncultured Anaerolinea sp.
AAGCCCCTGCCCGATTTTCCCGTCACCTACTGGGAAGAAACTGCTGGTTAGTCCTCTACACCGATCGAGAACATGTGCTCCAGGTCGTGCTTTGAGAACACCTGGAAAGCAATCAACGTCTCGGTGCGGGCGATTCCCGGCGCTTTCAACATACGGTCGGTCACAATCTCGGCCAACTGTTCATTATTCGGCACCCTGATGATTGCCACCAGATCAACCCGGCCCGCCACCGAATACACCTCGCTAATGCCCGGCATCTCAGCCAATGCTTCGGCCGTCTGGCTGATAGCGCCTTTGACACATTCGATTAAGACGATTGCTGAAACCATGAGTGTCTCCTTCGTTCTTCCGAGATTTGCTTTTGGTATAATCTTACCATGACAACCTTACTTCCCTTCCGTCTCAAACCGGAATACCGCGACTATGTTTGGGGCGGGCGACGTCTGCGGCCTGACCAGCCCCGCACCGCTGAAGCCTGGATTGTCTCCGAATTAGATCACATTCAGGATGGCCCCTACGCGGATTGGACCCTGGCCGAAGCCGCCGAACGCCTGGGCGCGGAGTTGCTGGGCTCAGTTCCCTTCCAGCGCACCGGCTCCCGCTTTCCCCTGCTCATCAAGCTCTTAGACTGCGCTGGCTGGCTCTCGCTGCAAGTGCACCCCAACGACGAGCAAGCCGTGAAACTGGAGGGGGAAGGGCAGTTTGGAAAAACCGAAGCCTGGCACATCCTGCAGAACGAACCCGGCGCTTCTTTGTTGTGCGGCGTGCGCACCGGAACAAGTTCCGAGCAGCTAGCCGAAGCCATTCGCCAGGGAAAAATTGTTGAGCACATGGAACGGTTGGAAGCGCAGAAGGGAGATACGGTCTTCATCCGGGCGGGCACCATCCATGCCCTGGGACCGGGGCTGCTGCTATATGAGGTACAGCAAACCTCGAACTTGACCTACCGTGTCTACGACTGGGACCGCCCTGCCACCTCTGAGCGCCCATTGCACATCGACAAATCGCTGGCCGTAGCCGACCCCACGGCATCGGGCAAGACCGTACCGCTGCCCGGCCTCAAGGACGGCCAACCGGTTGAAATAGCCAAATGCCAGTATTTCACTCTCGAGGTGCTGGTAGGTCAGGAGCGCACCGCCTTCCTCAGCCCAGCCGGCAGGAGCTTCCACGCCCTGACCATCATCGAAGGCGAAGCCGTCGCGGAAGGCCCCGGCTGGTCGCAAAAACTGGGCCTCTATGAAACCCTGCTCATTCCTGCCTCGATCCCCGCTTACCGGATCGAGCCCCGCGGTGCTTACAAAGCGCTAGCGGCTCACGTCTAGCCCGCTGACGGGTGCCAACGCTTGAGCGCGCTTCGCGTTCCATGCCTGCAATTCAACGCAAGCCTGGTCGTATAAACGCCGCGACTGGGCAATGTCTGTTTTGAGAGCCTTGATCTCGTTTGCTTGCGGTCTATCTTGCATAGCCCGAGCTGTTTTTTCAATCCGGTCCAGCGTCCCCGTTAAGAGCATTGCTCCCAGGTTGGCACTGCTGGATTTCAAGGCATGTGCCCCCAGTTGGACACGCCGCCAATCCTCAGCCTGCGCGCCCTCCTCAACACCTTTCATCAACTCAGCCGAATCGCTCAGGTACACCTCCACGATCTCTGTAACGACCGGGGCGCTGCCCATCACACCGGCCCAGCGGTTGATGACCAGCGGGTCAATGGCTTTCATATTACTGGAAACAGGTGTTGTTTCCACAGAAGTAGCCGCCCCAATGCCATACACGACCATAGGCTGATAAGCCACCAACGCTTTCATTAAGTCTTCCTGGCGCACCGGTTTCGTCAGGAAGATGTCCATCCCCGCCGCTTCAAAACGCTGCCGGTTGCCATCCAGCGTATCGGCGGTCAACGCCACGATGAACGGCTGCTGGTGAATGGGCAGTTCGCTGCGAATGCGCTTGCTGGCCTCCTCGCCGTCCATCACCGGCATATGAATGTCCATGAAGACCACATCAAAAGCACCGGCGGTTCCTGCCCGTTGTTTGACCATTTCCAGGCCTTCTTGACCATTGTTAGCAACTTCCACCTCATAGCCCAGCCTGGACAACATCACCTTGGCTACTTTTTGATTGACCGGGTTGTCTTCCACCAGCAGAATGCGCAAGGGATGATCGTCCGATAAATGCCCATTTCCCTTGCAGCCATTTCCTGTCTCAGCGAAAGTTGGGGATTCGGAAGGGCCAGACTTACACTGCCAGACCAAAGCCTCCTGCAAACGTTCGGGTTTGAGCGGTTTTTCCAGGAACAGTCCCTCCCGGGCGCGTTCTTCGTTGGGATTCACCAGGTAGATCACTTTCCGCCCGTTCAGCGCCGACCGCACTTGTTCTTCGCAAGACCCATCCGCCGCCACCAAATCCTCGGGGCCAATCCCGGCTCGATCCAGTTCCTCACAACCCAGCAGCAGCGTTTTCATTCCCCAGGCTTCGGCGTTTCGCCCAATCATTTCGCGCAGAGCCGGGCTGTGCATCACCACCACCAACCGCTTGCCAACCAGCACAGGGTGCGTCTGGAGTGGTTCCGTCGCCCCACTTTCGGTCGCGGCACAGATGGTGAAATGGAAGATGGAGCCTTTGCCCGGAATCCCTTCACTCTCCACCCACATCTTGCCATCCATCATTTCACATAACTGCTTGCTAATAGCCAGCCCCAGCCCCGATCCGCCGTATTTCCGCGTGGTAGAGGGGTCCAGTTGAGAGAAAGTTTGGAATAACATGGTTTGCTTCTCGGGTGCAATGCCGATCCCGGTATCACGCACCGAGAAATGCAGCATGCACTTGCCGCCCTCTTCCCCGCTCCTCGCCACCCGCAGGAACACTTCGCCTTGAGTGGTGAATTTGATGGCATTATTCAACAAATTGATCAGGATCTGCCGCAAGCGCGTCACGTCTCCCAGGATGATCCCAGGCGTGCCCGGCTCGATAAAATAAGCCAGATCCAACCCTGCCGCCAACGCCCGCGGAACCTGCACGTCCAGCGCTTCTTCAATGCACTTGCGCAGGTTGAACGGCTCACGCTCCAGGTCCAGCCGCCCGGCTTCAATTCTAGATATATCCAAAATGTCATTTAACAAGGCCGAAAGGCTTTCGCTGCTGGTGCGCAACAAATCCACATAGCCGGCCTGTTCGCGGGTCAAGCCGGTGCTTTGCAGCAGCCCGGTCATGCCGATGATCCCGTTGAGGGGCGTGCGAATTTCGTGACTCATCGTTGCCAGGAAGCTGGATTTCGCCCGGTTGGCTTCCTCGGCGGATGCTCGGGATTCTTCCGCGCGACGATTGGCTTCTGCCAGTTCTGCCGCCCGCTGCTGCATCGCTTCGTATAGGGCAGCGTTTTGGATCGACACCGCTACGGTAGATCCAATGGTTGAAAGCAGCGAGAGGTCCTTATCTGCGTACACTCCTGCTCGCTCAAAGTCCTGCATCACCAGCGCCCCCACCACCCGATCGGTAGCGATGAGCGGTATGCCGATCCATGATTCCGGCAAAGAAGCCGAAATGGTGACCTGAAAGGTGCGGGCAAAATCGAGCAGCTCCGTCCGCTCGCGGAAAACCAGTCCGCGCCGGTTTTGGATGATACATTCCACCAGGCCTACGTCCAGCCGCGGGCCGCGCATGCGCTGGAACTGTCCGTTCGTCACCCGCAGCGTCTCACCCACTGCCTCCGTTTCTCCATCATATAAGAACACCGCCAGATCATCAGACTCGAAAAAGCGGCTGAAGGTCTGGGAAATCATCAACAGCAAGTTCTGCAAATCCAGGGCCGACGAAATGGACCGGGCAGCTTGATTAAGCATGGATTGCTCGTCCAGCCGGCGCTTCATCTGCTGGTACAGGTGCGCGTTGTCCAACGCCAGGCTGGCGTGTGAAGCAAATTGCTCCAACCGTTCCACGTGCCGCGGTGTGAAATCTCCACTTTGCAACGAAACCAGCGAAATGATAGCAAACACCTGTCCATCGATCACAATCGGTGCGCCAATCCATGCGCTGGCATTCGGAATACCTTCAATCGTCTGCCAGCTTGCTTCCCGCTGCACTTCCGGCAGATAAACCACCTTCGATCGTTTGACCACGTCCCGCAGATGGCGGGTTTTGGCAAGGTCGAAAGCAAGATGATGGGCCTGGTTCAGGGCCTCGTATCCATATTTTTCATAACCCATTGAGCGAATGGAGACCGCCCGTTCATCTTCGATCAAAAAAACGTCTCCATAATCGCAGGGCACAATTCGCCTCACCTGCTCCAACGTCGAACCCAGGACCTCGTCGAAATCCAGGCTGGCAGTCATTGCCAGACCGGCCTGACGCAGCGATTCGCTGAGCTTGCGCGCCTCCAGCGTAGATTCCTCGATGAATACCCGGTCGGTTACATCCCGAATGATATCCATCACCAAAGGCTGCTGGTCCGCCTCCAAAACAGCCTGGGAAATCTCCAGAATCAACTCTGTTCCATCGGAGCGCTGGGCCCGGCTGCGGAACATGCTGCCAGGCAGCGGCTCGGCAGGTAAATACCGGCCTAACACATCCATCGTTTCACGAGTGCAGCCAAACAACTCCAGGGCGCACGGATTCGCATCCAGCACATGCCCTTCTCCGTCCCGCAGGACAATCGCGTCGTTGGCCTTTTCAAACAAAGCCCTATAGCGTTCCTGGTTCGCGCTGGCAGCCTGCACCAGCTCTTTGTGGTGGGTGATATCTCGCAGGGTCGCCACCCAACCGGCCAGCCTGCGACGCAGATCGTACAATGGCGTAGTGTGTAGAGACAACGTGCTGGATTCGTCACCCAAGCGAAGCGTGATCTCCTGTTCATCCGGTTTTTCCGAGTTTAACTGCTCCACCGGCAAGATTTGCTGTACCCGCAGTCCGTACAAGGCATGCAGGGATAGTTTGGTCATGGCCTGCATCGACGGGTTTGCATCCACGATGCGACCTTGGCGGTCTAACACCAGCAGCCCATCTTGCATCTTTTCTAGCAATTCACCCCGCGCCAGGGGGGACAGATCTTGTGGGGAAAGGTTGTAAACGGCATAGGCGAACAAAAATGGGCTGATCGAAACCAGCAACAAAGCCGGGCCTCCGAGTGTTTGCGTCGTGAGGTCCAGCGCATATAGGATCAGGCCCATCACCTGAATGACCATCGCGCTAATCTCTGCGGCGGCTTGCCGCCCAGAAAGTTGGCGCGTAGATATTCGACGGAAAATTAACAGTGAGTCCGCAAAAACAATGATGATTGTGATATAGACTGCGTTCACCCACCAGGCTGGGCCGGGATTGAACACGGGCAGGTCAATCAAATCCGACAGGTAGAGCGGTACCTCGCGGATCCAGCCATGCCACGGGTTCGTTACCGCAAGGACCAGGAAAATGAAGGGGTGGATCAGGATAAGGGCCTGCCAGCGGCTCGTTCGAGCGCTCGGAATGGGCCAGGCAGAATAGTACAACGCAAACAATAAATAGGTAGCCGGCAGCACCAGCACCCCGGCAAAGCGGATTACCCAGATCGACTCTTTAGCGGCCAAATTGGGCGCAGCCAATTCCCAGGCAGCACCCAAGGCCCACAACATAATCGATCCGGCATACATCAGCAGGAATCGCCCAGGCTCGACAAAGCGCCCTTTGCGCCAAATGAAAACAGCGCCCGCCAGGCCGGAAAGCGCAGCAGCGATGTAAAAGAAGAATTGATGGCTGGTTTCTAACGACAATTGGACTTGCCTCACTGCCAAACAAATAATACTGCCCGAAAAGTAACTACCCAAAGAGCAAAGAATGATTTTCCACCACTGGCCGAGTAGCTACCCAAGAAAAATAATAATGAAAACTGGCATGTCTTTTTGAGGCCTATCTATATCAATGACTTTACCATGATTATTTCCATGTGAAGGCTCTCTAAATTAACTGCAACGAAGCTGTAATAGTGGAAGAGCGGGAGCTCGCCAGTCCATTAACCAGGAGAAGGGCCGCATCTGCGGCCCTTCTCCTGGTTTTTCTGCGCCGGTGTCAGTCCAGCCGGGCAACCACTTCGATGCCGTTCAGCGCCATGTGATACAGGAACACCGCGTGCAGCAAATCGCCGGGATGGGGCAGGCCGCCCTGTGCTTTTGCCACCTCCACCGGGCGGTCATAAGTCTGCACGCAGTTCTCCGGCACAATCACCCGTCGAGAAAGCTGTCGTGCATTCGCGTCCAAACGCAACTGCATTGCTAACTGGTAGGTGCACAGATCCGTGCAGTCCCCCACCACAACATAGGTATCCACTTCGGGATGCCTGGCAATCCACTCATTCAGCCCTGTGTTCAATCCCGAAGAGATCGAATTCTTTTCAACTTGCTCCATTTGAGCAAAGAACGGTAAAGCTTTGAATGCAGCTACCGGTTCCGCCTCCAGCGTGCCGCGCACGCAGTGTGGCGGGAACTGGGCAAACTCCACAGCGTCTGGCTCGTGCGTATCCTGACTTAAGATGAAGTTGCGCACGCCTGCGCCCCAGGCACGCTCAAACAAGCTCACAATCGGAGCAACGATGCCCGCAACTCGCGGGCTAGACAGCGCCCCGACATTGCAAAAGCCTTCAATGATGTCCACCGAAATGACAACCGTCTTCTCCGGGTGAACTGTCACAGATTGTAAGGGCAGCGCCGGCA
>CAZMMI010000233.1:0-6654 GCA_964567255.1 uncultured Anaerolinea sp.
AAGAACCCGGAGAGCAGCCCGCCCAGGGGCAGGTACTTGCGATCGAAGGCCAGGTGTTGGAATCGCGGCAGCAGGTCCAGCAGGGCGAAGGCTATGATGATGATGCCCATCACCAGGCCGATGGCGCTGACCGCGTGTTCGCTTTCGCCCAGGCGGTAGGTGGTCAGGGGTGGGAGGGCGGCGAAGAAGTTGAGCAGCAGCGCCCCCGCCACCGAGGCAACCGCGCCGGGGATGGCAAAGCGCGCCACCACGCCCCAATCCGCGTTGCGGCCCACCAACCCGGCTTTGAACAGGTTGTTTGCCAGGTGCACCACCGCAGTGGCAGCCACCGCCACGGGCAAGGGGAAGAACAGCGCAAAGGCAGGCATGAGCAGCGTGCCCAACCCGAAACCGGAGAATAGGGTTAATCCCGCCACCACGAACGCCGTCAGGCACACGATTAAGTAAGTGAGCATGGGCAAATTATACCTGGGGAAATTCCGAATCCAAACCTGCGCCTTGTACACCCTACCCTGCTTTGTAGAGGGCCCGGGGGATGGGGAACACGCGGATTCCTAAAAAGCCAAAACTATTGTGCATTGACAAATCGCGGTATAATGCATCCATACGCTTTCTCCTACCGGCCGCATTTTTGCGTGAGCCGGTTTGCTGGACGAACTCCCCGATGGCGGCAGCCATGACTCAGGGAGGGTTGTTCTTTCTGAGTAAGCTGTTTGGTGACTGCCCCGATTGCTTTTTGACAGGTGGCTGTTACCCCTTAAAAATCTCGTCTCGGCTGGAAGCCTGGAGACTGCTTTGATTTCTATCGAAATTTCGGCGCGTCTGCATGCCTGAATATTCTGTTTGTCACAAAAGCCTGTAAGGGGACCTCTTCTTGAAGTTTCGGCAAGTTGTAAACGGTTATCCCGACTACACCCTGGAAGCCCTGCTGCGGTTCGTCAACATCCGCGACCGCTTCACGTCCAAAGGCGAGGCGGTTCAGCGATTGCTGCATGAACTGCTCAAACCGGGCATCCTGCGCAAGTTCTGGGACCGGCTGCCTCCCGAAGGACAAGGTGCGGTATCTTTGGCGCTGTATAACAACGGGTTGCTTGACCTGGACACTCTCGGTGCCCGTTTTGACAACCCGCCTCCCTCCTTCCGGCACAGTTACCGCCAGCAGGACATCTATTTCGACTTGTTCTTCTTCGGCCAGCTTAACCTGCCTGAAGAATACGGGCCTGTTTTGAGCGAGTGGGTTGAGCCGCTGCCCCCTTACATTATGCCAGCCCATGATGCCCTTCCGGCGATCCGTGATGGGCGCAAACTCATCCCCCTGGAGCACTTGAACCCCGAGCGCGTGACCTGGCCGGATTGGGCCGCAGCTTTGCGGTTCATCAGCACTGGCAAAGTGCGAGTTAGCGTAACCAATCACTTGCTGGTTCCCACCGCGCTGAAAAACCTGCGTACGGGACTCATGCTGGCTGACTTCTACCCCCAGGATGGTAACCGCCCCACCGAATCGATCCGCACCACCGGACTGATCAATGCCATCGTCGGCTCCGGGTTCGCCGAAGTGCAAAACGATACCCTGCAACTCACCGACCTGGGGCGGGCATGGCTGGCAGAACCTACCCCAGAGCGTTTCCGCGAGGGCTTTTGGACCTGGGTGCGTTCGGCGGATTATGATGAAATCAACCGCATCAATCGTCTCAAGGACGGCTACGACCTCACTCCGCCTGCGCACCGCCGCAGCCCCATTGTGGCGGCCCTCAGCCGCGTGCCGTTGGACAAATGGGTGTCGCCGCGCGATTTTTTCCGTGCCATGAAGAACTGGGGCCTGAACTTCAAGGTTGAAAACAGTAAATTTTCGGTTATGCGGGCCACGGGCATTGGCATGCTCAACCAATTATCGCCGAATGTCTATTCGTCCCTGGTGCAGGGGCGCTACCTTCTGGTTACCTTGATGGAAATGCTGCCTGCCTTTGGCGCCGTAGAGTTGGCTTTCACCGACCCTGAGATTTCCAATTTTCCGCCCGATTGGAGCGATCTGTACTACCCCATCAATGCTGCTTTCAGCCGTTACGACGGCTTGCAATTCTTTCGACTCACCTCCCTGGGCGCTTACTTGCTGGGCTTGCAGCCCATGTACAAGCCAAACCTGTCTACCGAACGTATGCCTATCATCCAGATGCACCCCGACTTGAAAATCCAGGTGCTGGAGGAAAGCATGTTCACCCTGGCGGATAAAGCGGCCTTCCAACGCTGTTGCGTGAATCTGGGCAACGGCTGGTATCGGCTGGATGCTCAAAAAATGATTAAAGCCATTGAGGAAGGTATTAAACCGGGCGATTTCCTGGCCTTTGTAGAACAAAAAGCGGCCCAAGCCCTGCCCGAGGACTTTCGCGCTGCCGTCGAACGCTGGAAAGAACGCTGTGACGTCCTGGTCCGCGGGCAGCAGGCTGTTTTATATCAGGTGAAGAATTTGGAACTTATGAAAGAACTTTTGCAGGACGAAATCCTGCGCGACCGTTGTTGGTTAGTGGAGGAGCATCAGTTGGCTGTCCCATTAAGTTATCAAAATGATTTTATTCACCGCCTGCACGAATTAGAAGCGGGTTTGAAGGGCTGAAGCGATGCTGGTATTACACACTCTTTGGCGTCCTTCCTCTGAACCCGGTTCGTTTGACGGATCGGTCTTCTTCTGGGCCGAATCTTCCGAAGCAGTCCACCCCACCCAGCGGGTGCGCCCCAATGCCCGCCCGCAAACCCGCCCCCATCCCTTCTGCGCTCCGCGCGAAGAGTTGGAAAAGCTCTTTGGTTATGCCCCAGAGGCTTCGGCGGTGCTGCGCCTGCCCACCAGCCGCAGCGGACCCCTGCCCGACCCGCAGCTAGCTGCTGCCTGGGTTCCCGACCGAGAAACGCCTCCCTTCCTTTTTCCCTGGTCGGTGGAGGGGCTGGGCATGCGCGTGGCCGATGGATTTTCAGCTCTGCTCAACCTGGCCGGAATGCTGCAGGACTCGACTCATGTGGTGCTGGGCGCCGATGCGCGCTTCTGGCAGGCGGCTGCTGGGCTGGTCATCGAAGCTTTAGCCACCGGTAAGGTGGCCCCCTCCCTGGTAGCCGGGCGGCGCGGCGAGTACTTCGCCCGCTGGATTGCCGTGATGGACGGCGCCCTGGACGCCCCGCGCATGGCGCGCCTGGCAGCCTCCATGCCCCCTTCCTGCCGCAGTGAGATCGCTTCGCAAAACCACATGAACGATGTGCCTCCTGCGGTGCATACCGTATTAGATTCGTTCTTCAATGCCTGCTGCGATATTGCATTCCGCTTTTGGGGCGCTGCCGAAGCCCCGCTCATCCCCCGCCATGAGGATGACCCTGCCCGCCGCTGGCTCTCGGCCCTGTTCCGCATGGATGCCCGCGTGGATGCTTCGCGCGCCCAACTCGAGTCGCTGGCTTCGAGTATGCGCATTTGGATGCGCAACCTGCATGTTGCCGGCGACCGCACCTTCCGCATCGCCTTCCGCCTCGAAGCACCCCAACCTGTGGAAGGCGAAACCCCCAGCAGCGAGGGCGCCTGGGGGCTGCATTACTTGCTCCAGGCGCGCGACGACCCCAGCTTGATGGTTCCCGCCGACCTGGTGTGGCAGAGCCGCGGTGAGGCCCTCAGCCAGTTGGGACGTCGCTTTGAGCGCCCGCAGGAAAAAATGCTGGCGGGGCTGGGCTATGCCTCGCGCCTCTTTCCGCCCATCACCGCCAGCCTGAAGAGCGAAAGCCCCACCGGCATGATGATGGACACTCCGCAGGCCTATACCTTCCTGCGCGAGGTTTCGCCCTTGCTTCAAGATGCCGGATTTGGGCTGCTGGTCCCGCCCTGGTGGAATCAGCGCGGCGCTCGCCTGGGCGCTCGCCTGCAACTGCGTCCGCGCGGTGGAAAGGAAGTCATCTCCTCCGGTAAGCTCAGTATGGATCGCCTGGTGGATTACAACTGGCAGCTTTCCATTGGCGACACCACCCTCTCTCGTGAGGAGTTTGAGGCGCTGGTGCAGCTCAAATCGCCGCTGGTGCAGATCCGCGGGCAATGGGTGCAGTTGGACGCCGAGCAGGTGGAGGCTGCCATTCATTTTTGGGACAAGAAGCGCCTCAAGGGGCAGGTGAGCCTGCTGGAGGCGGTTCAGATGCAAAACCAGGCCGAAGGCGCCGGAGGCTTGCCCATGGACGGCGTGGAAGCCGACGATTGGTTGGACGATTGGCTGACCCAGTTCAGCCAGGCTTCCGGTGATATCACCGGCAAGGCTCTCGAGCAACTCAACCAACCCGCTTCGTTCATCGGCGAGTTGCGCCCCTACCAGCAATACGGCTACTCCTGGCTCAGCTTCTTTGACCGCTGGCGGCTGGGCGCAATCCTGGCCGATGACATGGGCCTGGGCAAAACCATCCAGGCTCTCAGCCTCCTCCTCCAGCAAAAAGAGCAGGACGGCAGCGAGCACCTGCCTACCTTGCTCATCGCCCCCACTTCGGTGGTCACCAACTGGGAGCGCGAGGCTGCCCGTTTTGCGCCTTCGCTGCGCGTGTTGGTCAACCAGGGCGTGGGCCGCCACAAAGGCGAGGACTTGCTGGCTGTGGTCGGCAGCTATGACCTGGTCGTCACCAGTTACGCACTCCTGCGCATGGATATCGAGACTCTCAAAGAGGTCAACTGGCGCAACGTCATTCTGGACGAAGCTCAGAACATCAAGAACCCCGATGCGCGCCAGACCCAGGCTGCCCGCAAGCTGCAAGGCAGCTTCCGCCTGGCCCTCACGGGTACGCCCGTTGAAAATCGCCTGGCCGAGTTGTGGTCCATCATGAATTTCCTCAACCCCGGCTACCTGGGCTCGCGAGAGACTTTCCGCAACGATTTCTCCATGCCCATCGAGCGTTATCGCGATAACGAAGCCACCGCTCGCTTGAAGAAGCTGGTCACGCCTTTCATCCTGCGCCGCGTCAAAACCGATCCGCGCGTCATCCAGGACCTGCCCGAAAAGGTGGAGAGCAAGGTTTACGTCAACCTCTCTGAAGAACAGGCCACGCTCTACGAGGCCGTGGTCAACGACGTGATGGAGAAAATCTCCTCGTCCGATGGGCTGGCCCGCCGCGGCTTGATCCTCAGCATGTTGATGCAGCTCAAGCAGGTTTGCAACCACCCCGCCCAGTATTTGCACCAGAGCGCCAAAGAGGCCGAGATCACCTATGACGGGCGCAGCGGCAAGCTCGAGCGCCTGGTGGAACTCCTCGAGGAAATCCTCGAGGTTGGTGACCGGGCCTTGATCTTCACCCAGTTTGCCGAGATGGGCGAGCTGCTGGAAAACTATTTGCCCCAGGCCCTGGGCAGTTCGGTGTTCTTCTTGCACGGCGGTACGCCCGCCAAGCAGCGCGACCAGATGGTGCGGCGCTTCCAGCAAGAAGAGCATGCCCCGCCCATCTTTGTTCTGTCTCTCAAGGCGGGCGGCACCGGCCTCAACCTGACCGGCGCCAACCACGTCTTCCACTTCGACCGCTGGTGGAACCCGGCGGTTGAAGACCAGGCCACCGACCGGGCTTACCGCATCGGCCAGCACCGCAACGTGCAGGTGCACAAATTTGTCACCGTCGGCACCCTGGAAGAATCGATTGATGAGTTGATCGAAAGCAAGAAAGACCTGGCTAACGTGGTCATCGGTGGCGGTGAAAACTGGCTGACCGAGCTGAACACCGATCAACTGCGCGACCTGGTGCGTTTGCGCCGGGATTAGGGAAGAGAGACACGATGCCTCGCCGAAAACGAAAAACTATTTACGAACCTTACAGTCAACCCGAACACTACCACCCTCCCATCCGCACGGCCAAAGGTATTAAAGCCCGCAGCCAGCACGGCGATTTTGCCCGCAATTGGTGGGCCGAGCGCTGGATCAAGGCCATGGAAGAGCTGGTGGACCCCCGCCGCCTGGGCCGTGGCAAGAACTACGCCCGCCAGGGCCAGGTGCTGTCCATCGACGAGCGCAACGGCGGCGTGGAAGCTCGCGTGCAGGGCTCGGTGCCCAAGCCGTACCGCGTGGTGCTCAAGGTGCGCTGGCTGGATAATGCTGCCTGGGACAAGGTCATCGATGTGCTCTCCAGCGAAGCGCTCTTTGCGGCCCAACTGCTGGCGGGCGAAATGCCCGAGCGTATTCAGGATGCCTTTGCCGCAGCGGGCACCAGCCTGTTCCCCGCGGTCAAAGGCGATTTGTACACCGACTGTTCCTGTCCCGATTGGGCCAACCCCTGCAAGCACGTCGCCGCCACGCACTTCATCCTGGCTGAGCGCTTCGACGAAGACCCCTTCCTGCTGTTCCGCCTGCGCGGACGCACCCAGGAGCAAATCGTCACCGCCATGCGCTTGCGGCGAGGCGGCCCGGCTGAACCGGCTGCCGAGGAAGAGGAAGAACCCGTGGTGGCCCCTGCCGGCCCCGAGCCGCTGGACCCCAACCCCGAAGCCTTTTGGGCCATGCCCAAGCCCCTCGAGGACCTGGAGGTCTCGGTCAAGACGCCCCTGGTCGAAATGCCCGCCCTGCGCCGCCTGGGCGACCCCATCTTCCTGGAAGGCGATTCTCTGCTCAAGATGATGACGCCGGTCTATCAAGAAGTCCGCCGCCAACTGCTCTCCGAGCCGCCGCC
>CAZMMI010000234.1:0-2308 GCA_964567255.1 uncultured Anaerolinea sp.
TTAATTTGGCGTAGGAGTTTTTTTGGGTGATCATGGCGCATTTGTCGGGTTTCGGCCCCATATACAGAAATATTCCAGATTATCAATATGTATTAATTATACTCATCCGACCCTTCAAGCAATTTTCCCACAGCACAAGATAATGAACCCAGCCTCGGCTCGGCGTGATTTGAGGGGAGGGTTGGTAGAGATTCCACCCTCATCCCCTCCTTCTCCCTTCCAGGGAGAAGGAGCAGAAACTCTGACCTTCCCTGAGTCTCGCCAGAGTATAGAAGCGCTGCACGAGTGTTGGCGTTATAATCAGGGCATGGACCTTTTCGACCACGCCCATGACGAACGGATGAAGAATGAAGCGCCGCTGGCGGCGCGGATGCGACCGCGCACGCTGGACGAGGTGGTGGGGCAGGAGCATATCGTGGGGCAGGGGCGGCTGCTGCGCCGGGCCATCGAGGCGGACCGGCTGTTCTCGTCGATCCTGCTGTTTGGGCCGCCGGGCACGGGCAAAACCACCATCGCGCAGTTGATTGCGCAGCACACCCGCGCCCACTTCGAGAGCATTTCGGCGGTGCTGGCGGGGGTGGCCGAGCTGCGCCGGGTGATCGGCGAGGCCGAGGAGCGCCGCAAGCTGTACCGCCAGCGCACCATCCTGTTCGTGGACGAGGTGCACCGCTGGAACAAGGCGCAGCAGGATGCGCTCTTGCCGCACGTGGAAAACGGCATGGTGACGCTGATTGGGGCGACCACCGAAAACCCCTTCTTCGAGGTCATTCGGGCGCTGGTGTCGCGCTCGCGCATTTTTGAGGTCAAGCCGCTGACGCCCGAGGATTTGGGCACGCTGCTGGACCGGGCCCTGAGCGACGCGGAGCGCGGCTACGGCGGGAAGAACATCCTTTTGGACACAGATGCCCGCCGGCACCTGGTGGAAGTGGCCGGGGGGGATGCGCGCAACGCGCTGAACGCGCTGGAGCTGGCAGTCGAATCCACGCCGCCGGACGAGAGCGGCGTGCAGCACATCAGCCTGGAGGTGGCGCAGGAGTCGATCCAGCGGCGGGCGGTGCTGTATGACAAGGACGGCGACGCGCACTACGACACCATCTCGGCCTTCATCAAATCGGTGCGCGGCTCGGACCCCGACGCGGCCCTCTACTGGCTGGCGAAGATGCTGGCGGCGGGCGAGGATCCGCGCTTCATCCTGCGCCGGTTGATCGTGCTGGCCAGCGAGGACATCGGCCTGGCCGACCCGATGGGCATGGTGGTGGCCAGCGCGGCGGCGCAAAATTTTGAATTTATCGGGCTGCCCGAAGGGGTGTACCCCATCGCCGAGGCGACCCTATACCTGGCGACCGCGCCGAAATCCAACTCGGCGGGCGCGTACTTCAAGGCGCTGGAATCTATTCAAAGCGAGGGGGCCGGACCGGTGCCCATCCACCTGATGGACGCCAGCCGCGACGCGCAAGGACTGGGCCACGGGCAGGGCTACCAGTACCCGCACTCCTTTGACGGGCACTTCACCCCCCAGCAGTACCTGCCCACGCCCCTGCTGGGCACGACCTTCTACAAACCTTCGGACCAGGGCTATGAAGCGCAAATCACGGCGCGCCTGGAAGCGTGGCGCAAGGCCCAGGCCGAAAAGCTGATCCCACCTACCCCCGCGGAGGAACCCGATGACCACTCTGCTGCTGATCCGCCACGGCGAGAATGAATTTACCACGACCGGACGCCTGGCCGGTCGGATGCCGGGCGTGCACCTGAACGAACGCGGGCGCAGGCAGGCCGTTGCCCTGGCAGGCGTACTGGGCCATGCACCTATCCAGGCGATTTACTCCAGCCCGCTGGAGCGCGCCCTGGAGACCGCTGCGCCGCTGGCGGCGGTGTTGGGGTTGGAGGTGCAGGTGGAGGCGGGGTTGATCGAAGTCGAGATGGGGGATTGGACGGGCAAGCCGCTAAAGGCGCTGCGCAAGCTGAAGGCGTGGAAAGCCTTGCAAGAAACACCCAGCCGCTTTGGCTTCCCCGGTGGGGAAAATTTTGCCGCGATACAGGCCCGCAGCGTGGCGGCGGTGGAAGGCATTGCGGCGCGGCACCCCGAGGGGTTGGTGGCGTGTTTTTCGCACGGCGACATCATCCGCCTGCTGACGGCGCATTTTTTGAATGTGCCGCTAGATTCGTTCCAGCGGTTGAATATCGACACCACCTCGATCACGCAGGTGCATTTGGGCAAGGATGGGCGGGTGTTCGTCCCGTACGTCAACCAGGTGATGGATTTTGCGTGGCCGGTGAAGAAAGAGGAAGCGAAGAGGGCACCGCAGAG
>CAZMMI010000234.1:2408-6637 GCA_964567255.1 uncultured Anaerolinea sp.
ATCAGCAACGGCACGGGGGTGAAAACCAGCACGAACAAGACCATTGCCGCCACCGCCAGAGCTTTGCGAGCCGGGTTGAGCGGGGTGATCTCGTCCAGCGGCTCGGCATTCACCCGGCCAAAGACCGAAATCAGCAGCGTCCACAGCCACCAGCTTGGTGAAACAAAACCCAGCAGGAAGGTGAAGGTGAGCACGAAGGGCAGCAAGCGCCGGGCGCGATTGCGCCCCAGCAGCACGTAGATGACGTGACCACCATCCAACTGCCCGGCGGGGAGCAGGTTGAGCGCAGTGACCAGCAGTCCGCCCCAACCGGCCAGCGCCACCGGGTGAATGCTCACGTCCAGGCCGCCGAAGGGGAAGGGCTGCCCGGTGAAGAAGTACATCACCCAATAGAGCAGCGGGGACAGCCCTTCATAGGATACCGGCTGCGGCAGCACCTGCCCAAAGACCAGGAACTTGAGCAGCAGATAAAGCAGCGAGTTGCCTTCCATCTGCAAGTACATCCCCTCGGGAATTTTCATCGGGATGGGCTCGAGCGAAGACAGCATCAAGCCCAGGATCAGCACCGGGATGGCCACCAGCACTCCGGCGAAGGGGCCGGCCAGGCCGATATCCAGGAGCACCTTGCGGTTCTTGGGCAGCTCTTTCATGTTGATGAAAGCGCCCATGGTCCCAAATGGATTGAGAATCGGCATGGGGATGAAATAGGGCAGGGTGACATGCACGCCGTGAGCGCGCCCCACCAGGTAGTGGCCGAATTCGTGCGCGCCCAGCACCGCCAAAATGGAAACGGCAAAGGGCCAGCCCTCGCGGACAAGCTGGAGGGCAGCCTGCCCGAAATCTTCAGAAAGTTCGCCTTGCAGGCTGAACAAGGCTCCGGTGACCATGACGCTAAAAAAGGTAATGATCAACAGAATTAGATTGACCCACGGATTGGAAGGTTTAGGAGTGGGCTGGCCGGGAAGCAGCAAGATCATGTGACGGTCCTCATCCCAGCGGAACAAGGGAGTCAGGTCGTAGGGCTTGAGCAGCGCGGATAACTGGTCGTAAGATGTTTCGCTGTCGGCGCCCAGCAGCCGCCCGCGGTAGCGCACCAGAAAGCCATCCTTGCGCAGATCGCCAAAGGTAGTATCTTCGATCGAAAAAACCTGCCGTACCAGCGGTTCTAGCGTGGCAAAATCTAAGTTGTTATCCACCACTTTCTCCTGGCGGTTAAATCAAAGGCGGGAACGGATGGGAGTCGAACCCACCGCGGCCCGCAACGCGACCCGCCAACGGTTTTGAAGACCGCAAAGCCCACCGGGACTTATCCATTCCCACCGGTAAGCATAACTCAGGCGGGAAGGAAATGCAAGATTGTGTAGGGGGGAATTTGTAGCTTTCTCAATATAGAAAAAGACCCTCACCCTGCCCTCTCCCGGGGGGAGAGGGGGAAGAATCTGCGCCCTTCTCCCGGAGGGAGAAGGGTCGGGGATAGGGTATGCCAAATTGCCGAGCGACTTTGAGAAGACCATAGAGGGCAATTCATGAATTGCCCTACACGATAGCCCTGCCCTGGCGTGAAGAACTCACCCCCGACGCTGCGCGCCACCCCCTCCCGGCGAAAAACCATCGCCAGGAGGGGGAACTATTTCTTTGGGGGAGAGGCAGTCGTGCTGCGACTGCCTCTCCCCCAAACCCCGGAAAAGGGCAAGATATTTTGCGAATCACCGTGACGACGCGAAACGCGATAGCCAAAGTCCACGATATAGGCGGCGGCCGGTGTGGGTCGAGGTCGGGGCGGGAAACCCGCCCCCTACGGACCTGGGCTGGCTTGCGGCGCGAGCAACGATTGGGGATGGATGGGGTTATTTGTAAGGACAATTCAATAAATTTCCTCTTCCCAGACTCTTTACATTTTGGGCGAGGGTGATATAATCCGCCGCTTGGCGAAAAAAAATTTTCGCTAGAATTGGTTTTAGTGTCAATAAGGAATGACCCATGGACCTCAATAAATTGTTTGAGCAAGAACAGGAGCAAGACTCCGATAAGCCTCCCAGTCGTCGTCCGCGACCGGCGCGACCCTGGCGGGTCGCCGTTATCGCCAACGTGAAGGGGGAGACAGCGTTGCCGATCGATGCGCCCGCCGATGCCGGCGCGGAGTTTGACCGCAGAGAAACGATTCAATCCATTCAGGACGCAATCGAATCCGACGGTCATACCACCCGTTTCCTTTCCGCCGACTATACCCTGCTCGATACCATCCGCGAATACCATCCGGATATTTGCTTCAACATCGCCGAAGGTATCATGGGCGATGGGCGCGAAGCCCAGGTGCCCGCGCTGCTAGAAATGCTGCGCGTGCCCTACACCGCCTCGCGCGTCCTGGCCAATGCCGTCGGTTTGGACAAGACCATGACCAAGCGCATCTGGCGCGATCACGGCCTGCCCACCGCGCCCTTCCAGGAGTTCGCCACCGGCTTCGAGCCGCTGGACCCCGACCTGACCTTCCCGCTGTTCGTAAAACCGGCCCGCGAAGGCACCGGCATGGGCATGGACAACGGCTCTATCGTTTACGACGAGGTGGCGCTGCGCGCGCGGGTGCGCTGGACCATTGAATCCTACAAACAACCGGCCCTGGTTGAGACCTATCTCTCCGGGCGTGAGTTCACCGTGGGTGTGATGGGCCGCACGGATGCGCTGCCCTATGTGCGCCGCCCCTCCCTCTACCGCGCCGACGGCTTCCACCGCTTCCCGGTGCTGGAAGTGGACAACTTCAACACCATCACTCCCGGGGTATACGGCCACAAGGCCAAAACCCTGCACACGGGCGACCAGGGCGTGCCCGACTTCCTCTGCCCGGCGCCCATCGATGAAGAATTGGCCGACGAGCTGCGCGAGCTGGCCATCCGCGCTCACAATGCCCTCAACGCGCTGGACGTCTCGCGCGTGGACATCCGCCTGGACGCCGAAGGCAACCCCCGCCTGTTGGAAATCAACACGCTGCCTGGGTTGACCCCCGGATTCAGCGATCTATGCGTCATTGCCGGGGCCGAAGGCGTTAGCTACCAGGATTTGATCCTGGAGATCCTTTACCTGGGCGCGTCGCGCTTCAACCTGCTGCAAGTTCCGCAGGAGTGCCTGCCAGTGCAGTTGAGTGTCCCGGCCGGCAGCCTGCGCCATCCCCGGCTGCAATACAAGTAAACCATGAAAGAAATGGACGCCTTCCTCGATAAAGCTCACCTGGCGCGCATGGCCACGGCCGACCCGCACACCTTGCAGCCGCACGTGGTGCCGGTGTGGTACGGGTGGGACGGCGAGAGCCTTTGGATCAGCGCTTTTCGATCCACGCGCAAGGTGCGCGAGCTGGTGAAGAACCCGCTCATCTCCGTGGTCATCGACGTTGACCAGGGCGAAGGCATCCGCGCGGTGCTGTTGGAAGGCAAGGCCGAGTTGTTCACTGAGCCGCGCGAGCGCATGGAAGAGCTGACCGCCTGGATCTATGAGCGCTACCTGGGGCCGGAGGGCGTCAAAGCCGCCGACCCGCAGTCGTGGATCAAGGACCCCGAGGCGCTGCTGATCAAGCTGAAGCCTAGCAGGGTGAAGAGCTGGAAGTAGGGCTTAAAATTTAAGACCCTAAGGGTTTCGGAAAACCCTTAGGGTCTATTTTTTACTACTTCAAACGGGCCAGTTCTTCTTCCAAGGCCCGCACCTGGCGGCGGAGTTCTTCGAGGTCGGGGTTGGGCTCAGGCTCGACATCCGGCGGGGGTGCGCCCGCGGCGCGCATTTTGTCGAACATGGCTCGGGCAACCTCGGCGGTCAACTCGCCGCGCGCCACCAACTCGTCCAGGCGGCGGCGCAGTTCCTCTTCCAGGTGGCCTTGCGGGTCAAAGGCTGCCAGCAAGCGCTCACGCAGCGTTTCGATTGTTTCGCCGCCGGCCTGGATCAGGCGGGTGAGGACGACCTGAGGCAGCAGTTCGCCAATGCGTTTCTCCTCGCCCAGCAAGATTTGAAAGAGGGTCAGCGAGGTGATATCGCGGCCCGTGTCATGGTCCACCACCTGCACGTCCTGGCCCTGGCGGATCATGGCGGCGACTTCGCTCAATGAGATATAGCGGCGCGCCTCGGTATCGTACAGCTTGCGGTTCGAATACCGTTTAATAATCATAGTAGGTCCCCACGGTAGCACCACGGTAAACCGTAGAAAAGGTATCGCGCCCTTCGGGCGCCTAAGAAAAAGAGATCAGGGA
>CAZMMI010000235.1:0-6596 GCA_964567255.1 uncultured Anaerolinea sp.
ATGTCCTCCCCGAGCGGAGGATGGACCAAATCAACCAGGCGCCTAACACTAACGAAGAAATGAAGGCAAACCCAAAGACATACTCACCCAGATTCTGCCACACATCGAACTTATACACCGCCATCACCAGCGCCAGGGCAATGATCACCGCCGAGACGATCATCCCCAGGGCCATGCGGTTGGTCATCTTCTGCATCTTGCCGGTCATCTCATCCAGAATCTTCTGGTTGATGTTCACCTCAAACTGTCCGCGCTCGATCTGATTGAGCAGGCGGTTAATCCGCTGCGGCATATCCAGGGACAACTCCAGCCCGTCCAGCGTCGATTGCGCCACCCGTGGCATCATCTTTGCCGGCGAGCGTTCCTCTTTCCAGAAGCGCGTCAGGTAAGGCGTGGCAAATTTGATCAGCTCAAAATCCGGATACAGCAGTGTCCCGGTGCCTTCGCTGATCGCCACCCCGCGCAGCAGCGTCACCAGTTCGCCGGGCAGTTGCAAGCCGTTGCGCAGCGCAATGGACATAACATCCCCCATGAACTGCGCCGCGCTGATCTCCTTCAACGAAGCACCTGTCAGGCGGTCGAAAAGGCGCTCAAAGTCGCGAATCAACGCGCGGCGGTCCAAAGCGCGGGTCAACAGCCCGGCGTTGAGCAGCTCGTCCACCAGAATATTAGCATCCCCGCGATCCAGGGCAATGGCAATTCCCAGGAAGGTGCGCTTAGTCTGGTGGCTCAAACGCCCCACCATGCCGAAGTCGATCACTGCCAGGGTGGCATCCCGCTGGACAAAGAAGTTGCCTGCATGAGGGTCGGCGTGGAACAGGCCAAACTCAAAAATCTGGCGCATGGCAAAGTGCATCAAGTTTTCGGCCACCTGCTGGCGGTCGATTTCCGCCGCATCCAGCCCAGCCAAATCGTTAATTTTCACCCCAGCCACCCGCTCCAGGGTGATCACCCGCCGGGTGGTGTACTCCCAATGCACTTCAGGTATATAGACGTGATAATCCTCAGCAAAATTGCGCCGGAACAAGTCGGCATTGCGCCCCTCGCGCAGGTAGTCAAACTCGGCCCGCACCGTGTAAGCGAACTCTTCCACCAGGGCAGGCAAATTGAGCAGGTTATGCAGGGGCGTGTGCTGATGCACCCATTCGGCCATGTCGGCGAGAATTTCTAAATCCTGTTCAAAGATCTCCTCTGCCCCAGGCCGCACAATCTTGACAACGACCGCTTCCCCGGTCCACAACTCCGCCGCATACACCTGACCAATGGATGCCGAAGCAATCGCCTCGCGGTCAAATGTCGCAAAAATCTCATACACAGGTTTTCCAAATTCCCCAACCAGCGTCTTTTCAAAATTCTCAAAGGGCAGCGGGGGAATCTCATCCTGCAACTTGCTGAGTGCTTCGATGTATGATTCGGGCAGCAGGTCAGCGCGCGCGCCCAACGCCTGCCCAAATTTGATGAAGGTCGGCCCCAACTCGATCAGCGCCGCCACCACCTCGCCGGCCGGGGTGTGCTTGACCTGCCGCAGCAGCTTGCGCGCCGCGCTGGGGCTGCCCGTGTCTCCCTCAGCCTTGGTCATCAGCCAGCCCAGCCCGTGGCGGATGAGCGTGGCAATGATTTGCTGCGAGCGCGAGAGCAGCGAGCGCCGCGTGAACCAGGGAATTTTGGGCAGCACAGAATTGACCATGCTTCCATTATACTCAGCCAGAGGCGGAAAAGGCCCAACCGTCTTGTATAATTACTAGATATGGTTCTCGATCCGCACCTGCTCCGCCTGGCTCGCCCCGCCGCTCTCAAACTCATCCTGGCAATTCTCGGCGGGTTGTCCGCGGCGTTGCTGGCGGTCTTCTCGGCCCGCACCCTCAGCCAGATCATCGCCGCTGTGTTCCTGAATGGGCAAAACCTGGCACAAGTCCAGCCTTTGCTCACCGGCCTTCTGGCGCTGATCCTGGCCCGAAGCGCCTTTTCCTTACTCGGTGAAGCTGCCGGCAGCGCTGCCGCCGCCCAGGTCAAAACTGCCCTTCGCGAGCGTTTCTTCTCGCGGCTGGTCGAGTTAGGCCCGGCAGCCTTGCGCGGCAAGCCCACCGGCGAGCTGGCCGCCACCGCGCTGCAAAGCGTAGAGGCGCTGGACGCCTACTTTTCCCAATATCTGCCCCAGGTGGCCCTGGCCGGATTGATCCCGTTGGGAATCTTGATCCTGGTCTTTCCTCTCGACCCGCTCTCCGGTGGTATTTTGCTCGTCACCGGCCCGCTCATTCCCTTCTTCATGGCCCTCATCGGCCGCACCGCCGAACGCCTGACCCAACGACAGTGGACGGCTCTCAGCCGCATGAGCGCCTACTTCCTGGACACCCTCCAGGGGCTGCGCACACTCAAAGCCCTGGGCCGCAGCGCCGAGCAGGCCGGGCGCATTGCCACCGTCAGCGAGCGCTACCGCGACACCACCCTCGGCGTTTTGCGCGTCACCTTCCTTTCCGCCCTGGCTCTGGAATTGCTCGGCACCATCAGCACCGCCATGATCGCCGTGCAGGTAGGCCTGCGCCTGCTCTATGGGCAAATGGGCTTTGAAGAGGCCTTCTTCCTGCTGGTCATCGCTCCCGATTTTTACGCCCCACTGCGTACCCTGGGCTTGCGCTTCCACGCCGCCATGAACGGCATGGCCGCCGCCAGAAAGATTTGGGAAGTGCTGGGCGAGCCGCTAGTTCCGGCTGCCCAGGGCCTTTCCACCCAAATTGCGCCGCGCCTCGCGGACAAAGCCCAGGTGACCTTTGATAATGTCTCCTTCGCCTACCCAGGCGTGGATCAAGAGGCCGTCCGGCAGTTCAACCTGGAGCTGCGCCCCGGCACGCTGACCGCTCTGGTAGGTCCCAGCGGCGCGGGTAAAACCACCCTGGCCTGGCTGCTGCTGGGTTTCCTGCGTCCGCAGTCCGGGCACATTCGCATCAACGGGCGCAGCCTGGACGAGCCTGGCGAAGAAGCCTGGCGCGCGGTCATGGCATGGGTGCCCCAACACCCGCACCTGTTCCACGACAGCCTGGCTGCCAACTTGCGTATCGCGGACCCGCAAGCCTCCCCGGAGCAACTGTGGCTGGCCTTGCGCCTGGCCCGCCTGGAAGAATGGGCCCGCGCGCTGCCCGATGGACTGGACACCCCCGTGGGGGAGGGCGGCGCTCGCCTGAGCGGAGGTCAGGCCCAGCGTCTGGCCCTGGCGCGGGCCTTCCTGCGCAACGCCCCCCTGCTGGTGCTGGACGAACCCACCGCCCACCTGGACCTGCCCGAAGAGGCTCTCCTGGAGGCCACTGTGCGCGAGTTGTGCCAGACGCGCACCGTCCTGATCATCGCCCACCGCATCACCACCGTCCGCCGCGCCGATTGGGTCGTGCTGCTGGAAGATGGGCAAATCCGCGAACAAGGCCGCCCCGCCGACCTGCTGGCCGCGGGCGGACCCTTTGCCCGGCTGGCCCAGGCCTTTGGCGGGAACACTGAAGCGACTGGCGAACTTCTCCTCCCCGCAGATGTCACGCCGTCGGAGCGCCCCAGTGAGCAATCCGTTCATACAGTCATCCCGCCATCCGAGAAAAAAATCAGCAGCCTATCCATCCTGGCGCGGCTGTTGGGCTTCCTGCGTCCCTTTGCCGGTTGGACAGCCCTCTCCATCTTCCTTTCCGTTGCCACCCTGGTCAGCGGGATCGGCCTGCTGGGAACTTCGGCCTACCTGATCGCCTCGGCGGCCCTGCACCCTTCCATCGCTGCGCTCCAGGTGTCCATCGTGGGGGTGCGCGCCTTTGGAATCGGGCGGGGCGTCTTTCGCTATCTTGAACGCCTGGCCTCGCACTCGGTCAACTTCCGCCTCCTGGCCCGCCTGCGGGTGTGGTTTTACCATGCCCTCGAGCCGCTGGCTCCCGCCCGCCTCGAGCAGCAGCGCAGCGGCGACCTCCTCAACCGTATCACCGGCGACATCGATATTCTTGAAAACTTCTACGTTCGTGCCGTAGCCCCGCCCGTTGCCGCCGCCATCGTCACCGCCGGAATGGGCTGGTTCACCGGGCGCTACCACCCTGCGCTGGGCGCGCTGCTGGCGGGCGGCTTGCTCCTGGCAGGCATCGTCCTACCCCTGTTCACCCACACGCTCAGCCGCGCTGCCGGAAAAGCCGAGAGCCGCGCCCGCTCGGCCTTGAGTGCCGCCCTGGTGGACGGCATCCAGGGCTTGCCCGACCTGCTGGCCTTCAACGCCGCAAACCGGCAGTCTGCGCATCTTTCCGCTCTCAGCCACCGGCACAGCCAGGCTCACCTGCGCATGGCCTGGAGCGGCGCGCTGGGCAACGCCGCGGGGCTGCTCCTCACCAACCTGACCCTGTGGGCGCTGCTGTGGGCGGCCATCCCCCTGGTGACCAAGGGAGCCATCAGCGGCGTGGACCTGGCCGTGCTCTCGCTGCTAGCGCTGGCCTCGTTTGAAGCCGTCACGCCGCTCAGCCTGGCTGCCCAAAACCTGGAAAGCTGCCTGCAAGCCGCTCGCCGCCTGTTCGAGTTGGTGCAGGCCAAACCTGCCGTCACCGACCCCGCCCAGCCTCTGCCCGCCCCCACGAGCATGGCCCTCCAAGCCCGTGAACTCACCTTTCACTACACCCCCGAGCAGCCCGCGGCCTTGCGCAATGTGACCTTCGACTTGCCGCCCGGCAAACGGGTCGCCCTGGTGGGCCCTTCCGGCGCGGGGAAATCCACGCTGGGCCGCCTGCTTCTGCGCTTCTGGGACTGCCCCCCCGGCAGCCTGCTGCTGGACGGGCAGGACATCCGCGCCTATGCGAATAACGATGTGCGCGCCAAAATCGCCCTGGTCGATCAGCACACGTACCTGTTCAATAACACCCTGCGCGCCAACCTGATGCTGGCCCGACCGGACGCGAACGAAGATCAACTGTGGGCAGCGCTGCGCGGCGCCCAATTGGAAAACATGACCTCGCAACTGCCCCAGGGCTTGGATACGTGGCTCGAGGAAGGCGGGGCGCGCTTCTCGGGCGGAGAGCGCCAGCGCGTGGCCGCCGCTCGCGCCCTGCTGCGCGAGGCCCCGCTGCTCATCCTCGACGAGCCCGCCGCCAACCTGGACGCGCTCACTGGGCGCCTGCTGTTGGACTCACTGCTCGACGTTCCGCCGGGCCGCAGCCTGCTGTACATCACCCATTGGCTGGCCGGGCTGGAGCGCATGGACGAAGTGTGGGTCATGGAAAACGGTCAAATCACGGCGCGAGGCACGCACGCCCAACTGCTGGCTCAGGGCGGCTGGTACGCTCGCGCCTGGCAGGTGCAGCAAAGCGTGTTGTGATGCGTAGGGGACAATTAATGAATTGCCCCCTACATATCACGGTTGCTTTCATTCTCCGCCACTCCTCCAACTTCCTCTCAGGCGCAGCGCGATCCCGGTTGATTCTCGTGCCTTATCCCACCGCTGCGCCTCTACAGAACCATTCGTGGAAATTCGTGAAATTCGTGGAAAGAATCTCTGTACATTTCCTTGGGGAACTTTCCCTCTCCTGTGGGCGTTATAGCTGTGAACCGCCCTGCTCCCAATCCACGCGGGCGGCTCCCCGGAGGAGATAATGAACGCCCGCAGACTGCTTGCCCTCGCTTTTGTCATCCTGTTTCTGGCCCTGCCCCTCAAAACCGTCCACGCCGACGGCATCATCATCCCCCCGCCCTGCCCGCTGGAAGGCTGCCCGCCGCCACCCTGCTTCGTGGCGCCCTGCCCGCCCATCCCTCCACGCCCCATGACCCAACTGGTCATCCGCTACCACCACGTCACGGTTGATATCGTCGATCAGGTAGCCACCACCCGCGTAGATCAGGTCTTCTACAACCCCAACGACTACGCCGTCGAGGGTACTTACATCTTCCCGCTCCCCGAAGGGGCCGTGGTCGACAACTTCCTGCTGTGGATCGACGGCGAGCCGGTGCCGGGCAAGGTCCTCGAAGCCGCCGAAGCCCGCAAAATATACGAAGAGATCGTCTACTCCCTGCAAGACCCGGCCCTGTTAGAATACGTTGGGCGCGGCGCGGTTCAAGCCAGCGTCTTTCCCATCCCGCCCCAGGGCGAGCGGCGCATCGAGTTGCAGTACAGCCAGGTGCTGACCGCTGAAAACGGGCTGGTGCATTACCGCTACCCGCTCAACACCGAGAAATTCTCGCTCCTGCCCCTTGAATCGGTATCCATCACCGTCACCTCCGCCGGAAAGTCCCCCGTGCGAGCGGTCTATTCTCCCAGCCACCCGGTCAATGTCACCCGCGATGGGCAAACCGGCTTCACCGCCTCCTGGGAGGACAAGGACGTCCTACCCGACAACGACTTCGACCTGTACTACTCCCTGGGCGAAACCGAAGCCCTGCACCTGCTCACCTTCCGCGATCCCAGCGACTCCGAAGAACAGGACGGTTTCTTCCTCATGCTCCTGGCCCCCCGCCCCGAAGCCCCTGATACCCAAATCGCCAAAGATGTGCTCCTGGTCTTGGATCGTTCCGGCAGCATGGAAGGCGAGAAATTCCGCCAGGCCCAGGAAGCCCTGCGCTTCATCCTTAAAAACCTCAATCCCGAGGATCGCTTTCAC
>CAZMMI010000236.1:0-6587 GCA_964567255.1 uncultured Anaerolinea sp.
TTTTCATTTGTGGAGGATTCCTTTGATGGACACCGACAAGACAAACAATCGACAGACGAACACCGGCGCAAGCCCCTTCGATCAAGCCGTTGAGGCCGTGCGTTCTGGTGCGACCCCAGAGAGCCAGGCAAAAAAGCTTTATGATCAACTGACCGAAAATGAACGCCTGGGGCTGCTAGACGGGGATATGCCCTTCTGGCAGGGTATGGCCGAGATGCAGGTGGTTGGTTACAATACGCGCCCGTATGTCCACGGCGCGGTGGACCGACTGGGAATCCCGGGCACTCGCTTCGTGGATGGACCGCGCGGATGTGTGTCGGGCCATGGCACGGCTTTCCCGGTTTCAATGGCGCGTGGAGCTACCTGGGATGTGGCATTGGAAGAGCAGGTCGGCGAGGTGATTGGGCAGGAGATCCGCGCCATGGAAGGAAACTTCTTTGGCGGGGTATGCATCAACCTGCCGCGGCATCCGGCCTGGGGACGTATCCAGGAAACCTACGGCGATGATCCCTATCACCTGGGCGAATTCGGGGCGGCGCTGACTCGCGGGACGCAGAAGTATGTGATGGCGTGTGCCAAGCACTATGCGTTGAACTCGATGGAAAATGCCCGCTTCCAGGTGGACGTGACCATCGATGAAGCGGATCTGCACGATGTGTACCTGCCGCACTTCAAGCGCTGCGTGGATGAGGGTGTGGCCGCGATTATGTCCGCCTACAACTCGGTCAACGGCGAGTGGGCTGGTCAAAACGAGTACATTCTCACCGATGTGCTGCGCAAGCAGTGGGGCTGGAAAGGCATCACGGTCAGTGATTTCATCTGGGGCCTGCGCGATGGCGGCAAGTCGCTGAACGCCGGGTTGGACCTCGAAGAGCCGTTAACCCAGCAGCGCGGGATGCACCTGCGCCGCCAGCTCGCGGAGGGCGAGACGTCGTGGGAGATGGTGGAGCGGGCCGGTGTGCGCCTGATCGCGGCCCAACTACGCTCGTATGCTACGCGCAAGGAAGGCGCGTTTGATGTCAAGAACATGGCCAGCGCAAAATCGCGAAAGCTGTCTCGCGAAGTTGCTGCGCGAGGAATGGTGCTGCTGAAGAATGATGCGGTGGCGGGCAGCCCGGTGCTGCCGATGGAACCAGGAAAGGTCCAATCCATCGCGGTCATTGGCCGGCTGGCGTTGAAAGGCAACATGGGCGATAAGGGTTCATCGGACGTGCGCCCGCCCAGCTTCGTCACCCCGCTGGAGGGTATCCAGGCGGCTTTCCCCGGCGCGCAGATCACAGTGGTTGGCGAAGACGACCCGAAAGCCGCGGCGGAAGCAGCCCGGAAGGCGCAGGTGGCTGTTGTGGTAGCGGGTTTCACCGAGCGCGACGAGGGTGAATACGTAGGCAGCGATACGATGAGCCGGCCAGAACTGGTAGCCCTGTTCCCGCCTATGCCGCCTGAAATGCAAGCTGCCATGGCTGCCGCAAACAGCGGCGGGAACGAGGGCAACGTGATTATGACCTCGGGCGACGAATATGGCGGCGACCGGGCTTCCCTGACTCTGCGTTCCATCGATGAAGAAATTATCCAGGCGGTAGTCGCGGCCAACCCGCGCACGGTCGTTTCGATTGTGGCGGCGGGCGCGGTGATGACCGAAGTCTGGCGCCAGAAGGTGCCGGCGATTCTGATGATGTGGTACGCGGGCATGGAAGGCGGGCACGCCCTGGCCGATGTGCTGACCGGCGTGGTAAACCCGTCCGGCCGCCTACCGTTCTCAATCCCGACTTCCACAGAACACCTGCCGTTCTTCGACCGGCATGCCACGGCAATCACCTACGACCGCTTCCACGGCCAACGCCTGCTGGATAAGCTGGGCGTGCCCCCTGCCTACCCGCACGGTTTTGGCCTGTCCTACACCACCTTCACGATCAGTGGCGTCACGGTAAGCAAAGCTGCCGAAGGCGGCGCGCGGGTGAAGGCGACCGTCACCAACACCGGTAAGCGCGATGGGTACCATGTGGTGCAGGTGTACGGGCGGCGCGCCTCCGGTCCGCACGCGGGAGAGCTGTGGCTAACCGGTTTCGCCACGGTCAAGGTACCGGCAGGTAAAACCGTTCCGGTCGAGGTGGAGGTATCCTTCACCCCACTGGCGCTGTGGGACAAGAAAGCCGGGAAGCGCATTCTCCCCGAGGCGAGTAATGTAGTACTCGAGGTGGGTTCGTTTGCCCACGACCCCGCAGCGGCAGTAGTACAGGTCAAGGGTTAACATATTCATGGGATCATCTCTCCCTTCAAGCATGGACAAGAACCGTCAGGATGGTAAGCACCAGATGGACTGGCGCAAAGACAGCATCCTGAACGCTGCCGAGACCTTGTTCCTGCAAAAGGGCCTGGAAAATACCAGCATGGTTGACATTGCCAACCATGCTGGTATTACCAAAGTTACGCTGTACCGCTATTTTCCTGACCGCCACCCAATCGCCTTTGAGATTGCGATACGGATGCTGCGAAAAATTTTTTCTGCTAGTCGGAGCGAAGGGCAGGCATTAACGGTAGAAAACCTGAGGCAGTATGTGGTGGCGATGATCGATAACTACGATCAAATCAAAGATGCCTACCGGTATATCGGGATGTTCGACCACCTGTACGGCGATCACTATCCCAGCGCCGACCTGGCAGACTGGTATAAATCGGAGATGAGCACCATTGGATGGGGAGAGCATTTTCTCGAAGATCCGGAAGATGTTTTTCCGCTGCGCAAGCAGATGATCATGCTCCTAAATACCACGATGAGCTTTCTTGAGAAGATGGCTGCGCGGGGCAAACTGATGTCGACTGAGCAGGGTTTTGACCTGGAAGAACAACTGCGCTTTTTTAAAACCCTGGTAGGTGCGTACTTCGACCAGTTGAGCGAGACGCACCAGAGCTAGCGCGTATTCACACCACCGATCCATTGATGGCAGGCGATTGCCTACTGGTGGATGGTGGCAAAGGCCCGGTTGATATTCTTGCTCAAAATGGGCCCCGGCGAAATCGAACACGACCTCACACCGTCTCAAATCGAAACCGCCACACAGCCAAACAAAAAACCACCAGCGAATACGCCAGCAAGATCCCCGCGGGCAACAGCACTGCCTGCATCCCCAATCCTCGCAGGCTAATGCTCTGAAGTCCGTCAATTGCCCAGGCACTTGGCAAAAAGTGACCGACAGCGGCAAAGGATTTCCCAGTCAATTCCAGGGGAAAGAATGCGCCGCCCATGAGCGCGAATATCAGAGTGCTTCCCAATGCCAGTAGCACTACCTGATTCTCGCTCCGAGCAAGAGCACTGATCATCAGACCGAAGCTGGCCGAAAAGAGTGCCAACGAGCCAGCTATTACCAGAATTGCCCCAGGAGTATGCCAGTAATTAACCCGGAGCGCCCATTGCCCGAATATCGTCAGCGTCAGAATCTGAAGGAAACTCACCACAAACATCGCCAAAGTGTGACCCGCAATGATTTCAGCCCTGGTTAGAGGAGTGGTCAGCATGCGCATCAGCGTGCGTGAACGACGTTCCGTCAGTAAAACATAACCCGCTGTAATCATGCCGGAGGTGGCAAAAAAGACAATCATCCCGCTGGAAGCCTGAACAGAGCCGTCGTACGCGTCGAAGGGGTCTGCACCAGGCATTTGTCCGGCCTGCTCGGATGTAACCCCCAGGCGAGGCTCCTGCCAAGCTTGTACGGCAAGTGTCAAAGAGGAGATGAGGAACTCCCGCTTTCGTCCCTCGTCAGGAAAACCACCGTAAGCTTCGGCACTTAGAGAGGCTGCCTGGACAGCCCCAAGAAGGCGAGTTACTGCCAGTTGGACAGACCAGTCGGCAGCCCTACCAGAAGCGATATCCCGGTTCACCAGCAGGATCAGTTGAGGGTTCTCCCCCACAAGCATCTGTTCACTGAACCCGGGCGGGACAATGACTACAACTGCAACTTTCTGCGATCGGACCTGCTCCTGGAGACTGGAGATTTGATGATCTTCCAGCATCACCGGACGGATCGTCTCCGACGCGTTGAGTAAAGTCTGCAAAGAAATCGAGATGACACCCTGATCTTGATCGACGAAACCGATCGGCAGGCGTAGATCCTCACTGCCGTTCTGATTGAAGATCATACTCATTAACCAGGTGAAGATCACTGGGAGCGCCAGCAGAAACAACGCTGATTTCTTTTGCAGAACAATTTGACGCAGATCTTTGAACGCCAGATGCAGGATGCGCATGCCAGACTCCTATGAGAAACGCCGATTGAGTTTGAATAAGCCGACCGTCAGGCAAACGAAACCAATCACAACTGCCACGGTCGCAGGCAAATATACTTCCGCGGTACTTCCTTCGCGCATAGCAGCTTCGAAACCGCGCATGATCCACCCCTGGGGGGTTAATAAGTTCAAGATGCGGTAAGCGAGCGGCAGATTGGCAAAGGTAGTGGTCATCGTGCCACCGGCCATACCGGTCAGAATGACGACCCCGCCCATCAACAGAAAGGCCTGATGGGTGCTGCGCATCAAAGAGATCAGCAACACACTGAACCCGGATGCCGCGAAAACCAAACCAAGTGCGTTAGCAAACACTGCCAGGGGCGGCCCCCACTCGATCCCAAATACCAGCCGGCCGATTCCCAACAATAGGAGCACCTGCAAAGAAAGCACACCCATTACCGCGCTAGATTTACCGATCAGGATAGAGATCCGGGAAGTGGGCATGCAGTACAAACGAGCAAGGGTACCCAGCTCCGCTTCGCGGATAAAGGACTGAGCTGAAATGGCCCCAACAAAAAAAGCAAAGAAGACCAGCATACCAAGAACAAGGGGGCCAATCATGGCTTTCATAACGCTTTCAGACTCCACAACTGGCGCTGAAGCCGCATAGGATATTGCCGGGTGAACACCCCGGCTAAGGCTGTCGCCAACCGTGAGTGCCCAATCGCCGTAACGCTGCATGACTATCAAGCGAGTCGATTCTGGGAAGGGTCGTCCAGCCACTGCCAGTTGTGCAGCGGTCACATCGGCAGCCATCAACGAACCGACAAATCCATCGGTGAAGCTGGTAACCACCTCCCGGACGATGGCAGGCCCCATGCTGAGCGCCGGATCCTGGTAAAGGACGATCTGCGCATGAGTGCTGGGGTCGAAGAGAGAGGCAGTAAAATCTGCTGGAATGATGAGGGCCACATCGACCTGCCGACCTTCTACAGCCAAACGTGCGGCGGCCTCATCGCAGACTATGTCAATGACAAGCAGATTCTTCAACTCTTCATTTTGAAAGGTCTCAATCAACAGATCTCCGGCCAGGAAATCAGGGTATTGAGCTACCGGTTGATCGAGGTTGACGATCTGTAAGTGTGTGGTTTGTATTTCCAGGTTGTTGGTCAGCCCTTGGAAAGCAAGGTAAGGCAGCCCGGCCTGCAAAACTGGCAGGATCAACATGAAAGCCAGCACAAATGGACTCCGCAGGGAGTAGGCCAAGTCTTTGAGTGTTAGATAAAGGGTACTCATCTTAGTCTCTCAATGCTTTGCCGGTCAGGTGCAAGAACACTGCTTCCAGATTAGGCTCATGGATGTTCATAGACAGGATGAGCGTCCCGGCTCGCGCCGCGGCTTCGAAAACGGCTGGCAAAATCCGAGCGCTATCCGTGACCAGAAGTTCGAGTTGGTTCTCGTGCTCCTCGGCAGACAGTACCCCTTGCATCGCACGGCACTCTTGAAGGAATGAAGCCGAAAGATTTAACAGGTTCAGTTCCACCCGTTGTTGTTCACCGATACAGCGGATCAATTCGGCGCGGGTGCCCTGGGCAACAATCTCGCCGCCGTCCAAGATGGCAATACGGTGTGACAATTCCTCGGCCTCTTCCATATAGTGGGTAGTGTAAAGCACGGTCACCCCCTGATCGTTTAACGCCTTGACCCCGTCCAGGATTTTTCGGCGGCTTTGTGGGTCGATACCAACCGTTGGTTCATCCATAATCACCAACTGCGGTTCGTGCAGGAGGGCAATTCCGATGTTCAGGCGGCGCTTCATCCCGCCCGAGAATTTGCCGGAACGGTCATTTTTCCGGTCACTTAAACCCACCATTTCGAGCACCTGGGCAACGCGTGGTTTTAGAGCACTGTCCTTTAAACCTGCCATCCTACCCCAAAACAACAGGTTATCGCGTGCTGACAAGTCATCGTAGATAGCGATCTCCTGCGGCACAAGACCAATAGCCTGTTTGACCCGACGCGGTGCGTGCCGGATGGAATGTCCCATTACTTGAGCATCCCCGGAGGTAGGAAGCGAAAGGCAGGAAAGCATCGAAATGATGGTGCTTTTCCCGGCTCCATTGGGCCCCAGGAGGCTGAAGATTTCACCCTTTTTGATCGAGAGATCTAAAGATTTCACAGCCGTGAAATCGCCAAAACGTTTATGCAATTTCTGCGTTTGAATGGCTGTACCGTTTTCCAATGCCGTTACCTCTTTCAATCGTTTGATAAACCAATCGTATCCTTTCAACGGGTAATTTGACCTCACCCGATCGGGTAGTCAAGAAGGGTGGTTCATCAATAGGATTCAAAAAGAGGGTTGCAGC
>CAZMMI010000237.1:0-6586 GCA_964567255.1 uncultured Anaerolinea sp.
CAGCTACCACGCCCGGCAATCTGGGCAAAGTACACGGCCCCGGTCAGACAGGCGTGGTAGCTGGTGCCGCAGCCGATGAAGTACAGGTTGCGCGCGGCTTTCATCTTCTCGATCACGGCGGCCACGTCGGGGGAGCCATCCAGCATGTGCAGCACTTCGCGGGCCACCTGCGACTGCTCGTGGATTTCCTTGAGCATGAAGTGCGCGTAGCCGCCTTTTTGCACGGCTTCCATCGTCTCGGTGACGGTTTCAGGTTCGCGCTGGATGAGAGAGCCGTCTTTGACGGAGTGCAGTTCGACCTTGTCGGGGGAGAGGGTGATGATCTCGCCGTCGTTCAGACGCATGATTTTGCGGGTGAGGGGCAAAATGGAGGGCAAGTCGGAGGAGACGCAGGTGAAGCCCTCGCCCATGCCCACTACCAACCCTGAGCCTTTCTTGATGGCGTAGAGTTTATCATCGTTGATCTGCCCGATGACAAAGGAGTAATCGCCTTGCAGGTCGCCGTAGGCGCGGCGGATGGCTTCGATGAAGTCGTAGCCCTTATTAATGTAACGCTCCACGGCGTGCACGCAGGACTCGCCGTCATTCATCGAGCGCACGGTCATGCCCTCGGCGGCGAACTGCTGGCGCAGTTCCACGTTGTTAACCACGTTGCCATTGTGCGCGCCGACCAGGTCGCCGTCAGAATCGAGGTGGGGCTGTGAGTTTACCTGGGAGGGCTCGCCAAAGGTGGCCCAGCGCAGTTGGGTGATGCCGCGTGAGCCGGTCATCTCGGCGAAATTGTAGGCTTCAGCCACGTCTTTTACGCGGCCTTTGTCCTTGCGCAGGTCGATTTTGCTGCCGCTGATGGTTGCCGCGCCGACGGAGTCGTAGCCGCGGTAGGTGAGGCGCAAAGCCGCTTCGGTGAGAATGGGGCCGAGGGCCTGTTCTTTATCGGTGACAATGCCAAAAATCCCGCACATGTGTGTCCTTTCGGAGGAGAGTTGGTTTTTCGGGTGAAGTGTATCACGGAGGCAAGCGCAATAACAGGGATAAAGCGAGCTGTCATCGACCCCGAAAGCTGACGGCTTACGGCTAAAGGCTTTATGCGATAGCTACTTTTCCCCTTGTTTCTTGTTATAATTGTTATCAACCTGTACAAGTTTTGCGGAGGCTTGCCCGATGGAAATAACCCATACTCAATATAAACACTGTGACGTGGTGAAGGTGAAAGGTCGCATCGACAGCTACACAGCGCCCCAGCTTTCTGAAACGTTCAACAAAATCACCGACGAGGGCCGCTTCAAGATCGTCTTTGATATGGCGGAACTGGATTTCATGTCCAGCGCCGGGCTGCGCTCGCTGATTAACACCCAGAAGAGTTGCAAGCGGTACAATCGCGGACAGCTCATGCTGGCCGGGATCCCCGACAATATCTACGCGGCCCTCGATTTGGCCGGTTTTATCCCGTTATTTGGCATCCACGCGGATGTTTTGACGGCCGTTGGAAATATCTAGCCTTCCTCCCGTGCCGAGCATAGCAACACGCTCCTATCCGGGCCGGTATGAAAATCTGGCGCGGATCGGAGCGTTTGTTCGTGAAATGGCCCAACAAGCGGGTTTATCCGGCTTCGCCGTGTATTCGGTGGAGATGGCGGTGGATGAGGCTTGTTCCAACATCATCGAACACTCTTATGGCGGTGAGAACCGCGGCGAGATCGTTTGCACCTGCACGGTGGATCAAGAAGGTTTGACCGTGGTCTTGCAGGATGAAGGCAAACCCTTTGACCCCTCCAAGGTGAAAGCCCCCAATTTGAAGGCGGGTTTAAAAGAGCGAGACTCACATGGGTTGGGCCTGCATTTCATCTATGAATGGATGGACCGGGTTGTTTTTGAGGCTGGGCCTAAATTGGGCAATCGTTTGACGATGGTGAAATTGCGCAGCGCGGCGGAGGCTCCGCCGGCGCGATAGAAGCCAATATGAATATGCACGGGCTGGCAGAACCCGAATGGAAATACCTGCTGCGGATGGGCGAGGAATTGCTGCACCTGCCAACCGCCCGCGACCAGGCCCACAAGGTGGAGGAAACGGTCGCTGAAATCATGGGCGGGACGGCGCAGGTGTGGCTGGCCCATCCTGCCTACCCGCTGCCGGGCGATAATGACCCGCCCGAACTGCTGCCTGAGGCGCGGGCCACCGATTTGGCCCACCGCTCTCGGCTCGAGGCGGCTATGGTCTGCGCGCAAAGCCTCACCGATATCGTGCCCTGCTGCCCCGAGGACGGCCCGGTTTATGTGGCCATTCCCTTGCAGGTGAACGGCACCCTGTTGGGTATTTTGCAGTACGAACACCCCCGCGAGCAGGCCCTGACCGCGCAAGAATTTGACCTGCTGCAGAATATCACCTCACACGCTGCCGTGGCTCTGGAGACTGCCCGCCAGGAATGGTTGAAGAACTGGCGTTATGAGCAGTTGGCTCTGGTGCGGTCGGTGAGCGCTCAAATTGCCAATTTGCTCGATCTGGATTTGCTGTGTACCACGGTCACCCAGTTGATCCGCGAGACGTTTCGCTATTACTATGTGGCGATCTTCACCCTGCAAAGCGGCTCGCAGACCTTGCGCTTCCGGGCTTCCTCCTTTGAAAACCCGCCTGAGGTTCCCCGCCAGGGCGTGGCAGTGCAGTTAGGCGAGGGCATGGTGGGGGCGGCTGCGGAAAGCGGCGAGCAAATTGTCGCGCCGGATGTCTTCAAAGAACCGCGCTACCGTTTCTTGGACGTGCTGCCCGAAACACTTTCCGAAGTCAGCTTGCCGCTGAAGATCGAGAACACCGTCCTGGGCGTTCTGGATGTGCAATCCGATGAATATGACGCCTTTGACGAGATCGACCTGATGGTGTTAGGGGCCCTGGCCGACAATATCGCCGTGGCGGTGCAGAGCGCCCGCCTGTATACCGATTTGCGCATCCAGGCCAGCCAGATTTCTTCGGTGGTCGAAGTCAGCCACGCGCTGAACTCCATCATCGACCTGGACCTGCTGCTGGATGAGGTGGTGTACCTGATCCATAAGCGCTTTGGTTACCCCTACGTGCACATTTTCTCGGTTCATGCCGGGCGGCGGCTGGTGCTTTATCAGGCGGGCAGCGGCGAACGCAGCGGGGCCATGCGTTCTCAGGAAATTGCCTACAGCCTGGACGACGAGCATGGCATCATCCCCTGGGTGGCGCGTACGGGTGAGACGCGCCTGGTCAACGATGTGAACGGCGACCCGCTGTATGTGCCCTCCGAACTGCCGCCCTATAATACCGGCTCGGAATTGTGCATTCCAATGAAAATTGGCGCTGAGGTGATTGGCGTTTTGGACTTCCAAAGCGCGGAAGAGGGTGCCTTCAGCGAGAGTGACCGCCAGCTCTTCGAGGCGATGGCGGCCAGCGTTGCCATTGCCTACCGCAACGCCTCGCTGTACCGCACCGAGAAGTGGCGCCGCCAGGTAGCCGACTCGTTCCGCGATGTGGCTTACCAGGTATCTACGAGCGCGGACCTGGACCGCCTGCTGGAGACCATTCTGCTGCGGTTGGAAGACAACCTTCCCTGCGAAGCCTCTGCCATCTGGCTGGTGGAGGAAGCCCCCAATGGCTCGAGCGAAGATGCATTGCACTCTCTACGGCTGGCAGCGGTGCGCGGGCTGGATGCTGAGCTTTTGAATCGCTTGTATTTGGACCAGCCGGAAGCTTTTCAATTGATGCGGCGGATCATGGAGGCTGATCAGCCTTATATCCGCTCGCAGGCAGACGCGCCCGGCCCCCTGGGCACCGTTTTGGGGCTGCCCCAGGATTACTCGGCCATCGCGGCGCCGCTGCGGGCCGGCAACCGGCCGCTGGGCATCCTCTCGCTGGTACACCCCACCTTTGGGCGCTACGGTGGCGAAGCGCAAAGCATCACCTCGACTTTTGCCAGCTACGCGGCGGTGGCAATTCAAAACGGGCAGTTATATGCGGAAGCGCGCGCCCAGGCCTGGGTTTCCACCATGCTGGTGCAGGTTGCCGAGGCCAGTCAAACCACGTTGACTCTGGACGATTTGCTGGGCACCATGCTGCGCATGGCCCGCTTGATGACAGGGGTGCGCAAATGCGCTTTCCTGCTGCGCGAGGAGAATTCGCCTTACTTTGAACTCAAGGCCTATTTCGGCTTTGAGCCGACTGAAGAGGGCCCGGTGGTGATTCCGGTGACCACGCCCGGTTTGGCGCGGTTGGGCCAGGAAAAGACCATTCTCTTTCTCAGCGACGCGGTGCGAGAGTTGGGCCTGCCGGCCATGTCTTCGCGATCCGACACGCACACGCTGGTGGCATTGCCGCTGCTGGAGCGCAGCGATTTAATCGGCGCCTTCGTGGTCAGCCTGCAAATTGCAGACGGCCCGGCGGGCGAACATGCCTTTGATCCCAAGACGCTGGCGGTGCTCCAAGGCATTGCCCATCAGACCTCGCAATCGGTGCAGAACTTGCGTCTGGCCGAAGCCCGCCAGGAGGAAGCCTACGTCACGGCGGCGCTGTTGCAGGTGGCGAATGCGGTCGTCTCGGCGGGCGAACTGCCCGACATCCTGGAAAACATTGTCAACCTGCTGCCCATCCTGGTCGGCATCGATGCGTGCATTATCTACCGCTGGGATGAGGGCAGCCGCCTGTTCCGCCCGACGAATGCTTACACCGGCAACCGGCGCGTGGAGGAGAGCTTACTGGCAATTCCTTACCCGCCGGGCGAGCATGAGCTGCTAGACTGCGTGGCGCAGCAGGGCTCTGTGCAGATCAGCCAGATACCCACGGCGGGCACGCCGGTGGAGGACTGGCCCGAGTTGGGCTGCCGCCCGCTGGAAGACTATCTGAACAGCGCGCCGCCGCCGCCCGGTGATTGGGTGCTGGGTTTCCCGCTCAACGCCCAGGGGCACGTGCTGGGGGTGTTGATGGTGCGCGAGCGCAACGCCTCGCCGGCTTTCTGGGAGCGGCGCATGGAAATTATCAACGGGATTTCCCAGCAGACCAGCCTGGCTATTCAAAACGATTTACTGCGCAAGGAAATGGTGGCCAACGAGCGTCTGGAACGTGAAATGCAACTGGCTCGCCAGATCCAAGAAACATTCTTGCCGGCGCAACTGCCCGGTGTGGCGGGATGGGAGATCGATCTGCGCTGGCGGACGGCCCGACAGGTGGGCGGCGATTTCTACGATGTGTTCCCGTTGGAAAACGGGCGCATCGGCCTGGTGGTGGCGGATGTCTCGGACAAGGGCCTGGCAGCCGCACTGTATATGACCGTGGTGCGCACCCTCATCCGCGCGTCGGTGCGCAACAATCACCAACCCGCCGAGACGCTGGAGACGGTCAATGAGTTGCTCTATTCGGACGCTCCAGAGGCTATGTTCATCACCACCGTGTACGCCATTCTGGACCCACAGGCGGGCAAGCTGGTGTATGCCAACGCCGGACACAACCTGCCCCTGCTGGTGCGGACGGAGGAAAGGAAAGTGGAGGCGTTGACCAAGGGCGGGACGGCCCTGGGCGTGCTCGAGAAAGTTGATCTACGCAACCATACTTTAGAGATGGAGGATGGTGACCTGTTGGTACTGTATACCGACGGGGTCACCGATGTGCTCTCACCAGACGGGGATAGCTTTGGCGAAGAGCGGCTGAGACGGGTGTTGGTGGATCACAGCGGGAGCCCGGTGGCAGAGACCCTGGAAGCGCTGGACGAAACGATCAGCGCGTTTCAGCAGGACATGCCCGTGTTTGACGACTTAACGCTGCTGGCAGTACGGCGCACGCCGAAGCGGTAGGGGAAGGGGGGGAACTTCTTCGCTAACCGTCACCGGACGGGTTAGTCGAAGAACAGGGCCCACCAGATTTCCCAGTTTTGGACGGTGCGGACGCTAGGAGGATCGTATTCGGGGGTAGGGGTGGCCTGGCCGGGTTTCGGCAAGGGCACCACCATCACTTCGTCGGTCTTCACCATGTGCGCCTCGCGGGCGTAGTCTTCCACGGCTTCGTCGGAGCGAGCATAGGCTAATTCGGTGTCGAGGGCAGTACTGGTGGCTGCCAGTTGGGTCACTTCACCCGCAACCGCGTCGCGCTGGGAGGTGAGGCGGTTGTATTCATTTAATCGAGAATTCAGGTTGAGCATGATGAGGGCCATGACGCCCAACACCAATACAATGACCACCTGGCGAACGGGCAGCTTGGGCAGACGGTCCAGGTTCAACTTGGGCAGTTTGATTTTATCCAGGTTGATCTTGGGGGGTTTGCTGTTTGCTTTGCGGCGCGTGCGAGGTGATTGTGCCATACTTAAATATTACCCTGTAAATTTTGCTAAAGCAAGAGTTTTATGAGAGCGGGATGGAAACTTACCCCGCTCTTCTCAGTATTGTAAGGGTTTCAAGAAGCATGCCAGTGAAAACAAAAATCCTCTCAGGGAGAGGATTAGATGGTGCCGAAGGAGGGATTTGAACCCTCATGAGAATACTCTCACTACGCCCTGAACGTAGCGCGTCTGCCAATTCCGCCACTTCGGCTTGCGTCCAGTATTTTATCTCAAACTGCCGATTTGTCAACCCTATTGGATTCGAG
>CAZMMI010000238.1:0-6579 GCA_964567255.1 uncultured Anaerolinea sp.
CTACAAGGTCGGCCAGCGCATCCAAAAACAACGGCTCGTCGTTGAGAGCCGGGGCGCGTTCAAAACGCCGGATGCCGCTTTGCTCGGCCAGCTCTTTGTATTCGATATCGATCTCGTGCAACGTCTCGATGTGGTCGCTGGTGAAGGCGACCGGCGCCACCAGCACCCCGCCGCGGTGCTGCCGGCCCAAGCGCCGGATCACTTCTTCGGTGCTGGGGCCCAGCCAGCGCACCGGGCCCACCTTGGACTGGTATGCCAGAAGATGCTCGTGAGAATGTCCCAGCGCTTGCATCACAGCCTGTACGCTGGCCTCGATTTCTTGCGGGTAAGGGTCGCCCTGCTGCACCACGCGCAGGGGCAGGGAGTGCCCGCTGAACAACATCAGCACGTCTTGCCGTTCGTCCTCGGGGAATTTTTCCAGGCCTTTGCGCACTGAATTGGCCAGCGCGGCAATGAAGCCGGGGTGCGTGGGCCAGCGGTCAAGCACGCTCCATTGGAAGGCCCCTTCCAGCCCGGCCCGGCGCTGCGCGCGGCACAATTCATTCAGACTGGAACCGGTGGTGCTGATGGAATATTGTGGGTATTGGGTGAAAGCCACGGCGCGCTGCACGCCGTCGGCTTTCATCTGTGTAAGAGCATCGTCTGAAGAAGGGTGGGCATAGCGAAAAGCCACGTAGGCCTTGTGCGGGGCGGTTTCGGGGCACAGGCGGTCCAGCCGCTCGGTCATACCCCGTCCCTGCAACTCCGTCCAACGCAGAATGGGTGAACCTCCGCCGATTTGAGCATAGCGGGCGCGCACCTTGGGGGCGCGGCGTCTGGCGATGAACGGCCCCAGCAGGGATTGGAAGGGCAGGTGGATGATTTCGCGGTCGGAGAACAACTCCAGCAAGAACGGCTCTACCTCTTCCAAGGTAGCGGGGCCGCCCAGGTTGAGCATCACCACGGCGGTGGGCGGCTGGATTGTCACCCTTAACCCCGTAATTGCCGCTCGAGTTCTTCCTTCACCACCTGCGGGTTGGCCTTGCCTTTGGCCTCGCGCATCACCTGCCCGTAAAACCAGTTGGCGACGGTTTCTTTGCCGGCGCGGAACTTTTCAACCTCGGCGGGATTGGCCTCCAGCGCCGCGCGCACCAGCCCGGCGATCCACTCGCTGTCGTTGACCTGCTCCAGACGCAGTTCGCGGATGATCTCTGCCGCGCCGCGCCCGCTGTTGAGCATCTCGCCCAGCACGGTTTTGGCGCTGTTGAGGTTGATGGTTCCACTCGCGGCCCGGTCGATCAAATCGGCCAGTCCTGAGGGCGAAACTTCGATTTCGGCAATCGCCTGCCCGCTTTGGTTCAGGCGGGCAAACAGTTCACCCGTGATCCAGTTGGCCGCGGCTTTAGCAGGGGCCTGTTGGAGGGCCGCTGCGCAGGCTTCAAAGTAGGCCGCCACGGTTTTGTCTTCCACCAACATGCGTGCGTCGGCGGGTGTGATTCCGTACTGGCGGATGAATCGTTCCATTTTGATCCAGGGTAGTTCGGGCAGTGCCGCCCGCACCCGCGCTTGCCATTCCAGCGAAACCACCAGCGGGGGCAAATCCGGCTCGGGAAAATAACGGTAATCGTGAGCTTCTTCCTTGCTGCGCTGTGAGAAGGTGACGCCTTCGGTTTCGTTCCACCCCGCCGTCTCCTGGATCACCTTGCCGCCTGACTCCAGCGTCTCGATCTGGCGTTGAATCTGGTAATCGACGGCCTTTTCCAGCACGCGGAAGCTGTTCAGGTTTTTGACCTCCACGCGAGTGCCCAACTCGACACGGCCCACCGGTTTGACTGAGATGTTTGGCTCAATGCGCAATGCGCCCTTTTCCATATCGCCCGAACTGGCTTCTACGCAGCGCAGCAGGGCGCGCAGCGCGGTGGCGTAAGCACGCACTTCCTGGGCGTTGTGCAAATCCGGCTCGGAGACAATTTCTAGCAGGGGCACGCCCGCGCGGTTCAGGTCGACCAGTGAGTAATCCTGCCCATCCTTGCTCACGTGGGTGAGTTTGCCGGTGTCTTCTTCCAGGTGCACACGACGTACGCGGATGTCGCGCCATCCGTCCGGCGTTTCCACGGGCAGAAGCCCATTCACACCCAGGGGCGTCTCATACTGCGAGATTTGGTAGCCCTTGGGCAGGTCGGGGTAGAAGTAGTTCTTTCGGGCGAAAATGCTGGTAGTGTTGATGGTGCAGCCCAGCGCCGCCGCCACGCGCAAGGCCAGTTCGACGGCCTGGTGATTGATGACTGGCAGCACGCCCGGCAGACCGCCGCACACCGGGCACACGGCTATATTCGGTTCGGCACGGGTGGAATCGACCACCGGGCAGGCGCAAAACATTTTGGAGCGCGTGGCCAATTCGGCATGGATTTCGAGTCCGATGACAGCTTCGTAGTTCATGACGAATTAAATATTAAAGCGGATATTGAGGATATCGCCATCCTGGACGATATATTCTTTACCTTCCAGGCGCAGCTTGCCGTGAGTCTTGGCTTCAGTCAACCCGCCCAGCGTGGTCAGGTCTGTGTAAGAGACCACTTCGGCGCGGATGAAGCCTTTTTGCAGGTCGGTGTGGATGACCCCGGCAGCTTCCGGCGCGGTGGCTCCGCGGCGCACCGTCCAGGCCCGGCATTCGTCCGGCCCCACCGTGAAGAAAGACTGCAAGCCCAACAGGTCGTAGGACAGGCGGATCATGCGGTTCAGGCTGGGCTCTTCAATACCGTACTCTTCCAGGAAGGCAGAGGCATCTTCGGGTGGCAACTGGGCAATGTCCATTTCTAGCTTGCCTTGCAGCGCCACCACCTGAGAATGCTTGTGGGGATAGTCGATGACCGGGGCGGTTTGCCCCTCGGAAAGGTTGAGGACAATGAGCATGGGCTTGCGGCTGAGGAAACCGAAGCTGGAAAGCAGTTTGTCTTCCTCGGCATCCACCGGCACGTTGCGCAGAGGCTCGCCGGCTTGCAAAGCCTGGTTGTAACGCTCGAAGAGCACCATTTCACGTTCCACGATGGCTTTATCCCGTCCGCCGCCCTTCTTGCGCTCTTCCACCAGACGTTCTAGCTTGCGCTCCACCGAGATGAGATCGTTGAGGATCAACTCGCTGTCCATGGCGTTGATGTCGCGGGCCGGGTCCACACTGCCGTGCGGGTGCGGGACCGATTCGTCTTCGAAGCAGCGCACCACGTGGATGAAACCGTCCATCTGGGTGAGTTGATTGAGCAGCGTGCCCGAGATGCCGGTTTTGGAGGCGCTGCCTTCCAGCCCGGCGATGTCGGCGTAGGTGACCTTGGCATAGATGGTCTTTTTAGGATTAAACATGCCCGACAAACGGTCCACGCGCGGGTCGGGCACATCCACGACAGCGGTGTGCACTTCGATCTTGCCCGCCGACATGCCGATGGGGCGCGTGCCGCGGGTGAGGGCGTTGAACAAAGTGGTTTTTCCAGATTGGGGTAGACCTATGATTCCAAGACGCATTTCTCTTGACCCTTCTTCAAATATTCGATATACTGTACCTGCATCGCCGAAGTGGCGGAACTGGCATACGCGCACGACTCAAAATCGTGTTCCCGAAAGGAATGAGGGTTCGATTCCCTCCTTCGGCACTGACACCCTCAACAGAGGGTGTTTTTGCTTAACTGGCTTGCCGCAGGGTTTCTCTCATTTTATCACATCGAAGTGCGCCCTCCATTGAATTGGTTCACTAGGAGTCGCCGTGGTAGGGACCGTATTTTGAGGTGTGCGTGTGGCAAAGCCACACGCACACCTCAAAATACGGATTTCAACACGCCGATTCCCAACGAACCCATTGAATTCCCTTGTATAATAATATTGGACACATCCACGGCTTAAGGCGCAAGTAGCCTGAACAACTCACCATTATCAGTCTAATCTTGAGGAGGGTACGATGCCGGCATATGATTCGATCTTAGCAGTCATTTTGGGCGGCGGACGGGGCAGCCGTCTCTATCCACTAACCAAACAGCGCTCCAAACCCGCCGTTCCCGTGGCCGGCAAGTATCGCTTAATCGACATCCCCATCAGCAACTGCATCAATTCTGGAATCTACCGGGTGGCGGTTTTGACCCAGTTCAATTCTGTTTCGCTGCACCGTCATATCACTCAGACTTATGTTTTTGATCACTTCCACACGGGTTGGGTCAACATTTGGGCCGCGGAGCAGACCATGGAGAACACCTCCTGGTATCAGGGCACGGCAGACGCAGTGCGCAAGCAGCTTCTGCAAATCCGCTCCACCCGCGCCGAGCATGTCTTGATCCTGGCGGGCGACCATCTGTACCGCATGGATTACAACAAGATGGCCGACCTGCACTTTGACAACAAGGCCGACATTACTGTGGCAGTTCAGCCGGTGCCCGCCACCGATGCATCCCGCTACGGCATCCTCAAGGTAAACGAAGGCAATCGCATTGTGCGCTTTGCCGAAAAGCCCAAAGACCCCCAATTGCTGGCCGAGTTGGTCAGCCGTGACGACCCCGTTCAACCCTACCTGGGCTCGATGGGTATTTACCTGTTCCGAACCAAAGCCCTCATCGATCTGCTGGAAAGCACCTCCTTCGACGATTTCGGCGCGCAGATCATTCCCCACGCTCTGCAAGATTACAACGTCTACGGCTTTTACTTCAACGGCTATTGGGTAGACATCGGGACCATCCGCTCATTCTACGAAACTAACCTGGCCCTGGCCGATCCCAACCCGCCCTTCGACCTCTACAATCCGGCCAAACCTATTTACAGCCATCCGCGCTTTTTGCCGGGCTCCATCATCCACGATTGCGTGCTGGAAAACGTCATGCTGGCCGAGGGCTCTTGCCTCCAACACTGCGAAATCCGCCACTCGGTGGTCGGGTTGCGCAGCCAGATTCATCACGGCACAACTATGGTGGATACGATCATGATGGGCGCGGATTATTACGCCGTTCCCTGCGCGGAAGATATCCCGGATGATGAACCGCCGCCGATTGGCATTGGCCGCAATTGCTTCATCCAGGGCGCGATCATTGATAAGAATGCCCGCGTGGGCAACAATGTGGTCATCCGGCCCTTCCCGCGCGGTACCGAGTTGGAGACGGAGAATTGGGTGGTGCAGGACGGCATCGTGGTTATCCCCAAAAACGCTATCATCCCCCACGGTACCGTCATCGCGCCTTAATGCTTTCCCCCGAGCGCTTCTTGACCACCTCGCTGCGGGCACATTCCAGCGGCGCGGCGGTGGCGCGTGTGATGGCGGCGGCGATTCGGGCAGTTGATCCCGAACAAGCCGTGCGCCGCCATCTGCGCAGGGAGGGCGACTGCGTATGGGTGGGCGAGCGTGCCTACGATTTGACCGCCTTTGAGCGTGTTTGGTTGGTGGGCGCAGGCAAAGCCGGGCTGCCCATGGCCCGAGCTGCCATCGATGTGCTGGGCGAGCGAGTCTCTGGCGGAGTGATCATCGTCAAAGAAGGTTACGCCGGGTCGGGATCATCGCTGCCGGGTATTACGCTGCTGGAGGCGGGGCACCCGCTGCCCGATGAGCGCGGCATGCAAGCTACCCGGCAGTTAATCGCTGTGCTCGAAGGCGCCGGTCCGCGCGATTGGGTGCTGTGCCTGCTCTCGGGCGGAGGCTCGGCCCTGCTCACGGCCCCGGCTTCGGGGGTGAGTCTGGCCGATTTGCAGAGGCTAACCGCGGCGCTGCTGGCTTGCGGAGCAAGCATCCATGAGATCAACGCCCTGCGCAAACATGTGGATACGATCAAAGGTGGCGGGCTGGCGCGCATGGCAGCCCCGGCACAGGTGACCGCATTGATCCTCTCGGACGTGGTCGGCGACCCGTTGGATGTGATCGCCTCGGGGCCCACTGTGCCGGACACCAGCACCTTTGCCGGCGCCTGGGATATTCTTCGACGTTACGATATCCTCGACCAGACTCCGCCTGCCATCCGCGCGCGCCTGGAGCAGGGTCTGCGCGGCGCGCTGCCCGAAACCCCCAAGCCGGGCGATGCGCTCTTTGAACGGGTGCAAAATCACATCGTATGTAGCAATTACCAGGCGGCCCAGGCCGGGCTGGCCCAGGCCGCCGCCGAGGGCTGGCAAACCCTGCTGTTGACCACCTTCCTGCAAGGCGAGGCGCGTCAGGCCGGGCGCATGCTGGGCGCGGTTGCCCGCCAGGTCGCGCGCACCGGGCAGCCGCTGGCCAGGCCGTTTTGCCTGGTGGCGGGCGGTGAGACCACTGTGACCCTGCGAGGCGATGGCTTGGGCGGGCGTAACCAGGAACTGGCCTTGGGCGCGGTTAGCGAGTTGGACGGGCTGCCGGGTATGATCCTGGCGGCACTGGCTACCGATGGCGGCGACGGGCCCACCGATGCTGCCGGGGCGGTGGTGACCGGCGAAACGCTGGCCCGCGCTCGCGCTAGCGGGTTGGACCCGCAGGGTTTTCTGGCTCGCAACGACGCCTATCATTTCTTTGCCCCGCTGGGCGATCTGCTTTTGACCGGACCCACCCTGACCAATGTCAATGATTTGACGTTCCTGTTTGGGTTGTGAGGATTATAATAAAACCCT
>CAZMMI010000239.1:0-4652 GCA_964567255.1 uncultured Anaerolinea sp.
GAAACTACCCGCCATGTGCATTTCATGGCATAATCGAGACACCTCAAGCAAGGAGTACATATGCGCTTCCAAAAAATTTGCGTGTTGGGCCTGGGTTACATCGGCCTGCCCACCGCCAGCACTTTTGCCAGCCACGGCGTGCAGGTCATTGGGGTGGATGTGAATCCCCAGGTGACCGACAGCCTGAAAAAAGGCGAGCTGCACATCTACGAGCCCGGCCTGCGCACGGTGGTGCAGGCGGCTATTCGTTCGGGCAATCTGACCATTCAATGCTGCCCGGCGGAAGCGGACGCCTTCATTATCGCGGTGCCGACGCCTTTCAAGGAAGAGAAGAAAGCCGACCTGTCCTATGTGATCTCAGCGGCTGAATCGATTGTGCCGCACCTGCGGCGGGGCAACCTGGTGGTGCTGGAATCGACTTCTCCGCCGCGCACCACCGCCGATGTCGTCCAGCCCATTCTGGAGCGCTCGGGTTTGAAGGCCGGGGCGGATTTCCACCTGGCCTATTCGCCCGAGCGGGTGCTGCCGGGGCAGATCCTGCGCGAGCTGATCGAGAATGCCCGCGTGATCGGCGGCATCGACGCGGCTTCGGCGCAAGCGGGGCGGGATATGTACGGCATTTTCGTGCGCGGCGAGATCATCCTGACCGACGCCACCACGGCGGAGATGGTCAAGGTGATGGAAAACACCTACCGCGACGTGAACATTGCCATTGCCAACGAGTTTGCCCGCCTGGCAGATCGCTTTGGGGTGGATGTGTGGGAGGCGATTGGATTAGCCAACCGCCACCCGCGGGTGCGCATCCTCAATCCGGGGCCGGGCGTGGGCGGGCACTGCATCAGCGTGGACCCCTGGTTCCTGGTGGAGGCGGCCCCCGACCTGGCGCAGTTGATCCGCACGGCGCGCACGGTGAACGACACCCAGCCGCACTTCGTGGTGGATCTGGTGCGGCGGGCGCTGGGCGGAAAACTGGAAGGCAAGCGCATCGCCGCGTTGGGGCTGTCCTATAAGCCGGACGTGGACGATTTGCGCGAGAGCCCAGCCATCGAAATCTGCCATCTGCTGCAAGCGGCGGGCGCAGAGGTGTGGGCGCACGAGCCCTTCAAGCCGGACGCGCAGGTGCCGGGAGTGAAGACCGCTGCGGTGCTGGGCGAGATATTGGATGAAGCCGACGCGCTGCTGCTGCTGGTGGGGCACAGTAAACTGCGCGAGCTGGACCCGGTGGAGTTAGCCCAACTGACCAAAGCCCGCGTGGCTGTGGATTGCGTGAACGCCTGGGACGAGAAGAACTGGACTCACAACGGTTTCCACGTCTACCGCCTGGGAGTGGGGTTCTAATGCTGCGGGTGCTGTCGATTTTTGGCACGCGGCCCGAGGCGGTGAAGATGGCCCCGGTGGTGCGCTTGCTGGCGCAGACCCCGGGCGTGGAGGCGCGCGTCTGCGTGACGGCCCAGCACCGCCAGATGTTGGATCAGGTACTGGAGGCCTTTGACGTCCACCCGGACATTGACCTGAACCTGATGCGCCCGAACCAGAGCCTGGCGGAACTGACCGCCAACATCCTCACGCACCTCGACCCGGTGTTGGTGGAAGAGCGCCCGGATTGGATCCTGGTGCAGGGCGACACCACCACGGTGATGGCCGCGGCCCTGCTGGGCTTTTACCGCCGCATTCACGTGGGGCATGTGGAGGCGGGCTTGCGCACGCACGACCGCTGGCAGCCCTTCCCCGAGGAAGTGAACCGGCGCATTGCGGCGGTGACGGCGGATTTGCACTTCGCGCCTACCGAGCACGCCCGGCGCAATCTGCGCGCCGAGCAGGTGCCCGACGAGCAGATTGTGGTGACGGGCAACCCGGCCATCGACGCGCTGCACTACATCACCCGGCAGCCTTGCCCAGCGGACGTGGAAGCGCTGCTGGAAAAGATGGGCGTTCGCCCGGGTGGGCGGCGGCTGGTGATGGTGACGGCGCACCGCCGCGAGAATTTCGGCCAGCCGCTGGAAGATATCTGCCGGGCGCTGCGCCAATTGGCCGAGCTTTACCCGAATGACCTGGCTTTACTCTACCCGGTGCACCTGAACCCGAATGTGCAGGAGCCGGTCTACCGGCTGTTGAAAGACGTGCCCAACATCACCCTGACCGACCCGCTGGACTACCTGCCCATGGCGCATCTGCTGCAGCGGGCCACCCTGGTGCTGACCGATTCGGGCGGCATTCAGGAAGAGGCCACCGGGTTGGGCAAACCGGCCCTGGTGCTGCGCGAAGTCACCGAGCGGCCCGAGGGTGTGGAGGCGGGGGTGTTAAAGATTGTGGGAACCGACCCGGTTCGCATTGTGGGCGAGGCGCGCCGCCTGCTGGATGACCCGGCGGCTTACCACGCTATGGCCCACGCGGCTAACCCCTTTGGCGACGGGCACGCCGCCGAGCGCATTGTGGCGGCTTTGCTCCAATACAAGGAACGGTAAGCGCGCTGTGAGCGATTCGGTCTGCATTTTGCCACGCGCAGAAGGGGTCGGGGGGCCGGCCTCGTTCCGCATGCGCCTGTCGGCGGGGCTGGAAGCGCGTGGTATTCGCGTGCACCAGAATCCCGACGACCCGACCTGCCGGGCGGTGCTGGTGTTGGGCGGGACGCGCAACCTGACCGGGTTGTGGCGGGCGCGGCGGCGCGGGGTGTGCATTGTGCAGCGCCTGAACGGGATGAACTGGATTCAACGGCTGCGGCGCACAGGCGCCAGGCACTTCCTGCGCGCCGAGATGAACAACCTGGTGCTGGCGAGCATCCGTCGCGGGCTGGCGCATGAGATCGTCTACCAGTCGGACTTTTGCCGGGCATGGTGGGAGCGGGTGTACGGCAAGCTGCGCACTCCGGCGCGGGTGATCTACAACGGGGTGGATTTGAACGAGTTCTCGCCGCAAGGCCCAGAAAGCCCGCCCGAAGACCGCGCGCGGGTGCTGGTAGTGGAAGGACATCTGGACCGGGCCCACGAGAACGAACTGGAAAATATCGTCGGGTTGGCTCGGCGTCTGCGTGAGAGGCCCGCGGAGGTGTGGGTGGCGGGGGACGTGCCCCAAAGCTATATCGACCGTTACGAGGCCAGCGACCCCGGGCTGGTGAAGTGGCTGGGCGTGGTGGGGCGCGAACAGGTGCCGGGATTTGCGCGGGCCAGCCACATGCTCTTCGCGGTGGAAATCCACGCTGCCTGCCCCAACTCGGTGATCGAGGGGCTGGCCTGCGGGCTGCCGGTGCTGGCTTTCGACACCGGCTCGATGGCCGAGATGGTCCCGCCGAGCGCGGGGCGCGTGACGCCGTGGGGCGGCAACGATTGGAAGCTGGACCCGCCCGATCTGGATGGCCTGGCGCGGGCTGCGGAGGATATCCTGGCGCGGCAGGGGGGACTGCGCGCGGGCGCCCGGGCACGGGCCGAAGCGCTGTTTGGCCTCGAGCCGATGGTGGAGGCTTACCGGCGCGTATTGGGTGTGTGAGTCAAGCATTGACGAATCCACCTATTGGGCCGTTATAATATGAATGTGACACTTAAAAAGCTCTTTCATGGTTTGCTGCTGCTGGCGCTGTTGGCTGTGTCTCTGACGCCTTTCTCCAGCGCGCGCGCAGCCCAACCTCTTGTAGAACCGGCGCAGTCATCGGTCACCGCTTACGACCTGATTATTGCCATGAACTCCTTGCGCGTTTCCTACGGGTTACCCGCGTTGATCGAGGACCCGATTATCAATGCCGTGGCGCAGGGCACAGCCGAGATCATGGCTGCCAACCAGATGTCCTGGCACATTGGGGATGTGCGCGGGCGCGTTGCCGCCGCGGGATATGGAGCGGGCATGACGGTGTGGGCCACCGAGAACTTTGCGGTGGGCAGCAGTTTCACCATCGACCTGATCATGCTGGCCTGGGCGGATGAGTCGCACATGATCCCGGCGGTCAACCCGGCCTACTGCCACGTGGGGGCGGGCGTAGCCAAGGCCGCCAATGGCATGACCTACTACGTGCTGCAGGCCGCCTATACGTCCGATAAGGCCTGCGGGGCTTATACCTCTCCCGGTGGCGGCACGACGACCAATCCGGGCGGCGGCACCACGGGTGCCACCGGCGGCCTGATCATCCCGGTGAAGGTTGCCGAGCCGGATGCCGATGGCAAGATATTTCACGAGGTGCTGACCGGGCAGTCCCTGTGGGCCATTGCGGTTGCCTATAAGATCACCATCCAGGACTTAGAAACCTGGAATAACATCTCGCGTAATGACAAGCTGCAAGTGGGGCAGCGCCTGTTCATTCCAAGCGCCAGCACCGCAGGCTATGCCACGCCTACACCGGTGGGCATGGTCCAGGTGAGCACGCCCGATGCCGATGGAAAGATTGTGCATACCGTGCAGTCTTACCAGACGCTGACCACCATTGCGCAGGCGTACAACCTGCAAATCGATACCATCCTCACGCTGAATGGTTGGCAGATGGATTGGCCGCTGCAGATCGGCCAGAAACTGATCATTTCCGCGGGCAATGTCACTCCCAGCCCCACGCCCCGCCCGCTCACCCCGGTGGAGAAACTGACCCCCGCCAGTGACGGCAAGTATTACCACGTTGTGCAGAGCGGTGAAACGTTATCCTGGATCGCCGATCTTTACAAAATCAACGTGAT
>CAZMMI010000239.1:4752-6572 GCA_964567255.1 uncultured Anaerolinea sp.
AGGTCGCATCCGCATTGCGCAATGCTCACCTTGATTTTATCCACGGCGACACGCTCATATTGCGATGCGGGGAACACTCGAGCCAGTTCGGCCAGAAATTCATCGAGGTTGGCGCTGCGGGTAAAGGCTTCTGCAAAGACCTGGAAGGTATACGATCGACCGCAAGCCAACCCGCAGGCGCGCAGGAGCGTATCCTGGGCGGATTCATCCATCTGCCCGAGGCCATTGGTGTACCCGGAAAACCAGTAACTCAGGAAATTTTCCTGATCTTTGTCCATGTCTATGCCACCGTTTTGAAGTGAATGCAAAACTTCCAGCGGATGGTGGCCTTTTGGTGTTCGCGTAGATACTGAATGGCCTTACGGCCAAAGATAAAGCCGTAAGTTTGGATGATGTTGTCCAGCGTGCCGTAATCCTGATCGGTGAAGAAATCGACGTGCTCGTAGCCGCAGGCGCGCAGGGTCTGGTCGTGAAGAATCTCGTAGGGGTCCTCGTCGGGCTTTTCACGGATCACCGGGGCCAGCTCGCCGCCGTACCATCCCGAGGCGATATCCACCAGCAGCACCTGCCCACCAGAACGTGTGACGCGCACGGCTTCACGATCGAAAGCCAGGATGTTGTCTTTGTTGTACAGGCTGGCCAGGGTCACGCCGACCACGGCATCCACGGAAGCATCCGGCAGGGGCATGGCTTCGGCGCTGCCCTCCAGGAAGGTGACGTTGGGCAGGTTTTGCTCGCGGGCGGCTTGCAGGGCCAACTCGCGCATGGCAGCTTCCGGCTCAATGCCAATTACCTGGGCGGCGAAGCGGGCCAGATCAAAGGTCGAAAGTCCGCTGCCCGCGCCCACATCGGCGACGGTCTTGCCGGTGAGGGGAAAGTGCTGGTGCAGGGCTTCCACGACGGTGGGAGTCTTGGGCACGCGCCCGAAACGATCATAGATCTCGGGGTAGTCGCGGTAAAGAATGTCCCAACGATTTTCGATGGACTCGGGGATTTGCTTGGACGGCATGGACGCCTCCGGGTTAGAAATCGCGCAGGAGAACCGCTTCGGGGCCGCGCTTGATCTCCCAGGGATAGACAATGTGGGCGTCGGTGGTGGCGGCAAAGTAGTCGGGGCGGAGCGTGCCGAACAGGCTGCGGTAGGGATTGAAATGCAGGACGGTGGTGTAGGCGATGCCCGCCGCGCCGGTGATGCGGTTCTTCACGGCAGTCATGGTGCGCCCGGAGCCCCACACGTCATCCACAACCAACATGCGCCGCCCGCGCACCAGCTCATCTTCGGGGAACTGCAAGAACTGCGGCCAAGCCAGCAGGCGGTTCATCTCGCGCTGTTTTTCGCTTTCCAATTCGTTCGGAAAATCGACTGAGGCTATGAACAGATCGTTTATTTTTAAGGCTTCCGCTAAAATACCGCCGGGTACAATCCCGCCGTGCGTGATGACGATCATCGCGTCAAATTCGGTTTCAAATTGGGGAATCAGATGATCAATGAGCTTGTCAACGTCGTTCCAGGTAAGTACTTCGCGCCGCATGAGCCTATAATCCTGTAGAAAGCTAATCAGTCTACTCAACCGGAGGTGGAAGAGGTCTGAATTTGAGGTGTGTGTGGGGTACGAAGCACCCCACACACACCTCAAATTCAGGAACTTTCGCCACCATCTGAGCAGTTACGATAATCGTATTATAGCAGAAACCGCAATGCATTTCTCTATGTCGATTCTGTTCATTGGGAGTTGGCGTGGTGAAATCCTGGAGAACCAAAGATATATCCCTGAAAAAAGGTAACTACTCAGCCAGATGTGGAAGAGACCCGAATTTGA
>CAZMMI010000240.1:0-6565 GCA_964567255.1 uncultured Anaerolinea sp.
CCCGCCAACGCCACCTTCAACGCCGCCGGTTCAACCTCCGGCTGGTCCTGCGCCAACGGCGACCCGGCTGGCACGATCTGCTCCTTCACCATCGGCGATTTGGCCGCGGGCACATCTGGCAGCGTCGTTTTTGCCGTCACCGTGGACACCCCACTCCCGGCAGGCGTCATAAATATCCAAAATGCCACTTCCATCACCGATGACGGTAACAACGGCACCGATCCTACGCCGGGCGATAACAGCAGCTCCGATGACACACCTGTCACTGCTGCCCCCGATCTGACCGTCGCCAAGAATGATGGCAACGTCACTGCCAACCCAGGCGGCTTAATCACCTACACCATCGATTACAGCAACGTGGGTGACCAGGACGCCACCGGCGTGACGATCACTGAAACGGTGCCTGCCAACACGACTTTCAACGCCGCCGGTTCAACATCCGGCTGGTCTTGCGCCGACGGCGCTCCTGCCGGCACAGCCTGCGCCTTCACCATTGGCAACCTGGCCGCGGGCGCTTCGGGCAGCGTCACCTTTGCCGTCACCGTCGACAACCCCCTCCCGACGGGCGTCAACCAGCTCGACAACGCCGTGTCCATTACCGACGACGGCAGCAACGGTCCCGACCCGGACCCGAGTGACAACAGTGATTCGGAAGATACACCCGTGGACGCGGCCCCCGACCTGGCTATTTCCAAGTCAGACGCCGACGCGACCGTTTCCCCTGGCGGTGTGATAACCTACACCATCACCTACGAGAATCAGGGCAACCAGGAAGCCACCGGCGTGGTCATCACCGAAACCGTCCCCGCTAACACCACCTTCAACGCCGCTTCTAGCGCGCCCACGATCTGGTCTTGCGCCGACGCTTCACCTGCCGGAACCACCTGCACCCTCGCCATCGCCAGCCTGCCCGCCGGTGGCTCCGGAAGCCTTACCTTTGCCGTCACCGTAGACAACCCGCTTCCTGCCGGTGTCCATTCCACCACCAACAACGTCTCCATCACCGACGACGGGAATAACGGCCCTGACCCCGATCCCACCGATAACAGCGATTCCGAAGACACCCCCCTGGGTGCTGCGCCTAACCTGAGCATTGTCAAGGACGACGGCGTGGTTCAGGTCGCTCCCGGTTCTGAAATCACCTACACCCTCACCGTCAGCAACACGGGCAACCAGTCCGCCACCGGCGTGACCGTAGAAGACACCCTGCCCCTGGGCACAACCTTCGTCAGCGCGGACAACGGTGGAACCTTTGACCAGGACACCGGGCTGATCACCTGGGACCTGGGCGAACTGCCCTCCGGCGCAACGCGGACGCTCACCCTGGTCATCCTGGTGGACGATCCGTTGGACGAGTCCATCCAGCGTATCTTCAACTCGGCCACCGTCACTGATGACGGCGAAAACGGCGAAGATCCCGACCCCACCGACAACAGCGATGACGACGATGACCTGGTGGGTACCTTGGACAAGCGCATCACCGGCAGTAACCAGGACTTTTCAGCGATGCCCGAAGTGGCCGTCGGTGAGATCATTACCTACGAAGTGCAGTTGCAACTGGCTTCAGGTTCCACCGCCAGCCTCGTGCTGACCGACACGGTCGACCTGGGCATGGCCTTCATGGGTTGCGAAGCCATCACCGCTGACCCAACCGGCACGCTGACCTTCTCTACCGGAACCGCTGAACAGGTCTGTGCCGCTGCGTTGTATACCAGTGAACCGCCTGGCAGTTCCAACCCCACCAACCAGGGCCGTACCATGACAATCAACTTTGGCGATGTACTCAACGCCGGAGAAGCAGAAACCACGCTTACCGTTCGTTACGGGGTGGTCGTCCTGGATAGCGCGGAAAACCTCCGCGGTGTCATGCTCAACAACCAGGCCGAATGGACTTGGGCCGGCGGATCGCTGGAAGCCAGCGCGCCTCCTGTTCGCATCATCGAACCCGAGCTAACCCTGGAAAAAAGCGTCGATCAATCTGAAGCGCTCTCCGGGCAAACCGTGACCTTCACCCTTACCATCAACCACAGCAGCGAAAGCGACTCCCCGGCCTTCAACGTGAGCCTGACTGACAACATCCCGTCCGGATTGACTTACATCCCCGGGACGTTTACCTTCGTCAGCGGGCAAACACCCACCGCGCTTGAAGACCTGGCTGCGCCGCTGCTGCGCGCTCGCTGGGATCGCTTTGATCCAGCCGCCGAGCCGACCATCTTGCAATTCCAGGCTCGTTTGGAAATCGGCGCGGGTTCCTCCGTGACCAACACGGCCAGCCTCGCCTGGTCCAGCCTGCCCGGCGATGTGGGTACGCCCCAATCTCCCTACAACCCCATCTCCACCGAGCGGAACTATCGTCCCGGCTCTACGATCGATATTTATGGCGTAGAGTCCGAAGCCACCGTCACGGTGCCCATCATCCCGCTGCCCTCTACAGGCTTTGCGCCCGGCGTGGTCACTTCCCTGCCGCCGCAGCCCAGTGAACAGGCCTACCAAGACCTGGGTGACCTATGGCTGGAAGTTCCCTCTCTGGGCGTCAAAACTGCCATCCTCGGCGTGCCCCTGGAGAAATCCGGCTGGAACCTGACCTGGCTAAGCAACCAAATTGGGTATCTGGAAGGCACTGCCTACCCGTCTCGTGACGGCAACACCGGCCTCACCGCCCACGCCTATCTGCCCAGCGGCCTGCCCGGCCCCTTCGTCAACCTCAGCAAACTCAAATGGGGCGACCGTATCATCTTGCACAGTTACGGGCAGCGTTATATCTATGAGGTCCGTGACACACGCTACGTCGAACCGGATGACACGACGGTGTTAAACGCCAAGAGCCAGCCCTGGCTCACCCTGTTGACTTGCCGCGAGTTCAATGAAAAGACTCAAGCCTATAACTGGCGGGTCTCCGTTCAGGCCGCGCTCGTCAGCATCGAAGGCGAATAACCACACCCACGATCTTAACAAAACAACGGGCCGGCGGATAACCGGCCCGTTGTTTTGTTCATCCCCGGCCTAATCCATACTTTCAGCGATGCGCAGCAGATTGTTGCGCACTTCATCCCCGTCTCCCAGACTCCAGGGCCCGCCCAGGCTGAACAGGACACCATCTTTCTGCCAATAAAGGGTCGGGATGAATTCTGGCGACTGATACCAGCGGACAGAGCCATCTTCCTCGCTCACCCACGCCCCCAGCACCAGGATACCCTCGCTGCCGTTGATCTCCACCCACTCGTACCCGTCGGCGGGGATCGCTTCACCTTCGGGCGTGGCCATACGCTCTTCGACCAACTCCAGCAGATCTGTGCCATCCGGATCAACGATTGGCTCTTGTTGAATGGTCAAAGCGGCGTGGATGTCGCCAGGGTATCCATAATACAGCATGGCACTTCGGCTCTCTAACCACCCGGATGCTCCCCGCAGCGCAAGCCCATCGGGCAGCCAGCCTGGCGATAGGACTGGATAGCCGAGATAATCTGAAAGCTGCGCCATATCTATCGTGCAAGCCGGGTCAAATTCCTCCGCAGCGTGTGTCGAAACGCCCGTCACGCCTTCCGCCAGCCGCAGTCGGTCCAGCTCGCTCAACGCCTCGGCCATCAAACACTTGCTGCCGATCGCCGAAGTGTATAGGTCATACTGCCGCCCCTCCACCTGCCAGGTCAGGGTCAGGTAAGCCTGATCATAATTGCTGTTCGTATCCACAGAGGTGCAGGCCCATTCGCTCTCCCGCGCCCAGTCAAAAGGTTGCAGTGCAAATGCCTGCTCCGCCCCGCCAATTGTCACCGGTGTTGACTCCCCATTCTGTGCGCTCTCAATCTGGACGAGTCCCGGCGTTTGAGCCGCCGGTCCCTGCCCCAGCAGCAAGTAGGGTCCCGGACCGTCGTTGCGCGTGTACATGTAGTGCAGGCAAACACTGTTGGTCTCAGCGTGGATGCTGGCATGGGTGAAGATATATCCCTCTGGAATTGGGTTGAGCGGATGGATGGAGTACCCCACCAGCGCTTCGGCTTCGCCAATCTCGCGGATATTACTCAGGTCAGGCTCCAAAGCCATCTCCGCATCCGTCAAACCGGCAGCCCAGACAAGCATTTGCTCCTTTCCGGCGGAATTGCCAAACACCAACAGCCTGAAGCGGATGCCCTCCTGCTCCCAGACCAGAGTCTGCAAGCCATCATTTTGCCATTCGGCAAACGGATCATCGGCATCTGCCTGCCACACCCCCCGCACATATTCTCCGCGCGCCGGGCCAATTTGCACCTCCGCGACCTGCGCGCTGGCGCCTACCTCCCAAGGAATTTCAGACGCCACATTCACCGGCTCTTGAGTCAAAACCACGCCTGGGTCGTAATGCAGCACAATCGTCTCATCCTGAACATAAGCCCCCTTGAAGGAAAGTCCCTGGCCCAGGGCGATCTGTTTGACGGGGTAGTCTACCCGCTTTTGAACCTCGTCCAGCGTACATAACGGGCTGCCAAAACTGCCGCAGTCCGCCGCCGAGATGGGCGTGAAGGTCGGTTGAACGCCTGGCTCTCCGGTTGGCACAGGTTGGTGAAGCACGTCACTTTCCGCGGGTCTGAAATAGCCCAAAAGCGTTTGGGTGGCGGCTCGTCCCTGGGGTGTAGCCAGCAAGACGACCATCAACACAACCACACCGGCGGCCGCTGCCGCCATTCGATAGTTTCTTTGAGCAAAACGGTTTTTCATCGCAAGTGTTCCTTGTGGAGTTTTGCCCGTCTCAAGGCGGCGGAAGACAGCCGCTCGCAGATCGCTTTTCGCAGGGATGGCTTCGGATGCCGTTTGTTCTAAAATTTGGGTCAGCGGGTGTTGTTTCATCTTGCTACTTTCCTTCATCCACAACATGTTGCGAGTCTGCCGCAGGTCGAAATTCGGGCCGCAGCAGCCGGGCCAAGCGCTTTCGAGCTTCATGCACCAACCACTTCACCGTTCCGGCTGGGCGCTTCATCTCCAGACTCATATCCGCCTCGCTCATGCCCAGGTAGTAACGCTGCACAATGACCGCACGCTGCTCCGCTGAAAGCTGCCCCATCGCCGCCCACACTGCCCGACGAGTTTCCTCGTCTGCGGCCAGCGTTTCCGGGTCGGGGAGAGGGTCTCGCAGATATTCCAACAGACCTTGCACAGACTCTTCGCCGTCCGCATCCAAGGACACCTCACGCTGCTGTTTGCGCAGAAACATCAGGGCATCATTGACGACTATTTTGAAAAACCACGCGCCAAACGGCCGCAGTGTATCGTACTGATCAATCTTGCTCACCAGCCGCACAAAAGCATCCTGAACAATATCCTCCGCCACATCCCGGTCACGCACAATCAGATATGCCGCCCGGATTGCCTGAAGTTGATAGCGCTGCATGAGCCAGTCCAGGCCTTCCAGGTCGCCACGCTTGAGACAAGCAATTGAGTAATTTTCTTCCATGGAATTTGGTTGCATCAAAAAGTGAGGTCCTCTGACTATATTATGCACAACCGGGTCGAAAGGTTGGCGCTTTAAATGCCACCCCATTCAAACGATGACCCAACAGGCGCCAACACTCAATTTACACTATAATGGTTTTGTCAGAAAGAGCGCTGTTGTTAACAACATCCACACGAGCAAACACTTAAAGATCATACACAAGGAGGCTGGCGAAATGAAATACACAAAACTGGGTCGATCGAACCTTGAGGTCAGCCGCGTTTGCCTGGGCACCATGCACTTTGGCAACCGCGCCAGCGAAGAAGAAGCCTTCAAAATCATGGACCGCGCCCTGGAGATGGGCATCAACTTTTTTGATACCGCCAACGTCTACGGTGGCAGGGGGAACCAGGGTCTCTCCGAAGAGATCATCGGGCGCTGGTTTAAAGCCCGCCCCGGCGCGCGCGACCAGGTGGTGCTCGCCACCAAAGTTTTCGGCGCCATGAATGACTCCGGCCTGCCCAACACCGGCGGCGGCATCTCCAGCTACAAAATCCGCATGCACGCCGCCGACTCGCTGCGCCGCCTGCAAACCGACCGTATCGACCTCTACCAGGTGCATCACATCGATACCAGCATCAGCGTGGAAGAATTCTGGGGTTCTTTTGAAAATTTGATCCACCACGGCGACGTGCTGTACATCGGCACCAGCAACTTCCCCGGGTGGGGTCTGGCCAAGTTCCAGGTCCACGCCTGGAATCGCGGGCAAGTGGGCATCATTTCCGAGCAGTCCATGTATAACCTGCTCTGCCGAGCTCCCGAGCTGGAGGTGCTGCCCGCCGCCCTGGAATTCGGCATCGGTGTCATTCCTTACATGCCCCTGGCCGGCGGTATCCTCACCGGAAAATTGCGCTCCGAAGCCGGTTCGCGCACCAATCAAGTAGAAAACGAATACGGCATCAGCCTGGGCGAGCAGAACAAGCAAATGGCTGAGTTCTCCGCCATCTGTCGTGAAATCGGCGAGAAAGAATCGGTCGTTGCCATCGCCTGGACTCTGGCGCACCCCGCCGTGGCTTCTCCCATTGTTGGCATCCGCACCCTTGAACAAATGGAGGGCCTCGACAGGGCCGCCGAGCTGGTCATTCCGCCCGATGCCCTGGC
>CAZMMI010000241.1:0-5021 GCA_964567255.1 uncultured Anaerolinea sp.
GGATACGTTCACGATCATTATTGAAGTGAAATAGGATGAAAGACGAAACCCTAAGTACCTATCCTAAAAATATTGGGGGAGGTCGCGATTTTGAGGTGTGTGTGGGTGCTTCGCACCCATACACACCTCAAAATCGCTTCCCTTCCTAATTTTAGGATAGGTTCTAAGGGTCTCCGAAGACCCTTAGGGTTTGGGGTTCTACCTAACCCAGGCGCTTTTCAACAGCCAGGATGCGCCCGTGCCCGGCGGGGAGCAGCTTTTTATACAGTTCCAGCGCCGCTTGCAGTTCCGCACGGGCTTCATCCGCCCGGCCCAGGTCCTGCAACACCACGCCCAGGTTGGTGTGAATATTGGCGGCGTCCAGGGCCGGGCCCGAATACACTTGCCCAGCCACGGTGCGCGCCTGCTCCAGCACCCGAACGGCTTCCTCCAGGCGGCCTTGCTCGCGCAGGATCAGCCCGAGGCCGTTTAAACGCCCGGCAATGCGCGGGTGAGATTCGCCATAAGCCGCCTCTTCCACTGCCAGTGCCTGGCGGGTGTGCTCCTCGGCTCCGGCCAGGTCGCCCATCCCTTGCAGCACGCGCCCCAGGTTGGCGTGAGCCAGCGCCGTGTTGGGATGATCCGGCCCCAGCAGGGCCGTGTCGATGGCCAGAGCCCGCTCGCAAGCCGTTCGGGCTCCGGTCAGATCTCCCGACTGGCGCAGTACCTCGGCGAGATTCTTGATCAACACTGCCACGGTGGGATGCTCCTTGCCCAGGGCAGCCTCGCAAACGTGCAAGGCATGGTCCAGCGAAATTCGCGCCGCCATCAGCTTGCCCTGCATCTGCATAATCGCGCCGATGTTGCCATACACCAGCCCCACAGAAAGGTGGCCCGGCCCGTGGCGTTTCTGGAAGATGACCATGGCCTGATTGAAAGCATTGAGCGCGTCGTCATAGCGACGCTGGACTTGCAGGGTGTGGCCCAGGTTGTTCCACAACGTGCCGGTGAGCGGGTGGAACTTGCCATAGGAAGCAACAAAAATCCCCAGCGCCCGCCGGGTTGCGGATTCGGAGGCGTCCAGGTTGCCGCGCGCGCGAAGAATCTCAGCCAGGTTGGCCAGATCGCGCCCCACCGAGGGGTGTTGCCCCCCAAAGCAAGCCTCATCCACCGCCAGGGCTCGCTCTGCCAGCGACTGCGCCCCGACCGGGTCACCTACAGCCAGGAGCGTCACCGCCAGGTCAATGGCCTCACGCCCCACCGTAGGATGCTCTGCACCGCGATGATCTTCATCTTCCTGCAACGCCACGCGGTGATAGATCACGGCCTGGTCGGCAAGGCCCAAATCGCGCAGCACGCTGGCCAGGTTGGTGGCGATGACGGCGCGCAGCACATGGCCCGGCGGCAAAAGCTGTTCGGCAGCCTCCCAAGCGCGGCGCAACACAGGCAAAGCTTCATCCGGGTTGCCTTCGTCTTGCAGCAGTTGGCCCAGGGCGTTCCAATCGCGCAACAACGCCGGGCTGGGCTGTCCGCCGGCGTCATCATCCGCGACCAGCGCAGCCTCGATCAACGCCCTGGCTTCCGCGAATAGGCCCATTTCGCGCAGCAAGCTACCCAGGCGGCAGCGCGCTTCGGCCAATTGCCGCGGGTCAAGGGCGGCTTCCAAACCGCTCACGGCTTGTTCCAGCAAGCGGCGAGCGGCGGAAAAATCACCCAGGGTTTCTTGCGCCGTCCCCAGGGCCAGCCACAGGACAGGGTCGCCGGTTTGCGCTGCGATCTCTTCCAACGCCGGCAGGTGCGGGGTCAGTTGCGCCGGCTGGCTGCCTGCCTGGATTTGCTCCACCAGTTTGGCCAGTTCGACGGGTTGGCGCAGCCCGGAAAGTTGTTCTTGCAGAAGGACAAGAGAGTCGCTCATTTAGATCCTCTCCACCAAAGTGGCCAGCCCGGCCCCCGCGCCATGACTGGCTAACAAGCTCCAGGCAGTCCGCGCCGCCAGCAGGGCGTGAAGCTGGAACAGCGCGCCGCGCTCTTCCGCCAGCACTTCGGATGCGTCAAAGATTGGCAGGGCCTCGACGGTCACATCGCCCGCCAGGTGGGTGATGCGCTCGTCTTGCGGCAGCAAGCCAATCGCCGCGGCAGCCGTGCGGAAAAGGAACTCTGCGCCGCCGGGCAGTAAGGGCAGGGACTGTAAACGTGCTTCAGGCGGCAGGTTGTAGCGTCCCACCACCGCCGGTCCGCCCAGGAGCATCGTCACGGTCTGGCCGCCCTGGGTTTGGCACAGCGCAGCCAGATCCAGCCGTCCAAATTCCAACGCCGAGCAAACCTGCTGCAAGACGAAATGATCCAGCAGCGGCGCGGCGGGCCAATCCAACACGGGTATATCGATAGAGGGAACCGTTTCCGGCGGGTTGATGCGCTGCAGCATCTCAACCCGCTCGGGGCGCAGCCCGCTTTTGCGGCACAGGGCAGTCAAGGGGTCGTCTCCGGCTGAAAGCAGGAGGGATGTAAAAAGGTAAGCTTCAGACATACCCTGATTGTATGCGAGGCGCGTAACTTTTGGAAGCAAAATGCGTCATAAATAATGTATCCTGGGAATGCTAGCTTACCGTTACAATTCATCCATCAAGCCGCCAAATCTCACGGTATGTATTGGGGAGCAATATGCCGAGAAAACCATTTTCTGTTCGAGCCATTCTTTTTGATGGCAAGGGGGAGCTGGTTTTGATCAAACGGACACGCCCAGGCGTGCCGGTATATTGGGTTGCGCCCGGTGGAGGCGTGGAAGATGAAGACCCGGACTTGCAATCAGCGCTGCATCGAGAACTCAAAGAAGAACTAGGCGCAATCATCAAAGTCAAGCAGCCCATTCTTAAGCTAGAAGATGATCGCGACGTCAAGACCCTGTACTATACCTGCACGCTGCTCAAGATGCATCCCGATCAGCGCTGCGGTCCCGAATTTGAAGACCCCGATAACGGCCTGTACGAAATTGAAATCGTTGCCTATACACCCAAGACACTGGCAGCGCTCAACATCAAACCGGATGCCCTCAAAAGGTTCCTGGTTCGCAATGCTGAGCCTGTGCGCCACCAGGAGCCCATCGTCCTGCGGGAGATGAGCCCTGCGCCTACCGTGTAGATACGGACAGAATCCAGCGCACCAGCCCGGCGGTATCGCTCAAATCTTCCACGGCATGGTCGGCACCTAACGCGAGCAACTCGGCCGGGGTCAGCGCGCCTGTGGCGGCGCCCAGAACGCGCGCGCCGTGCAGCTTGCCGCCCTGCACATCACCCTCCGCGTCGCCCACCACCAGCACCTGCCCGGCGTCCAAACCGGGCCGCTCCGCGCGCATTTCGGCCAGCCCGCGGGCCAGCACCTGGGTCTTGTCGGGCAGGCCGTCGCCACAGGCAAACCAGCGCCAGGCAAAGCCACCCAGCCCGGCAGCGCGGAGCTTGGTCAGCGTTCCGGCGCGCAGATTCCCCGTAAAAAGACCCAACTCTACCTGGGGTATTTGTGAAAGCGCAGCCAGCAGCGCAGGCACACCGGGGCAGGGTTGAGTCGTCCCGGCCTGGGCCAGTTCCTCTTCCAAAATGGCTGGGTAGACGCGCAAAGCCTGCGTCACCAACTCCTGGACGCGCCCATCCTTGACCCCCGCCGCGGCCAGCACCTCGCTCAATACAGCCGGGTCGGTCTTGCCTGCCAGCGAATACCCGGGCGGCGGCTCCACCGGGCGGTACGCCTGCGCCAGGCTGCGCATGAGAGCCGATTTACCCGCCCCTCCGGTGGTCAGCAGGGTGCTGTCCACATCAAACAGGATAATCTGCATGACTTACATCCCCCGCACGGCGTTGATCCAATCTGCCAGCAGTCCATAGGCGGTGGTCTCTGGGCCGGGGTCGCTTTCCACGATGCCCAGGCCGGGCAGGGTGTCCAGTTCGAACTGCACATAAGAGCTGGTCCCGCCGATGCTATACAGCGGCGATCCGGCTGAGACACGCTGCGGTTCCACCCGCCCTACCAGCTGGCCCTCTTCGCGGCGGGCGGAACAGACCAGTTTCCAGCGCTGCCCGTCTGCCAGGGCTTCTTTGAGCATTTCTGGAGTGATTCCGCGGATGCCCTCACGCAGCACCTCTTGCGGCTTGAGCGGCTCGCCCATCACCACCGTTGCCAGCGCGGCTACCTTGATGGCGGCGTCCCAGCCGTCGATGTCGGCGCTGGGGTCGGTCTCGGTGATGCCAATGGATTTGCCATAAGCCACCGCCTCGTCAAAACTGCTGCCCTGCTCCATGAGCTCCAGCAGCAGGTTGGTGCATGAGTTGAGAATACCCACAAAACCGCGCAGCTCAGCAGCAGGCAGCGGCCCGCGAAACAGGCTAAAGATCGGCGCGCCGTCCATGACCGCCGACTCGAACAGGAAGCGGCGGCCCTTCTCCGCGGCCAGGCGGGTGAGCAGGTCATAACCATGCACCACCGGGCCTTTGTTGGCCGTCACGGCATGCATTCCGGCTTCCAGCCCGGCGCACAGGTAGTCGATGGCGGGTTGGCCGGTGTGATGGTTGACGGGGGTGTTTTCAAAGAGCACGTCCGCGGGACAGGCACGAATGAATTCCAGGGTGTCCGCCGGAGCCGGCTGGGCGGAAAGCACATCCAGGTTCCCGCCGCTCTCCAGCACCTCCACTGCGCGGGCCAGGTCCAGCCCGGCCGGGTCGATGGCCCGCCCGTGCCGCCCGGTAGTGATGCCGTTCACCTGAAAGGTCAGGCCGTAATCACGGGCCAGCAGGTCGCGCTTGCGCAGCAACAGGCGGGCAAAAGCCTTGCCTACGTTGCCAAAACCGATCAAAACCAGGCGGTAATGTGCCATCAGAACACCTCGTTCAACGAAATTTTCAGAATTTACTCAGCGAAGCAGAGATCGTTCCCGCAGCAATTCCCAATCACCCAAGATTATACCGGCGGCCAGGGAAAATGGCGGCGCGATTCGGGCGGCGGTGGAAAAACGCCCAACCGGCGCAGATTTTCAGCGCGCAGAGCCAGCGCTGCCA
>CAZMMI010000241.1:5121-6553 GCA_964567255.1 uncultured Anaerolinea sp.
GGTGGAAAAACGCCCAACCGGCGCAGATTTTCAGCGCGCAGAGCCAGCGCTGCCACCTCTGCTTCTTGAATGTGCGCCAATAGGCCCTCCCGAAGGGGAGCCCCTTCAGCCAGCAATTCGTCCAGGCAGGCTAGATCCGCCAGCAATTCGGCTGGAATGGGCTGCCCGGCGAAGTCCCACACCACGGTGCGCAGCTTGTCTTCACTGTGAAAGCACAATCCGTGATCGATCATCCACAAGTGCCCATCCTCGCCTTTGAGGATATGCCCGCCCTTGCGGTCGGCGTTGTTGGTAATCAGGTCAAACACCGCCACCGGGCGCAAGCGCTCGCGATCTTCTGGACTAAAGTTAAAATAATGGTATTCGGGTTCGTGGTTAATGAATAACTGCACCGAACCAGAACCCAACGGACCTTTGCGGCGGAAAACCGTCGGGGGGACCAATTCCCAGCCCACGGCTTGACTGAGCAGGTAAGCTGCCACCTCGCGGTGCGCCAGGCTGCGCAAGGGAAAGTCCCACAAGGGCTGTTCCCCGCGCAAGGGCTTATAGACAACCGGATATTCCCCGTCCTCTCCCGCAATTGTTCCCAGGAAAGTATAGTTCGAGCCGCTTACAAACTGGCCCTGCAGGGAAAAGGTCCCTTTTTGCAAGGCCGCCAGGATGCCCGCGTGATCCATGGCGCTTTAATGCTTATAACCGTTGCGCTTGGGACAAAAATGGCCGCTCGGCTCCATGGGCTGGCCGCAGTAGGGGCAGATGGGCCGCCCGCGACCCGAAACTTCCAATCCCCAGCGGGACATGGCGTGCAGTTGGTCGCGCGTACACCAGAAACGCACCTCGCTGCCGGCCGGTTCGCCATCTTGCGGCTCCTCGCTGCCCGAATCAAGCACCTCGCGAGCCAGGATCATCACCCGATCGGTATCCCGGTCGTAACCCAAGGCCAGTTCGCCCACGCGAAAGAGCGGATCGACGGGCGGCTGGATGCGCATACGATCCTCTTCATAGTCAGAGGTGGTCTCATCCAGCTCGGGGAAGCGTCCGCGCAGTTCCAGTAGGAATTCTTCCACACCTAAGGATAAAGTCTGGATCTGTAGCTTCTCAACAATCAGGGTCACAATTTGCTCACCCTGCACGCCTTGAATGTAAAAAACACGCTGACCAGGCTGGCCGATCGCGTCGGTGGTAATTTGATCTACCGGATTTAGTTCTATCTCTACGCGAGCCATGAGCGCTCTCCTTTCTCAATCCGAATTTGACATGTATGTGGGGTGGTTCGCACCCCACATACATGTCAAATTCGGAATTTAATTCCTCTTATAGTATACCAGTTGCTCCAAGCGCATTCCTGCCCAGGACAACCCTTGTACAGGCTGCCCTGCATATTCCGGGCCCAACAGGCGGGGCAGCAAAGCCGCCAGATCTTCCGGCGGGC
>CAZMMI010000242.1:0-3211 GCA_964567255.1 uncultured Anaerolinea sp.
GCCAGGGCCATTCGTGGAACACTTGCCCTCCCGGCAGGACACCGGGACGGTGTGGATGCAAGTGCCAGGGTTCGCGGAGAGATTTACCTTCTTTTCAGAATCGTAAGCTTTGTAGACAAATTTTCTTCTCTTCCCTCCGCACACAGTGTTACAATTCGGTTATTATCGATGAAAACAAAACCCAAGATCTCCCCCGTTCTCATCGCGGTCATCATCCTAGTGCTCGTCCTGATGAACGCAGTCGCACTCTACTGGATCAGCAGCCCCGGCGCGCAGGACCTCGGCTGGCGGCTGCCCTTCTCCGCCAATGCCGGCCCCCCCGCCACCATCACCCCTTCCCTCACCCCCAGCGAAACCCCCAGCCCCACCGCCTCCATCACCCCCTCGCCCCTGCCCGCCACCGCCACCTATACCGCCACGCCCTACATTCCCTTTAGCCTGGTCAACCCGGACGCCCAGTCCGATTTAATCAACGAAGGTGTGCTCATCCTATCCATGCGCGACGGAGCCTACACGCACCTCTTCGCCTACCACCCCTCCCTCCTGCCCCTCACCCGCCTGACCAACCAGCCCTGGGACGAAATGCACCCCTCCCTCAGCCCCGACGGCACCCGCCTGGCCTACACCTCGCGCCAAAACGGCTACTGGGACCTGTTCATCCTCGATCTGACCACCGGCGACCGCCTGCGCCTGACCGACACGACCGAATATGAAGGCTCCCCCACCTGGTCGCCCGACAGCCAGTGGCTGGCTTACGAGGCCTACGTGGAAGGAAACCTGGATATTTATCTGCGCTCACTCACCGACCCCACCATGGAGCCCATCCTGCTGACCACCGAAAGCCCCGGCATCGACCGCGCCCCGGCTTGGTCGCCGTTGGGCCGCCAGATCGCCTTCATCTCCGATCGCTCCGGCGACGCCGATATCTGGCTGGCCGACCTGGATGTATCCAACGACCGCTTCACCAACCTCAGCCGCAACCCCAAGGTCTCCGAAGACCATCCCGTCTGGTCGCCCGAAGGGCGCTTCCTCTCCTGGGCCTCCCCATTCAACGGCGAGCACCGCATCCTGGCCTGGGACCGCCAATCCACTTCCGAATATGGCGGCACAGTCGGCATCGGCGATTGGCCCGCCTGGACTCCCGCGGCGGATGTGCTCTTCACCACCCTCTCCGGGCCCAATCAAACCTCGTTGGATGCCTTTGAGCGCATCACCGGTCTGCAGCGCATGCCCCAATTCAACCTCCCCGGCACGGTTTACGGCTTACTGTGGAGAAACGGCCCCCTCGACGGCTGGCTTTGGGAGCAAATTCAACGTGGCGATATTTCCCCCGCCGATCCCCTCTACTCGCAAGTCTTCAACGTGGAGGCCGAGCCTGCCGGGCGAGCCGCCCTGGTGCCCTTGCAAGATGTCACCGCCCCCAACCCCTATCTGCTGGACGCCGTAGACGAGGCCTTCGATGCCCTGCGCCATGAAATCGGCGTCGCTTCCGGTTGGGATGCCCTTTCCGGCCTGGAAAACGCCTACGTGCCCATCACCACCCCCTCGCTGCCCCTCATCGCAGAAGATTGGCTGCTCACCGGGCGGGCCTTCTCGTTCAATCCACTGCTGGCCTCCGCCGGTTGGATCGTCACCGTGCGGGAAGAATTCGCCGGGCAGACCTACTGGCGCATTTACCTCAAGGCCCGCTACCAGGATGGCTCAGCCGGGGAGCCTCTGTCCTACACCCCCTGGGACACCAATGCCCGTTTCAGCGGGGTTCCCAGTTGGTACGACCAGGGTGGCAAACCCACAGAAATCCCCGAGGGTTATTGGATCGACCTGACCGAGCTGGCCTTGCGCTTCGATTGGGAACGCCTGCCCTCCACCGCCAACTGGCAGACTTACTACCCCGGTCTGCGCTTCAACCAGTTTGTCATGCGTGAAGGCCTGGAGTGGCAGTCGGCGATGGTGCAGGTCTACCCGGCGGAAGCGCTGGCGACCCCCACCTCCGTGCCCACCCACACCCTCACGCCCACCGAAACCCGCCCCCCCACCCGCGTTTGGGTCACCCCAACCCTTCCCCCCACCCCCACGCCTTCCATCACCCCGCGCCCCACGCTCACCCCCGCCGGCGTCAATTGATGCGTATGCGAAACCGGACACGCCTGGCTCGTTTTGGTTGGATCTGCCTGATGATTGTTGTCATCACCGGGTGCAGCGGCGACGGCTCCTTCCGCCCGCCCCAACCCACCCCCACGCCCATCCGCGCCGTGGTCCCGCCCCTCGAGCAAACCCAGCAGGCCCAAGAAGCAGCCGCCCCAATCCGTAAAGAAGAACCGCTGCGCTTCAACCTGCCCACCCCCGGCCCCGCCCCCATCTCCTTGTGGCGCCCGCCGCTGTATGAAGTGCCCTGGGGCCTCACCCCCAACGACCACTTCTTCTTCACCCGCCCCATCGCCGCCGACAAAGTCAACTGGCCCCTGGCCGACTATCGTTACGGCGGCATGTTCTACAGCACCGACATCGTCCACACCGGCGTGGACATTCCTACCCCCAAAGGCACCCCCGTGCTGGCAGCCGGCCCCGGCAAGGTCATCTGGGCAGGCTGGGGTCTGTTTTTGGGCAACGACAGCACCGACGACCCCTACGGGCTGGCGGTAGCCATCCGCCATGAATTTGGCTACCAGGGCAAGCGCCTCTACACCGTCTATGCGCACATGGATAAAATCCACGTGGTCAACGGGCAGATCGTACAGACCGGGGATTTGCTTGGCGAAGTGGGCGTCACCGGTTTCACCACCGGCCCTCACCTGCACTTTGAGGTGCGCACCGAGAACAACAGCTACCACACCACGCTCAACCCCGAGTTGTGGCTGTCACCGCCGCAAGGTTGGGGCGTTTTGACCGGGCAGGCCCGCAACACCAGTGGCAGCTTCCTCCAGCGCAAAGAAGTTTGGATCAGGAACCTGGAGACCCGTCAGCGCTGGACGGTAATCACCTACGGCACGTCCACGGTCCACAGCGACCCCTACTACGGCGAGAACATGGTGCTCAGCGACCTGCCCGCGGGCAGGTATGAAATCACCATCGAGTACGAGGAAGAGAATTACACCCATCAGGTAGACATCTACCCCGGCGCAGTCACCTGCTTCGCCTTCCGCGGCGAATATGGCTATTCCGACGACCCCTTACCCACGCCCGAGGTGGAAGAACTCATGCCCCCCTACGA
>CAZMMI010000242.1:3311-6491 GCA_964567255.1 uncultured Anaerolinea sp.
ATTCCGACGACCCCTTACCCACGCCCGAGGTGGAAGAACTCATGCCCCCCTACGAGCCATAATATCGATAACCGTGCTAACAATATGAAACTCGGCCGATATGAGTATGGATATTTTTTATTGATTATTGCGCTTGGCGTGGCGTGGTTCCCTGCCCAAAAATTTTTTTATGCCACCCAATTTTTTAATACCATTCCGAAATGGCTTTTGGGAACTTTTTACACGATTGCCTCCATTGCCATTTACAATTTATATTTACTTTGGTTTCTTCGTTATGTGTGTGGGAAAAAAATAAATCGGTGGATTAAAGCACATGGGTTTACTTATGCTGTTGGGGGTTTTCCATCTTCAAAAGCCCGTATTCGGGGACAATACCACAATATATCTGTGCTGATAGAATTATGGCACGTAGGACGATTCCAGGATTCATGGATAAAATGTCAGGTAGAGAACCCAAATAGAGTATCTTTTACTCTGTCCAGGAAATATTTTCCTAGGGATTCTTCTCCAAAAGGATACTCTTCTTTTGATCCATGTTTCGATGATACATTTCAAGTTAAGCCCACTTCGACAACAAACTTTTCAGATGCTTCTCTCACAGATCGGCTCGTTGAAATTCAAGAAACTACTAATGTGATCGACGTAATTAAACTTGATAAGAATGAATTATTCCTTTACTACCGTGGTTTGATAACAAAAGAAGAGATGTTGGATGGCGCTTTGGAAGCAATTTCGTTAATCGCTAACTCTTTGCAATAGAGCCGATGTTGGATTTCGGGCAGTTCGCCAATCACAAACCATAGACTAGCAGCCTTTTGTAGGCCGGGTTTCTTACCCGGCATCTTCTCAACCATAAGATCGCGGGAAGGGATTCCCGCGCTACAAATCCCTTTATTTGCCCCGCAAGACCCTACGCCTCCACGCTGGCGCCGCGCGTGTTCAAACTGGCAATGGCGATCCCCGCCAGGATGATCACCCCGCCCACGATTTCCGGCGCAGAGGGCAGCTCATTCAGCACCGCAATCGCCAGCAGCGTCGTCCCAATTGGCTCGGCCAGTGTCGCCACCGAAACATACGCCGCGGGCAAATACCCAAGGGCATAATTGAATGAAGTGTGACCCATCAACTGCGGCACCAAAGCCAACAGCGCAAACCAAACGTAGATCGGCGGGCTGAAGCCCACCACCGCCTGCCTTGAAGCCAGCGCCAGCCCCCACAGTAAGATCGCCGCCACGCTGTACACCACGCTGATATAGGCCGTGACCGACAGCGCCGCTCGCACCTTGCGCCCCACCATCATATAGGCCGCCGCCATCCAGGCCCCCACCAGCGCCAGCAAATTGCCCAAGAAGGCCTTGCCCTGAAAGAAGCCCGCCAAATCGGGGCAGGCCACCCCGCCCGCGGTGATTTGGCAGGCTTCACTCAGCCCCACCAGCGTGCCGCCAGTCAAAGCCACCACCAGCCCCACCCACACCCATGGGGTGAGTTTCTCCCGCAGGAAAAGCGGTGAGAGCAGTGCCACCCACAGCGGCGTGGTTGTAACCAGCACGACCGAGCTGGCTACCGAGGTCAAAGAAAGCGAAGTAACCCAGGAAACGAAATGCACCGCCAGAAAAGCCCCCGAAAGTCCCACCAGCACCCACTGCTTGCGGCTCATGCCGCCGATCTCTTCCCGGCGGCGCCAGGCAAACGGCAGCAGCACCAGCGCGGCGATGCCCATGCGGTAAGCCGCCACGACCACCGAGGAGGCCTCGCGCTGGGCCAGGCGAATGAATACCGATGACGTGGAAATGGCAAAGATACCTACCAGAAGAACCAGGTACGGCGATAATCGGGGCTGGGATGGTTTGTTCATGAGAGTTCTTTCATATTATTTGACAAAGTCTATCCGTTTTATTAGAATTACTTAGCCGAGATCAATAATCTCCAATTTGTGAGGTTTTTCGGCGCTAAGAATCGAAAATCAATTATAATAAAAGGAGCAACGAAATGGCTTTCGAAATCCCTGCTTTACCCTACGCGTATGACGCGCTGGAACCGTTCATTGACGCTCAAACCGTGGAGTTGCATTATAGCAAACACCACACTACGTACCTAAAAAACTTGAATACGGCGTTGGAGAAGTACCCGCAGTACTTTGACCAAAAGCTGGAAAGCCTGCTCAGCAGCCTGGACAGCCTCCCGGAAGATATCCGCACCGTGGTGCGCAACAACGGCGGCGGGGTGTACAACCACAATATCTACTGGGCCATCATGGGGCCAAAGCGCGGCGGGGAACCGGTAGGCAAATTGGCCGCCGCCATCTCCTCCACCTTCGGCAGCTTCGCGAGCTTCAAGGAACAGCTCGAGAAAGCCGGCCTGGGCCGCTTTGGCTCGGGTTGGGCCTGGCTGAGCCGCAAGGCGGATGGCGGTCTGGTCATCCACTCCACCCCCAACCAGGATACCCCCCTGGCTGAAAAACTCTTCCCTGTTCTCGGGGTCGACGTTTGGGAACATGCCTACTACCTCAAATACCAAAACCGCCGCGCCGACTACCTCGCCAACTGGTGGAATGTTGTCAACTGGGAGGAAGCCGAACGGCGCTTTTTGGGCTAACCCTTTTTGACTCTCACAGGAGGATGTTATGACCCATGTAATCACCAGCTTATGCCTGCGCGATGGCGGATGCCAGACGGTCTGCCCCGTCGAGTGTATTGTGCCGGGCCAGCCCGTTGACGAATGGCCCTGGTTCTACATCGACCCCGACACCTGCATCGACTGCGGCGCATGCGTGCCCGAATGCCCCTGGGAAGCCATCTTCCCCGAGGATGAGGTCCCGGCAGCATTCAAAGCCAAAGAAGGCCAATTGCTGTCCATGCCGGCCGGCACGCCCGGGTACGAAGAGGTCTACGACGGTTCCGATCACAACGGTGATTCCGTCCACCTCGAAGCGACCAAGATGCTGCATGCCGGTGATGTAGTGGATCTCACTCCTGCCAAATCGGCGAACGCCCGCTTCTTCAAGGACGGCCCCGGTTATTCCGCGGCTGGCTAACCACAAAACAAGCCTTTGATCAGGGGCGGGTCTACAGACCCGCCCCTTTGTGATAAAAAGCAATTAACTACTCAGCCAGAGGTGGAAGAGACCCGAATTTGAGGTGTGTGTGGGGTGCTTCGCACCCCACACACACCTCAAATTCG
>CAZMMI010000243.1:0-6489 GCA_964567255.1 uncultured Anaerolinea sp.
CATGTGAACTCTAACTGGCGTTACAATATTTGTATGGCTTCTATTTGTCTGCCACAATCCTTCTTTGCTCGCCCCACCCTGGAAGTGGCCCGAGGCCTGCTGGGCATGCGCCTGGTGCGCAGCCTGAACGGGGCGCGCCTTTCGGGTTGGATTGTGGAGACCGAGGCTTACATCGGTGAAACCGACCTGGCTTGCCATGCCCGCGCCGGAAAGACCCCGCGCACCGCGGTGATGTACGGCCCGCCTGGGCACGCCTACATTTACTTTACCTACGGCATGCACTGGCTGCTAAACGCAGTCACCGAGGCCGAGGGCTTTCCGGCGGCAGTGCTGCTGCGCGCCATCCAGCCGGTGGAAGGGCTGGAAGAGATGGCGCTGCGCCGGGCGGGCGTGCCCCCGGCCCGCTGGACCGACGGCCCCGGTAAGCTGTGCCGGGCGCTGGCGCTGGACGGGCAGCAAAACGGTCTGAACCTGTGCGACCCCTCCGGCGAATTATTTATTGAAACAGGGCCCGGTGTGCCGGACATAGAGGTGCTCGTTGGGCCGCGAGTGGGCATTCAAAGCACCCCTGAGCCCTGGCGCAGTATGCCGTGGAGATTTCGAACGCAATTCCGCCTCGGATGTGGTATAAACGAGGATTGAACGGGAGGGTCTATGTTCCGAAAACCACAAACTCCATCTGCCGCGGCCGTCACCCCCACCGAGCGGGTTACCTCCGTGTTGGGGCCGGGGATTGTCTGGAAAGGCAACCTGCGCGGCAGCGGCGGGGTGCGCATTGAAGGCGCGTTTGAAGGCGATATCACCGTGCGCGGGTTGATCGTGATTGGCGAAACCGGGCGGGTGATTTGCGAAATGCTCAAAGCCAACACCGTGGTGGTCGCCGGCACAGTCAACGGCAGCATCACCGCTGAAAAGCTCGAAATCCGCGGCACGGGCCGCGTGTGGGGCGATGTGACCGTGGTATCACTGGCTACCGAAGAAGGCGCTTTTCTGCGCGGGCAAGTGCGCATGGAAGAGCACATCGAAGTGCAGGTGGAAAGCGACATCGAACTCACCCAACCCATCCAACCTCCGGTTGAAGGAACCGACGAAGAATGATTACTCAATATGCCCCTTATGTGGCCGAATGGTTGGGCGTGGTGGCGGTGGTGTGGCTGTTTTCGCTCGCCCCCAAACTGCGCCAGCCCCGTTTAGGTTTTAAGTATCCTCGCCGCGACGGGTTGGTAGCCCTCGGGCTGTATATGCTGATCGTGGTGTTTTCTTTTGCGGTGTACTCCGGGCAAATCGGTCAGCGCTTCACAGATTCGCTGAATGTCCCTACCCTCGTCGAACCCCTTCTGCGCCCACTAATTCTGGCGCTGGTATGCTTGTTGCCCTTTGTAGTCGCTCTCATCATCCGCGGGCAGCCCATCCGCAGCATTGGCTGGGGAACCGCCACGCTGCGCCCGGCCATGTATATTGGCATCTTGCTGGCCCTGCTGACCATCTTCCTGCGTAATCGCGTCATGGATGTGTTGGGCGGGCCTTCCACCGACCAGGTCACCTATCTCCTCTTTGCGCTGGGGATTGCCCTGGCCGAAGAGACCGTCTTCCGTGGATTCATCCAGCCGCGCCTTTCCTGGTGGTTGGGCGACATCCGCGGTTGGATCATCACCTCGATCATGTTCGCGGTGTGGCGGTTCCCGGCCCTGCTGGGCACCGAAGACCTGCCCACCATGCTCTTCGGGTTGGCCTTCTTGCTCATCCAGGGTCTGCTGGCAGGCTGGATCATGCGCCGGGCCAACCACGCGGCGGCGCCTGCTCTCTACCGCGCCTTCTCGATGTGGATGGACATCTTCATTTAAACGATGCGTCTCGATCGGCTCTTCACCCGCACCCAGCGTGAAACGCCCGCCGGATTGGACCTGGCGGGGCAGCAATTCCTGGCGCGAGCGGGGTATTTTCAACCGTTGAGCGGCGGGCGGGCAGTTCTGCTGCCGCTGGGCAAGCTCGCCCTGGATCGGCTGACCGGCCAGATTGTCGCCGGGTTGCAAAAACTGGGCGGCATGGAAGTGAGCTTTGCCGGGGATGGCCTGTTGGGTTTGAGCGAAATCTGCCGCGCTCACCTGCGTTCGCACCGCCAACTGCCCGCGCTGCTGTACCGCCACGCCCAATTGGAGGATGCTGCTCCCCGCCGGGGGAACGGCTTGCTTTCGGCACGCTTGCGCGAGGTACTGGAAGTCTATCACTTGAACAGCGCCTCGGCGGAGGCCGAAAGCCTGAGCGAGAATCTGTCTACGACTCTGCTCGGGCCGCTGGCGGCGCTGGGCGTGCCCCTGCAAGGTGGCCTGGGCGACTGCGGCCCCGGCGGCGAAATCGCTCACGATTGGCTGTGGGCTCATTCAGCCGGAGATGACAGCCTGCTGTGCTGCGCCGATTGCGGCTATGCCGCTGTCCCAGGCGCGGCTGCTTTTGGTCGGGCGCCTGCCGAGTCCGAAGCGGCCTTGCCGGTGGAAAAAGTGGCTACCCCCGAATGCAAAACCATCGCCGAGTTGGCGCGCTTCTTGCAAATATCTGAATCAAGGACCGCCAAGGCGGTTTTCTTAACAGCGCTCTTTAACAACCCAGACCAACCCCCGCGTGAAGAACTGATCTTTGCCGTGGTACGCGGCGACCGCGACGTAAACGAAGCCGCCCTGCGCCGCCTGACCGGCTGCGACCGCCTTCAGCCTGCCAGCGAGGAAAGCATCCGCGCCTGTGGCGCCGTGCCCGGCTACGCCTCGCCGGTAGGCCTCAAGAATGTTAAGGTCATTGTGGACAGCGAGATACCCACCTCGCCCAACCTGGTCTCGGGCGCCAATGAGGCGGGCTATCACCTGCTGAATGTCAATTTTGGGCGCGATTACAGCGCCGATCTCATCGCCGACATCGCTCTGGCCCAGACGGGCATGCCCTGCCCCGAGTGTGGCGCAAGCCTTTCGATTCAAACAGGCTTCAATCTGGTCAGCCGCCGCCGGATGAGCGCTGATTTTGCCCTGGCGCGCGAATTGACTTACCTGGATGAGAACAGCCGCCCGCTGCCGCTGCGACTGGAAGCCTACCGCCTGGATCTCAGCCGCCTGCTGGGCTGCCTGGCCGAGCTGAATCACGACACCTTTGGCTTGCTCGTGCCGGATGGCGCCGCGCCTTACCTCGTTCACCTGGTGATTTTGCCCGGCAAAGACGGCGCTGCGCTGGCTGCCGGACTGAACCTGGAAGCCGCATTACAAGCCGCCGGATTGGAAGCGCTGACCGATGAGCGCGCCGAAAGCCCCGGCGTCAAGTTCAACGATGCCGATTTGATTGGCCTGCCGCTGCGCATCACGGTGGGCGAGCGCTCGCTCAAACAGGGCGGCGTGGAACTACGCCGCCGCGGCGAGGCGCAAGGGCGCATCGTGCCGCTGGATGAAATCGTTGCCGCAGTACAGGCCGAACTACACGCGTAGGGTAACTCTGGGCCATCCCATTTGTGGAGGATCATGATGATGAAACCCAAATTCAGTTTTTGGGCGGTACTCGTATTCGCCCTGATCGTTGGCCTGGGCTGCAGCCAATCGGCCACGCCTGCGACCGGCCCATCCGGCGGGCAGAGTTCAGACGGCCTGGGGCTGGACAGCGGCCTAGAAGATCTAAAAAGCTACCGTTCGAACCTGACGCTGCTTCTGGAAGGGAATACTTCTACAGGTGAAGCCACCAGCGCTGTGTTTCAACTTCTGGAAGAACAATCTATCGAGCAAGATGCCTACCATCTGTTGACCAAGCTGGAAGAACAGCACGTGCCACCCGGTTCGCTAGAGCTGTATAAACTCCAGGATGCCGTGTACCTGGTCAGCACGGAGTTCAGCGGCGGATCTGGCTGCCTCAAACTGAGCGGCGCGAAAACCGCTGCCCAACAACTTGGCGAGATGGGCCCTACCGCCGCGTTTGAGGGCATTCGACTCAGCGAACTGCTCGGGTCGGATGAAACCGTCAACGGCATTCTCACCGACCACTACAAAGTGGGCGGCGCGGGCTTCAAATTGGGGGCGGTCGAGCAGATGAATGCGGAAGTATGGGTGGCCAAGCAAGGTCATTATATTGTGCGCTTTACCGGAAAGGCCACCGGCACCCTGGATTTGCAAGGCGGGCCTGGGCAGGGCAGCCTGAATTGGGAATATAACCTGAGCGATGTGAACGCCACGCAGGTGAGTTTGCCGGCGGAGTGCGGGCAAGATGCCCTGGCGGATGTGCCCTTGCCCGAAGACGCCAGCGATCTGAGCCAGATGGGCGCAGGGTTGACCTTCAGCGTGCCGCGCGCGCCGCAGGAAATCGCCGAGTTCTTCCGTGGGGCGCTGCCGGACAGCGGCTGGACCATTGAGCGCGAATCCAGCGACGGGAATGCCTACACGTTTGACCTGGTGAAGGGCGAGCGGCAGATTGGGTTGTTCGTGACGCTGAACGATGGAAGAAGCCAGGTACTGATAATTGTGAAGTAGACCTGTTCTGCCCTCACCCGCGCCGTCGCACTTAACATAGCACTACCCACCAGGACAAGTGCGACGGCGCGACCTCTCCCAAAGGGAGAGGTGAAGAAACTCAGGCTTAAAACTCTGAAAGGCTATAGGGATTCACAGAGCGGTACGCTGCTACCCATGAATTAACGCCAAGTTCGGTTACAATTAATCTACTATGGATCTGCCCATCACCTTTCTCCCACCCCGGCGATGCGGCGTGTTGATTCACAACGCGCTGGCATTGGTTTTGGCCGGTACGGCGGGCGGGGCGATCTACTTTGCCATCACCAACGGGGTGGGCGGGCCGTTTGTTCTGCTGTTGATGCTAGCCGGGGTTGCCGGACTGGCGCTGTTGCTGATTCTTTACCGGTTATACGCCCTGCTCAATGCCCATTACATTCTGGAGCGGGACGGGCTGCGCCTACGGTGGGGCTTGCGAGCCGAAAACCTGTCCATCCACGATATCGAATGGGTGCGCCCGGCCTCCGATTTGGCGGCGCCGCTGCCCCTGCCACCGCTCAGCTTCCCCGGCGGCATTCTGGGCATGGTCACTACGGCTGACCTGGGGCCAGTCGAGTTTCTGGGGTCTGAATTAGCGCCTATGCTGCTGGTGGCGACCCCCAACCGGGTTTACGCCATCTCTCCTGCCGCGCCCAACACCTTCCTAAAAGCCTTCCGCAACACCATCGAGATGGGCAGCCTGGAAAGCATCCCCACCTACTCGGCGCTGCCCGCGGCTTACCTGGTGCGGGTGTGGCAAGACCGCCTGGCACGCATTCTGCTGGGGCTGGGACTGGCCTTCACCTTGCTGTTGTTCGTGGCGGTCAGCCTGGCGGTACCCGGCGTGGCGCAGGTGAGTTTGGGGTTTGACGCCAACGGTCAACCCATCACGCCGGTGCCGGGCGAGCAGTTGCTGCTCCTACCGGTGCTGGGCGGGCTGGCCTGGGTCATCGACGTAATTGCCGGGCTGCTGCTGTATCGCCGCCCCGAATACCGCCCCGCCGCCTACATATTGTGGAGCGCAGGGGCCGTCTGCTCGTTCACGCTCATCCTGGGAGCGGCTTACATCTTGAACATCCTTTAGAGTCTCATGATCATCCAACTTCTCGCCGGATTCATCCTGGCTTGCATCATCGCCCTGGCTGCCCGCAAAGCTCGCGCGCTCAACCGCTCGGGGGCTTTTGCCGCCGCGCTACTCGGCACGGTCATTTTTGGGCTGGGCGGGCTGGGCTGGGCCATTTTGCTGCTGGTTTTCTTTATCTCCTCCAGCGGGCTTTCCAAGCTGGCCAAACGGCGCAAGCGCAGCCTGGACGAGAAAGCCGCCAAGGGCAGCGAGCGGGATGCATGGCAAGTGCTGGCCAACGGCGGAATCGCCGGGGTTTTCGCCCTGCTGCACGCCTTCTTCCCCGAAGCAGCCTGGCCTTGGGTGGGCTGCGCCGCTGCGCTGGCAGCCGCCAACGCCGACACCTGGGCCACCGAGCTGGGGGTGCTGGGCAAGGCCGCTCCGGTGCTCATCACCACGGGCAAGCGCGTGGAACCGGGCACGTCGGGGGGCGTCTCCTGGGCGGGCACGCTGGCGGCGCTGGCAGGAGCGGGCTTTGTGGCCCTGTTCGGGGCCTTGTTCTGGCAGGGGTATACCGGAATCAACCTGCCGGATGGGAGTTTACCTGTCCTGGCCAACCTGTTGGGGGCGGGCAAGCCCGCGCTCACCTGGGGACAGGGGCTGCTGGTGTTTGGCGGGCTGGCGCTTTCAGGTCTGGCGGGCAGCCTGGTGGATTCGCTGCTGGGAGCCACCGTACAGGCCGTTTACCACTGCCCGACCTGCAAGAAGGAAACCGAGCGGTATCCATTCCATCTGTGCGGCACGCCGACGGTATGGGTGCGCGGTTGGAAGTGGTTGGATAACGATTGGGTGAATACGGCCTGCACGTTGAGCGGGGCGATTCTGGCGGTGTTGCTGTTGGGCGGAATGGGGTAA
>CAZMMI010000244.1:0-6478 GCA_964567255.1 uncultured Anaerolinea sp.
GGGTCGCATTGGAAATCACTGCGATTGGTACACCAAACTGCTTCAACCCTTCGATCAGTTCTTCAAGGTGAAGATCCAGAGTGGGTTCTCCATCAGGTACCAAAGTCAGGTAATCGATTGGTTGATCACCTTTTTGGCTCTCATCGATTTTCTGTTTTACATCCGCAAGAATCTTCTCAACTGGAAAGAACTCTCGCCGAGAAATTTCCAAACGGTCGGTCTTTCCCACCTGGCAGTACACACAAGAATACGGACAGTGTTTCGGTGGAATATTATTGATGCCAAGGCTATTTCCTAATCGCCTTGAAGGGACGGGACCAAAGGCCAGCATGGGGTCCTCCTGACCAGTGCGCCAGAGATTTAAGCTGACACGCTGCTAGTTATACGCAATTCTTGTTTCTTCATCTGCCATCGTTGCCGAAAGCAGCGACTCCCAAGCCGGATCGATCCATGTGCTGAGCTTCGTATGCATATCGAGGTACTTCTGCGGAATCGGATGCGTGCCCAACACCACTCTCACGCCATATTTTTCCTCAATGAAACGCTTGAAGGTATCGATATACGGGCAGGGCGGATAGCCTACCAACAACCCCGTTGCCAGGTGAATAACTTCGGCGCCGTTCTTCACCATTTCCTCCCCGGCGTACTCGATGTTTCCCCCCGGACAGCCATTACAGGTGGTGTACCCGACCAGTTCGATCTCCTGACCGGTATATATCTCGAAGGCCCCTTCCCGACTCCGAAGCGAACGCAGACACTTCCCGCCTGCGCAAGTGCGGTATCGGTCGCAAATAATGATTCCGATCTTCGTTTTGGCTCCCATACTTATCTCCTGGGCTTGATAGACTCTCATATGGTTATTACAACTACATCATCGCCTAAGGCTCAAAAGCCGTTTTCAGCATCTCGGTCAATAGATCCGCTTCAACATAATCAACTACCGTTATACTTTGGCCAGACACGCCCGGTACCCCGTTGATTGCTCCAATAATTGCTAATGCCAGCGGCACCGCAATGGGACACAGCGGGGAAGAGGGTCGGAAAATGTAGGTTACCTTCCCATTCTCGTCGATTTGAATGTCACGCACCAGTTGCATTCGGATCACGTCTGCCCCGGTCTCGGGATCAATGACTGTCTTCAGCTTTTCAACTATCGCGCTTTCCAGTTCCACCGGATCCATCATATCGACCTCGCTTATATATCTAGCCGCTTGAGCGTTTCAGAATAAATCTCCCGAATAGAGACCGCCGCCGGTGCCTCTGGCAAAAACGCCGTTACAGGAACGCCTTCAAGCATAGCCACATGAACGGATTCGTCATATGGAATCTCTCCAATTACCTCAATTCCTTGGTCCGCAGCAAATTGACGAATCTGAGCTGCGCCCTGCGGATAGATGTCCGCCTTGTTGATACACACCAATGCCGGGACGCGAAAATGATGAAGCGTCCCCAGAACCCTTTTCATATCATGAATTCCTGCTAAACTGGGCTCGGTCACAATTAACCCCAAATCTACTCCGGCGCAGGCAGAAATAACCGGGCAACCAATCCCAGGTGGGCCATCGATGATCACTAAAGGCAGGCGATGATCCTCCGCCCATAAACGCGCCTGCTGTTTCACCAGGGTTACCAGCTTTCCAGAGTTTTCTCTTCCCGGAAACAACTCGGCATGGAATAACATTCCATAAGGCGTGCCAGATTGGTACCAATGCCCTTCCTGCTGCTGCACCATGCGGATCACGCCTTGTGGACAGGCATACACACAAGCTGCGCAGCCATCGCAAGCCATCGGGTCTACCCAGTACGCAGGTCGGCCGCTAGGATCGGGGAAAATAGCGTCATAACGACAAACAGGAACGCAAGCCCCGCATTCTGTACACCCCTCAGGCTGGATTTCCGCCAGCGATCCGCCCCAGAATTCGTGTGCATTTGTTTGCTCTGGAGCCATCACCAGGCTCAGGTTCGCCGCGTCAACATCGGCATCCACAAAAACAAACGCTTTTGATGCACTTAAATGAGCAAATGCTGCGCTCAAACTAGTCTTGCCGGTGCCGCCTTTCCCGCTGAGGAGAACAAGCTGCTTCATAGTGAAAACACCTCCAGATCGGGATGTTTCCTGGCTTCGTCAACAATCGGGCCGAATTTAAGCAAGCCCAAGGCGTACCGGCTTCCACGCACAACCAGGAGCCGCTCCCCCAGTGCGACATCTAATTCCTCAGGTAAGGCAACCAGTCCTTCCTCACCCATCACCCCATCCGCAAAACCACGCAGGGGCATGACAGAATTGGAATAAATCACTTCTCGCCTCCCCACACCACAACCACCCGAACTTCGACTGCCACGGGTGAAGATGATTGCTTCTCCGGATTGAAACCCAAATTCCTTAAATGCCGCCGGGGGAATTCTGATTTGTCGACCAGGCCCAACCAGCACCCACCCAAAAACCCATTTGCCGCCTTTTGCGAGTTGTGGCATGCCAATTTCCTTCTATCAATTATTTTTCATCTGTGCAGTGATCGTTATTGCTTGATTTGCCAGGGCAAGAAATGCTTCCCGATACGTAGGGTCAATCTCTAACAGCGTGTTCCCTTGCGCCAGCCCTTCGGCAATTCTGCGCTCATATGGAATCCGCATCATTACGGGTAAATGCTGGTCACGGCAGAATTGTTCCATAGGCTCATAGGTGTCACGTGCCCGGTTGATGATCACCCCAGCAGGGAGATTCATCTCCCGAACAATGCCCAGAATCTGCCGTAAGTCGTGCAAACCAAAAGGTGTAGGTTCGGTCACCAACAAGGCAAAATCCGCACCGCGCAAGGTTTCTACCACTGAACACGACGCCCCCGGGGGAGAATCGAGGATTACAATCGCCTGTTCTTCCGGGAGTTCCTGGCGTTTCAACTGCCTGATTACCGGCGTGGGCATGGGCTCGCTAATGGTCAATCGTCCTTGCGCAAAACGAATACCCTGCTGAGTTTCTCCAGCTTCCAGAAAGCCAATTGGATTCGGCACCTCTTTTATTGCGCCTTCTGGGCAATTCCAGGTGCAGCTTCCGCAACCGTGACATAGCTGGTGGAAGACCAGGATTCTCTTCCCCACTTTCGCCAGAGCATGAAACTGACAGACTTCAACGCAACGACCGCACAACGTACATTTTGTCGGGTCAATTTCAGGGATACGAATCACCGCATCGGCTGAGCTGGTGAAATCAGGTTTCAGAAACAGGTGACCGTTCGGAGCCTCCACATCGCAATCAAGATAGACCACTTGACCCAAACATACCAGGCTGAGTGCCAGGCTGGTCGCGATGGTGGTTTTTCCAGTCCCACCCTTGCCGCTGGAAATTGCAAATTGCACGGATTACTCCTCAAACAAGAATTTAGAAACGGAGCAATTTTCCTTGCTGAAAACTCTCTACGGCCTGTTGGACAGTGGCTACATCGGGAGTGAAAAGCCGCATCTCAACATTTGCCGCCCGGAACGCCGCAGCTGCATTCGGCCCGAAATCACCGCTCACAACCACAGCGGCCGCCTGATCAATCACAAACTGTGCGGCCGCAACGCCTGCGCCTCCCGATTGACTGACCCCAGGATTCGGCAATGCCTCCCAGACCTCAGTTTCGGTATTGACTTTGATCAACCAGTGGCAGCGGCCAAAACGCTGGTCCACCGGGCTATCCATACTATCTTGCTGACTTGAAATGATGATAACCATACGACCTCCTTGGATCAAAAAAAGGCACAAATAAGCTGGCTAAAGCAGCTGCTCCGCGCCAGAATAGACGCGCTCCACTTTCAAAGCGGCTGCGGCATGGCCCGGAAGTTTTTCCGGGTTCCAGTGCTTCATATCATCAAAGACCACACCCTCAGTGAGGTATTCAATGGAGCCTTTGATTTGATAAGACTTGCCTTCTTTCGTGATGAAAAGCAAAGACACCTTACTACCGGCAAAAATATTTTCCTGTGTCTTGTGGAAGAAATTATCCGCCACGACCAGCGTCGATTCGTCGTACTTGCTCACGCAAGTCGCGTAGATGGCGTTCGGGGTCCCATTCTGATCTACAGTGACCAGAACAATAGGGCCTTCGCGGTTTTCCCAAGCCTTGCTGACAACTTCGGGTAATTGAGGCATCTCGATTCTCCCTTACATTCAACTGAGATAAGAAACTTTGATTAAGAAGCTTGCTTTCTCTGAGCGAGAAAAGAAGCAAGGATAGAGTAAATATCGGAATAACTATTGGGTTTGGATACCGAGTTTTGGCAAAAGCACACGGTGGATCAACAAGACCAGCAACGTTGCAGTAAACGCGGCTCCGAATATGATCAACGAACTTGACAGGCTATTCATCAAAGCGGGATTAATCAGCATCACCGCCGACAGAGCCAGCATGAGCATCCCACCGGCCAGCTTCAAAATCCGCCCGTGCTTCTCTTCCAAGCGGCTCGCGCGCAGCGAAATCACTGCCGAAGCAAAGATGGCCAGTTCATCAATCTGGTAGATGAGCATATACAGCAGCAGAAGCAGCACAAAAGCCGCCCCGCCAACCGCTTGAGAGGTTAGCAAGTTCACCCACAGCACCGGGAAACCCGCCGTGCAGGAAAACTCGACCATTGATACACCTGCCGCTAACAACACCGTGGCCCCGGCCATACCCCAAAACGACTGGCTGGCGTTCACAACAGCGCGCATACGCTTGAAAATTCCGGCCTTCTTGTCATCTGCGATGGTGAAAGAGAGACCTTCTTTGAACCAGAAGTAGTCCTTCACATTTATCAGGCCAAAAAACAAAGCGATCAGCGCCACAACAATCTGTATCCAACCCAGAAAGCCCGCAATCTTTAGCACATTGAACAATCCGGCGATAAACAGCGCGTAAATTGCCGCAGTGATGGTGATGAAGATCAACCCAATGGTGAACACCTTCTTTCGAGAGCCGGTGTGCAGCGTGAGAGCTAACAGCATTCCCAGCACCCACATCGAACAAGGGTTGAACCCGTCTACGAAAGCAATCAGCGCCGTACTAAGAATGACCGACTGCCGCCCCAGGTTAACATTCCCCAACAAAGGCACATTCAAGGTCATATCCTGGTTCAGCGACTGGCCTTCAGCTGAACCGTCTGGAATACGCGTAGCGGCCTGAGGGGCCTCGGTCGCCTGGACAGCAATCGTTGGCGTAGGAGCAGAAGTAGGAGTAAGGTGTTGTGGTAACCCTTCTACGCCGACGCCCGCGTCTTCACAACCCTCCTGAATACAGTGAACGATCACCGCCTCGATGTCTGCGTCGTACTCTTCAGAATACCCTTGCAAGTAATATTGACCAACAAACATGGTTGGCACATACAGATTCTCTATCCCATATTTTTGGGCGATATTCGTAAACGCCTTTTGGCCTACTGGGTCATAATAGACTTCATACTCTTGCAAATCCACTTCCGGATATTTGGCAGCCAGGCTTTCCAGGAAGGGCTTTGCTTTGGCGCAGTGCGGGCAACCATCGCCCCAGAAAAAGTAGAAGTAGACCACAGAATCGGGTGACTCCGGCGTTTGGGCTGCTGCTGGTGAATGGCTGACGCCCAGGCCAAACAGGGCAAGCGCCATGAAGGCGAGAATGCTTTTTAGCCTGCTTGACAAGGTTTTCATAGTAGACTTAGTGGAGAAGTTCGGTGTGATCGATGAGCTTACCATCAATGAACGCTTGAACGGCAGCCTCAATATCACGCAAATCCGTCACCAATGGCTGAATGTTCAGCTGGCGCATGCTTTCATAAGCCCCCATGCCCATACCGCCGCACAACAGCGCTTTGCAGTCCGCAATCGTCTGCGCCATACTGACGTGTTTGTTGTGTGAGGCTGCATCTTGTCCATGTCCCGCCCCATGAGACTCTTCTGCATGGCCCTGTGCGGCGAAATGATTGTGTCCCATCTTGTCACGCATTTCCCGCTCAACCACTTTCCCGTCTTCAATCGTCACAACCAGGTAGTAAGGGGCGCGCCCAAAATGCTGGCTGATGGTCTTCCCATCTTCTGTAATAACTGCGATTTTCATCGTCAACTCCTTTTTCAATACATCCAAAGAGAAATGCCGCCCGCCAGACTGCTCGCGTCCATCGGCCGGGTGTAAAATGAGCAAGATTTGCGCGCTGTCTTCGCTTCGGTTTTCCCAACAATGCGGTAGATGCGCCTCAAACAGAAGACTGTCTCCCGCTTTCAAGCGGAATTCTTCTTGCTCAATTTTATAAAATATTTCACCCTGTAAGCAAAATATAAATTCATGCCCGGTGTGAACAATCATGCTTCCACCGCTACCCATACCGGGTAGAAGAGTGACCAGAAACGGCTGGACCGCGTTTCCAACCAGGTTCTGACCCAGACTCTGCATCTTCGTTCTGCCAAAACTTGCGCTGGGACGTTCCTCCGCAAGCGTATGAACGATCCTCTTATCGAGCCGCTCGACTTCAAAAAAAGCCGCGATGGGCA